>JANYJJ010000107.1 GCA_025358485.1 Burkholderiales bacterium | reverse complement strand
CCCACCATGGGCGCCGAAGACTTCAGCTTCTTTTTACAAAAAACCCCGGGCTGCTATTTCTTGATAGGCAACGGCGACGGCAGCCACCGCGAAGGCGGCCACGGCATGGGGCCTTGCATGTTGCACAACCCGAGTTATGACTTCAACGACGAGCTCATTCCGCTGGGTGCCACGCTGTGGGTGCGCATGGCCGAGGCTTGGTTGGCCGCGCCGCGTCCTGTTGTTTGAATCTTGGTCGTTCAATCGTGGCATCTACAGATTCGGCTGTGCAAGCCAGTCAGCACTTTTCGCAAACCTATCCTGAAGCGCGCGCGCAATTTTTAAGCGCCACGGAAAACGCCGGCCTGCATGTGCAATCGCACTCGCATCCACTGCGTGGACGTGACGGCGAAGCGCTGGCCATGGACGTGGCCTTGGTGGGTTCGAAAGACGCAACTGCCCTGCTCATCATCAGCAGTGCCTGTCACGGCGTAGAAGGTTTTTGCGGCTCGGGCGCGCAAGTGGCGCTGCTGCACGACGCCGATTTTTTGGCGTCCCAAAGTGAGTCTGGTGTGGCGGTGCTGTTCATTCACGCGCTCAACCCGCACGGCTTTTCTTGGTGGCGGCGCACAACGCACGAGAACGTTGACCTGAACCGTAACTTCCAAGATTTCACGCAGCCGCTTCCGCACAACCAAGGCTACGACGAGATCGCGGGATGGGTGGTGCCGCACGCATGGCCGCCGTCAGATGCGGTGAATGCACAGACGCAGCAATTCATCGACCAACACGGCCTGCTGGCATTGCAAGCCGCCATCTCAGGCGGGCAATACGCGCACCCACAAGGCATTTTTTACGGCGGTGTCAACCCAACCTGGAGCAACCTCACCCTGCGCCACGTGCTGCGCAAATACGGCCAACGCTGCGCGCGTTTGGGCTGGGTAGACCTGCACAGCGGCCTGGGGCCGAGCGGCGTGGCCGAGCGAATATTTGCGGGCCACGACGACGCTGCGGCCATTGCCCGAGCGCGCTCTTGGTGGGGACAGCGCGGGGGCGGAGGCGATAACCACGTCACATCCATTTACGACGGCAGTTCGTCGTCACCCCAACTCACCGGCTTGATGTGGACTGCCGCTTCACAAGACTGCGCGCAAGCCGAGTACACCGGCATTGCGCTGGAATACGGCACTGTGCCACCGCTGGAAATGATGGCCGCGTTGCGTGCCGACCAGTGGTTGGAGAACCATCCTGAAGCACCGGCGACGCTGCGCGAGCAAATCAAAACGCAAATTCGCGATGCGTTTTATACCGACACCGATGTGTGGAAAGCAGCGGTGGTCAGGCAGGCACACCAAGCCGTGCTTCAAGGCTTAAAGGGTTTGAGCGCGGGCTGATTGAGCCACGGGCTCAATGTCCGAAATTGATCGGACTTGGTCGCGCCAAGCACCGACACGCAGGCGAAGCCGTCCTATGCTTGAGTTCTCAAACGCCTGGAGCACCGCATGCACACCGCCCTCATCTTGATCGATGTTCAAGAGTCTTTCCGCCAACGCCCGTACTGGGTTGAAAAGGAAGCGCAGCCGTTTTTGACCGCTTGCAACACCTTGGTGGCGGCTTGCGTGTCGCAAAAAATACCGGTGGTTCGCGTGTTGCACAGCGACGGCCCGGCTGAATTGAGCAACCCGTTCGCCGTGGAGTCGGGCCATGTGCGACCACTCGACGGCTTGGCACCCTTCACCCACGCTGCACAGTTTTTAAAGCACCGCCACAGCGCTTTGGTGGGCACGGGCTTGTCGGTGTGGCTGCATGAAAACCACATCCAACGTTTGATCGTGGCCGGCATTCGCACCGAGCAATGCGTGGAGACCACCACCCGCCACGCCAGCGATGAGGGTTGGGAAGTGGATTACTGCGCCGAGGCCACCCTGACCTTCAACATGCAGCATCTGGACGGCAGCGTGCTGAGCGCGCAAGACATCACGGCCCGCACCACGGCTGTGTTGAACGGGCGTTTTGCGACCATCTGCACCGTGGCGCAGGCGCTTGCTCGTGCAAAGTGAAAGCCGCGGCACGGTTTTGATCGACATCCTTTTCATCGTTGCCCCGCACTCGCTGCTGCTCGACTTGGCAGGCCCTGCAGAGGCGTTTCGCATGGCCAACATGCACCTGCAAAAGCGCGGCGAGCCAGCGCGGTTCAAGCTGCGATACGCCGCCGCCAGTACGCTAGCGATCAGCTCGGTCGGCTTGACACTGGCGGGCTTGGAGCCACTGCCAGACCACTTGCCCAAGCCGACGTGGGTGGTGCTGTCAGGGCAACCGTCCAGCGTCTTGAACTTTGACAACCGCGCCAAGCCCAATGCGGACTCAAAAGCCACATCACACTGGCTGGCGCACACCTTGCCCGCGCTGTTGGCGCAAAGCGAAGCGCACAAATTGGTCACCATTTGTTCAGGCAGTTTGATCGCCGCGCGCGCCGGTTTGATTGGCACGCGCCGCTGCACCACGCACCATGAACTGCTGGAACATCTGCGCACCGCTGCACCTGCCGCGCAAGTGGTGGACAACCGCGTGTTCGTGTTGGACGGCAGCTTGGCGTCGAGCGCGGGCGTGACCGCAGGCATCGACTTGGCGTTGCACTTGATTGCGCAAACCTGCGGCGACGCTTGTGCTGCGGCGGTGGCTCAAGACATGGTGGTGTACCTGCGGCGCACACCCAATGACCCGGAGTTGTCGCCCCTGCTGGCGCACCGCCATCACCTGCACGCGGCAGTGCACCGTGTGCAAGACGCAGTCAGCACCCAGCCTGCGCGGGATTGGACGATGCCGCTGTTGGCCGCGGCGGCCTGCGTGACCGAGCGCCATTTGCTGCGCCTGTTCAGCACGCACACCAGCATCTCGCCGTTGGACTACGTGCGCTCGATTCGTCTGGAACGTGCCCGCCAAGCCTTGCAGCGCGGTGACAGCGTCACCCGCGCCGCGCAGGATGCAGGCTTCAATTCCGACCTGCAACTGCGCCGCGCCTGGAAGCAGCGCTACGGCGACACGCCCAGCGCGGGTCGGCCGACAAGCGCTTTGCAGGCTGGTCGGACGGCAATCGGTCTATAAAAAGCCCAACCTGCGCGCAGCGCCAAAGTTCCTCAAGTTGGGCAACACGGCATCGAGTTGCGAATCGCTGGCACCAAACCATCCCAGCAACGTGGCGGCGTATTGATCAACCGAGGTCGTGGGTATCCAACGGCCTTGCAGTTCCCAGCCACTCACACCCACGTCATTCGGGCCTCCCAAAACCAACTCTGGGTAGGCACCATAGGTTTGTCCGCCTTTGACCGCGCCACCCATCACAAAGTGTTGGTTGCCCCAAGCGTGGTCGGTGCCTGTGCTGTTGTTGATGGCAAAGGTGCGGCCGAAATCGCTTTGGGTGAAGGTGGTGACGGCGGTGTCCAGGCCCAAGGCTTTGAGCGCGCCGTAAAACGCACCCAAGGCATCGCCCAAATTTTTCAGCAAGGTGGCGTGCTCGCCCTCCGCCGGGCTGCCGGTGATGACTTGATTGCCATGGGTGTCAAAACCGCCCAAGCTCGCAAAGAAAATTTGCTGATTGCCTTGCACCACCGCGTTGCCGCTGATGAGTTTGGCCAGTTGGTAGAGCTGGTTTCCGATGCCACTGGTGATTCGGCCGGCGGCGGTGATGGGCGCAAACGCAGCGTCAATGGCGGCCACGGCACCAGGGTCTGCGGGCTTGACTTTGACCAAGGCACCCAAGCGCTCGGACACATTGAAGGCATTGCGCTGCGCCACGTTGTAGGCATCGCCCAGCGTCACATCTTGCGCTTCCGCGTACAGCGCGTCGATGGCCGCTTTGCGCAATTTTTGCGTCGTTCCAGTGTCGGTGGATTGCAGGCCGTAAGCGCCAAAATTAGAGCCCGGGCCTGGCAACACCAAGGGCGCTTGCAAATTGCCCGATCCATAGCGCGCACTGCCGGCTACCGAGATGACGGGGTTGGCCGTGGCCAGCGCCTCGGCGGCCCGTGCGCCCCAGCCGGTGCGGGTGAGTGACCGCGAAGTGCCGGTTTCCCACAGGATTTGTTGGTCGGAGTGGCTGAACAGACTGTCGGGCAAAAGTTCAGAGTTCGCCGCTGCGGCGCGGTACTGGCCTTTGGTCAACGGCGCGAACAAAGGGCCCAAGTTGAAGACCGGCGCCAGCTTGCCGTCGGCCACCACTTTGCTCAGCCCAGACATCGACGGGTGCAAGCCAAACGGCACTGCGCCCACGCCGAGCAAGCTGGCTTTGGGAATTGCCAGACCTTTGCGAACGTTGCTGTAGGCGTCATAACGCGCATCGGTGGGCACGATCATGTTCAAGCCGTCGTTGCCGCCGTACAAAAAGATACACACCAGGGCTTTGTAGTCGGCCGCGTAAGCAGGCTTGCTGCCAAGCATGAGGTTGCCCAAGGTGGCAGCGCTGCCCACGCCCAAGGCCCCAGCCAAGGTGGCACCGCTGGTTTTGAGCCAATTGCGCCGACCGATGGCGCTGAGCGCGGAATTGATGTTGTCGTTCATGGTGATTGTTTTCATGACTTGCCTTTCAACGCAGCACTTGATAGTCGGGCGAGCCAAACACAAGGAAGGCGGCGGCTTTCACGCGATTGGCCTTCCAGTTGGCGGCGTCGGTGGTTGGGCTCCACCACGTCACGGCTGCAATCACTTTGTCGCGCGGCGCTGTGGCCAATTTGCGGCCCAGCGCCAATGCGCTCAGGCGGTCAACCAATTTGGCGGCATCCGCCGCATCGGCTTCAAACGCGCTCAGATTGACCTTGGTGCCCAAGGCGTTTGGAACGTCGGCACTTGGGGTCGTGCCGCCCCAGTCGATCAAATACGTCAGGTAATTCAGACGCTCAAGTGCCGCATTGGCGCTGTGTATGCCAAAGGTTGGGCCGATCAGGTTGGTGCCAGCAACCGGGTAATCAGGCGGGTAAAAATTGAACACAGACGGTGCGCGGAAAATATGCTGTCGCAAGTTCTCGCCCCACCACCAGCTCAAGGTGTCACCGTCGGTGGTGCCGTTCAATGCGCGCAGCACACCGGCCATCATCTGAGCGGGTTCGCGCAACTTGCCCGCAGTGCGCAGGTTGCTGTCGCCACGGGCCTCGGTGTCGAGTAGCACGGCGGCCACGGTGGCTGTCAAATCGCCTCGTTGACCGGAACCAAAGCTGCCAAATTTGCCGCTGCTGAAAGCGCTGGCCACGCGGCCCACGTAGGCGGCCGACGGGTTGCTGCTGACCAGATGCTGGATCAATTGCTTGCCCATGAAGGGCGCCATGCTGGGGTGGGCCATGAGGCTGTCGAGCACAGCGTCCAACGCGGCCGGTGCGCTCGTGCCTGCTGTCACGGTGACACCGGAAAGCAGCTTGCGCTCTGCGCTGTCGTGGTAGCTGGACACGGCCAACATGTCGCCGCCGTTGGCACCGCCGTAGTAACGGCAGTTCAAACCTGCGGGCCAGCAGCCCCAGCTTGTGGCGCCGCCAGCCGGATAGGTCCAGCCGGTCAAGGCATAAGCGTATGAGCGAACCACCTCATTGGTGTAGGTGGGCATGCAGGTTCCACCTTTGAGGCTGCCGTCTGCGTTTAATTCGCAAGTGCCCACGCTGAACAGCTGCAGCAACTCACGCGCGAAGTTCTCGTTCGGAGCGCCTTTGTCGTTGTTTGCGTTGTTCAAGAAGTCGCCCATCACAGGTGACAGCGCCACCTTTTTCAGCACCTGGCGGTAGTTGCCGAAGGCGTTGTCGAGCAAGGCGTTGTGGTAGTTGCGGAAGCCATAGGTGCCACTTACCTCCAAGTTATTCACCACCACAATTTGCTGCAAGGCCAAGGCCACGCGCTGGCGCAATTGATCGGGCTGGCTCACAGCGTTGCGGTAGAAGTCCCACACCAAGGGCTGAGTCGAATTCCAGTCACGCCAGCAGTTCCCGCCTTTCCCGTCGCAGAAGTTGCCAGCCCCGGTGTACTGGTGAACTTCGCCGCCCAAGCCGCTGGTGTAGCTGGAGTTTTTCAGGGAAAACTGATTGGCTAGCCAGCCGTTGATGCCTTGCGCCTGGATGGTGCTGACCAGCGCTTCAGTCGGGCCGAAGGTGGCTTGGTCGGCCAAGCGAACCGCGTCACGCTGGGTGACCACAACCGGCGGCGCAGGGGGTGGCGGTGGCGGCGTTTGCGTAGCAGCGCTGACTTCGCAGCCCTTGACCGCACCGTACAAAGGATCACGTCCGAAGAAATCGTTGGTGCAAACGCCGCTGCTGGTGACTGACTTTTCTATCCAAGTTGTGCCCGCACCGTAGCGCACTGTCTGCGTGCCGGTGACTGTGAAGCCAGCACCTTCGCCAGCCACAGCCGTCCATCCACTCGTTGGTGGCGGTGGCGGTGGTGACGCGGCGGTTTTGACTTCGCAAGACTTGACGACCATGAATACCGGATCGCGACCAAAGAAGTCATTCGTGCACTGCGCGCTGCCGGTCACTGTTTTTTCGATCCACGTTGTGCCTGCGCCGTAGCGCACGGTTTGTGTTCCGGAGGTGGTGAAGGCCGCGCCTTCGGCGGCGATGCGCGTCCAGGTGTCCACGGTCGGCGGCGGTGGCGGTGGAGGGTTGTCCACCGCTTGCAGCTCACAGGCCTTGACCACGCCGTAGAGAGGATCACGCCCAAAGAAAGCGTTGGTGCACTGGCCGCTGCCCGTCACCACTTTTTCCACCCACGCAGAGCCCGCTCCGTAGCGAACCGTTTGTGTGCCTGTGACGGTGAAGCTGCCGTTTTCAAGCGCCAGGGCACTCCAGGAGGCGTTGGTGGTTGATACCGCCAGCGCCTTGGCCATGGCCGTGGCCGTGGTGCCAGCGGCAGTGGACTGTGTGCCGTCGTTGAGTGTTGCTGCACTGCTCGCCGCACCAGAGGCGGGTTCACTTGAACCTGCGCCTCCGCCGCCGCAGGCTGTCAAAACCGCAGCCAGCACAAACGAGATCAGTGCTGGCAACGTCGAAGAAAAAGTGTGCGATTGGTTCCGGGGAACTTGGGGCACACCCAAGCCATCCACGACATTTTTTTCAGCCAAATTCATGGTCTTGATCTTTCAATTTTGTTGACGTTCTGTGCATGCGGCGCGACTCACGAGCCAGCAAATCGACCCTTGCGGTGCTCGACCTTGGCAAACTCCACCGCGACCGCCTTGCATGCCGAATTGAACCCAAAGTCCCTGTGCCTTGTCCGTATCTCGGAGTAACAGTCTGGAGGCACCATGAACAACTGCGGCCGCAAATACACAACGGCGTGACTAATTCACACAGCGTTGAATTCACGCACGGTTCAAGCCGTGGCGGGCGAGCCGCGAAAGCGCTTGATGGCGCTGACCACCAACCAAGCCAACGCGCCCGCCAACAGCCCCGACGCGGCATCACCCAGCAGCGGCGTCAGCCAGCCCAGAACGCCACCGAACTGCGGAACTGCCGCCACCTGCTGCGCCCATTTTTCCAAGGCGTGGTGCACCAACGGCAGGCCGTGCGTGAGGATGCCGCCGCCGACCAAAAACATGGCCGCCGTGCCGGCAATCGTCAAAGCGCGCATCAAATAAGGCGCAGCGCGCAGCACCCCGGCACCGACTCTGCGCTTCACTCGCGTCCATCTACCTTCGCCCGCGCTGCGACTTAAAAACAAACCCAAGTCATCGAGCTTGACGATGCCCGCCACCGCGCCGTAAACGCCCAACGTCATCAGCACCGAGATGCCCGCAAGCACACTGAACTGCGTCAACAAAGGCTGCGTGGCGACGGTGCCCAAAGTGATGGCGATGATCTCGGCCGACAACACAAAGTCGGTGCGTATGGCACCTTTGATTTTGTCTTTCTCAAACCTTGCCACGTCCACGGTCGGATCGTTCAGAGCCTGT
Source organism: Burkholderiales bacterium (assembly GCA_025358485.1). GTDB lineage: Bacteria > Pseudomonadota > Gammaproteobacteria > Burkholderiales > Burkholderiaceae_C > JANYJJ01. The sequence continues at coordinate 14,239 of JANYJJ010000107.1, read as the reverse complement.
TCCAACTCGGCCTTGCGTTGACTGTCTTGCGCCGCTGTCTGCAGGTCTGTCTTCACGAGATAACGGTGGGCGAACTTCTCAAAGCCCTCAAAGCACAAAAACAGTCCACCCACCATCAAAAGCGGCGTCACCGCCCAAGGAATGAAAGCACTGATCACGATGGCCAGTGGCACCAGAACAGCCTTGTTCAAGGCCGAGCCTTTGCACACGGCCCACACCACAGGCAGCTCGCGATCGGCCGCGACGCCGTGAACCTGCTGCGCGTTCAAAGCCAAGTCATCGCCCAACACGCCGACCGTTTTTTGCGCGGCCACCTTGGTGAGCAGGGCCACGTCGTCCAGCACGGTGGCAATGTCGTCTAAAAGAGCGAGCAGGCTGAGTGACATCGTGAAAAAGGCGCGGGCAACAAATGCGGTCGATGGTAGCGGCCGTGAGTCTTGATAATCAGCAATGACCCAAGCAGCCAACACGACACCATCCGCGGCATCCGCAGCCTCCGCAAACACAGCTTTCAGCCAATTGCCGCTGCCGCCCAACGTGCTGGCCAACCTAGAGCAGCTTGGCTATTTGTCGATGACGCCCATCCAAGCCGCTGCCCTGCCCTTGGCGTTGGCGGGCGTTGATGTGATTGCCCGAGCCAAAACCGGCAGCGGCAAAACAGCCGCTTTTTCCCTGGCTTTACTCGCCAACTTGAACGTGCGCCGCTTCGCCGTGCAGGCCTTGGTGCTGTGCCCGACGCGCGAGCTGGCCGACCAAGTCACGCAAGAACTGCGGCGCTTGGCGCGCGCTGAAGAAAACATCAAAATTTTGACGCTGTGTGGTGGAGCCACCATCCGCGTGCAACTGGCCAGCTTGGAGCACGGCGCGCACATCGTCGTCGGCACACCGGGCCGCATCATGGATCACCTGGAGCGCGGCAGCCTCGACCTGCAAGCCCTCAACACCTTGGTGCTGGACGAAGCCGATCGCATGCTCGATATGGGCTTTTTTGAAGACATCGCTACCGTCATCAAACAGTGCCCCAAAGCGCGCCAAACCTTGCTTTTCTCAGCCACCTACCCCGACGGCATCGTCAAGCTCAGCCAGCAGTTCATGCGCGCACCGAAAGAAGTGAAGCTGCTGGCGCAACACTCCAGCAGCAAAATTCGGCAACGCTTTTACGAGGTGAAAGACAGCGAGCGGCTGCATGCTGTGTCGCTCCTTCTCAACCACTACCGCCCCATCAGCACCTTGGCGTTTTGCAACACCAAACAGCAATGCCGCGACTTGGTGGACGTGCTGCGCGCACAAGGTTTTTCGGCCCTGGAATTGCACGGCGATTTGGACCAACGCGACCGCGACCAAGTGCTGGTGCAGTTTGCCAACCGCAGTTGCAGCGTGCTAGTGGCCACCGACGTGGCTGCGCGCGGGTTAGACATTGCGCAACTCGAAGCCGTCATCAACGTTGACATCAGCTACGAGCTTGAAACCCACACCCACCGCATCGGCCGCACCGGTCGTGTGGACGAGGCAGGTTGGGCGCTGAGCTTGGTCAGCATGGACGAGATGGGGCGCGTGGGCAACATCGAAAAAGCCCAGGGCTTCACGTCGCAGTGGCAGCCCTTGAGTGACCTCACTCCGAGTGGCCAAGGTGCACTGATCCCGCCCATGGTGACTCTGCAAATTTTGGGCGGCCGCAAAGAAAAAATCCGCGCTGGCGATGTGTTGGGTGCACTCACCAAAGACGCCGGATATGCAGCCAGTCAAGTCGGCAAGATCAACGTGAACGAGTTTGCAACCTATGTGGCTGTGGACAAAAACATAGGCGCGCAAGCGGCGGCCAAGTTGAACGCAGGGAGCGTCAAAGGCAAGAGCGTGAAGGTGCGGTTGTTGGGGGCGTGAAGAGCGTGACGCGAAGTGCGTTGCCCACTGTATTGGGCAAGCAATCAGAAGCGCCCCGTCGAATTCGTAACGCAAACGCAATACAATCGAATCATGAAATCTGCTGTGATACCCCAAATTCGCGTGGAACCAGAGCTGCGTGCCGAACTTGAGTCCGTTCTCAGGCAGGGCGAGACGCTGAGCGAGTTTGTCGAAGCGACTGTCAAAAACGCCATCGCTTTTCGGCGCGTCCAGACCTCATTCCATGCTCGGGCACAGACTGCGTCAGACGAGTACCACCGCACAAGCGTCTCAACGCCCATTGACGCTGTGCTGCAGCGGCTGCAATCCAAACTTGACACCCGACGCAAGAAGCTGGGCCGATGAGCTTTGTGGTTGAGCTGGCTCCTTCAGCCGAGGCTGATCTGGAGCGGCTGTTTGATTTTTTGCTCGACCGGGCAGAGACGACCGACGACCTTGACCGCGCCCAAACCGCGATTGACGCGATCCGCGCCACAGCGCAGCACAGACTGGCCGTCACGCCCTTCAGCTTTCGCAAAGCGGCGCAGAACCCCGCCCAGCGCGAACTGATCATTCCGTTCGGCGGCGCAGGTTATGTCGCTCTGTACGAGATCGTCAGCCCGTCAAAAGTCGTGCTGCTGGCAGTTCGCCACCAGCGTGAAGAGGACTATCACTGACGCACGTCATGACAGTTCCACGCCATGCGCGCTATCGGTTCAATCGAACTGCTTCGCCAAGACCCGATTCGCGTAGGTCTGCCCTTGAAAGGTGTAGGTCGTGGCACCCACATCGGCGTAGCCCACACGCTCATAAAAAGCACGAGCGTTGCGGTTACCTTCCCATGCGGTGAGCCACAGACTGTCGAGTTTTTCTGCCTGCACAAGTTGTTCAGCGCGCGTGAGCAGCGAGCGCCCACAACCCATGCGGTGGGCTTTGGGTTGGATGTACAGACGCACCAGTTCAGCGCCTGCCAAGTTCCCCGCCGGTGATGGCTTGACTGTCAGCAGCACCTCCGCAAAACCTAACAAACCGTTGCGGTCTGCTGACAAATATTCAGCCAAGATGAAGCGTCGCTGCGGCTCGATAAGTCGCTGCACAAACGCTTCGATGGCGTATTCGCAGTGAGCCTCGCGGGCAAGGTCGGGACGAACGCCTTCGGTGGCATAGGTATCGAGGAATACCTGTATCGACAGCGCAGAAATCGTCACGGCGTCTTGCTCAGACGCCATGCGCAAATTGAAGTTGAGCTCAGACATGGAACGAAATCAGATGCAGCAAAATTTTCGACGTTTCAGGTCAAGGGCGGTCAAGTCCGTTCGGCTGGCAGCTTATTCCGCCCCGTTGGGACTCAGGTATCGAAAGGCGGCGCAAGGACTTCCTTCGGTACCTCAGGAAGGTCGGAAAACATACCTCAGTCCGAACGGGTTTGGTTTTTGTTCTGCCTTGAGCGAACAGTACTGGCGCTAAAACCAAAGATCGGCCACGCACCGCCCGTCGCGTGCCAGGTCTTCGAACTTCACGAGGCCTTCAAAGTGATCGATGGGCAAATGGGCAATCGGCTCGGGCTCGGTCAGTCGCAAGTTGACGGCGATGCGCCGACGGCCGTCTTGGCCGGGCAACACCGACCGCCAGTAAGCCACGCAACCGCAGCCTGGACAGAAATGAAAGCCGATGGATTTGTCGCCACGCGCGTAGGCGGTGGTCACACCTTTTGCCCTCACTTCTTCGCCTTCATCTTCTCCTTCATACCCGTAAGCCCACAGCACACCGTAGCGGCGGCACACCGTGCAATTGCAGGCTGTGGCCGACTCGGGCATGGCAGCGAGTTTCCATGTGACGCCGCCGCAGTGGCATGAACCTTCCAGCATTTCAAGCTCCATTCTTATCGTTGCGACCACTTGCTCACAAACGTCAACTCAGCGCTTCAAAAGCGCCTTCTTCATGAAGAACCGCGAATGCCCTGTCGGATAGTTCGGCAGCTCGGCAAAGCACGCATAGCCGATCTGCTCGTAAAAGCCGCGCGCCTGAAACTCAAAGGTGTCGAGCCAGGCGTCGCTGCAACCGCGCTTGACCGATTCGTCCTCAGCCATCCGCATGATTTCACTGCCCACACCGCGCCCACGAAGGCTGCTGGGAACAACCAGCAGTTGCGTGAACAGCCACCCGTATCCCGTGTGGCCCCACAGCCCACCCACCACTGCGCCCTCGTCATTGGCAATGGCGATCACCACCGGTCGTCCTTGACTTGGCCCCGCTTGACTCGCGTTGTATTCCACCAACGGCGCAAGGATCAGTTGGCGCAGCGCGTCGTCTGCTGCATCGGTGAGGGTGAGTTGGTAGTTCATGCACCTGCTTTGAGTGAGAGCGCTGCAAAAATCAGGCGCTTCAAGCCATCCAGTCTTCAAGTTTCAAGCCCACCACGCCTTTGAAATGTCGCGTGTTGTGAGTGACCAAAATCAGATTTTCAGCGATGGCATGCGCAGCGATTTGTGTGTCGAGTTCACCGATGGGTCGGCCTTGCTGTTTGAGCGCTGCTGCAACGGCGCCGTAGCAGTCAGAAGCTGCCGCTGTCCATGGCAACGCAGGCAATTCGATCAACAACAAATCAATCGCTGAACGGCGTTTGTCTTCAGGTGCCATCAGGGCTTGGCAACAGCGCAACTCGGCGCGGCAAATGGCAGAGGTCACGATGGACTGACCTTGCATGGCCTTGGCCACACGCTTTGTCAGCAGTGGACTGACGCCTCTGATGAAGTAGCTGAGGATGTTGGTGTCGAGCAAATATTGCTTCAAGACTTGCCTCTTTTGGCAGTTGGCGACGTCAGCTCGAACGGGTTGCGCAGGTCGCCTACCCGGCGCACCGGAACGAAGTCCTCTGTGCTTGAGTTTTCAGCGATCAACCGAAAAAGTTCAGCCAAATTGCGCTTGCGCTGGTCGTGGTCTTTTGGTTTCAAAGTGATCTCACCTGTCACCTCGTTTTTGCTGATCCACACCTCGCTCACGCTCACGCGGAAGGCCTTCGGTAAACGTATGGCTTGACTCGAACCTGTGATGAACACCTTGGCAGTGGGCTGCATTTTTTGCTCCAAACGTAGTGTCGAAATCGTATCTATTTTTTATGCCTCTAGAAACTGCGGCACTGGTCACGTGACGCTTAAGTGAGCACCTGCAAATCCGAAATTTGCGACACTCCAAAGCATGAACCTCATCTACGTCGCCGACCCCATGTGCTCTTGGTGCTACGGCTTTGGCAAAACCGTGTCTGAACTCCTGGCCGCCCCCTGCGACTTGCACCCGCTGCAACTGGCACTGGTGATGGGTGGCTTACGGCCCTTCACCACGGAGCCGCTGGCACCCGGCAAAGCGGATGAAATTTTTGGGCATTGGCACCACGTGCAGGAGGCCAGTGGTTTGCCGTTTTCAGCTGCACCGAACACCGCTTTGCATGCGCCAGAGTTTGTGTATGACACCGAGCCCGCCAGCCGCGCGGCAGTGACGGTGCGCTCAACTTGGCCACAACACAGTTGGGCTTACTTCAAGGCCGTGCAGGCTGCGTTTTATGCAGAGGGCAAGAACGTGACTCGACCCGAAGTGTTGGCCGACGTGGCCGAACAAGTCGGCCTGCCGCGCGCCGACTTCGCTGTGGCATTCGCTTCGCAAGCCATGCGCGACGCGACCCTGCAAGACTTCGCTCAGTCGCAGCGCTGGGGCATCACCGGCTTCCCGGCGGTGATTGCAGCCAAAGGCGATGAGCTGCATTTGGTGTGCCGCGGCTACGCGCCGGTGGACACCTTGCGCGCCAATTTGGCGGCGTTGATGAAGGGCTGATGGCTTGCCACCCCGCAAACCATCAATTGGTAAGTCAACATTAGATGCCGCCCGGCGGCAGGGTCACCCCACCCAAGTCCGATTTTTGCCCGTCCGCTTGGCCTCATACAAGGCCTGATCGGCCCGCTCCAGCGCGTCTTAGATGCGCTCGCTATCACGGTCGGCAGTGGAAATTTGCGTCAGCGGGTCGGTCGGCACTTCGCTGGACAAACGCTTGAGCTAGGACTTCAGCGCATCGACTTTCGGCACCAGTGCGTCGGCGCGTTGGTGTTCTTCGTTCACGCGTTGCCGAGTTTGGCTGACGATGTCGTGAACGGCGCGGCTCCCAGCCACCATTTCACACATCACACCGGAAAGGCTTTCCAGCGAGTCGGCGCTTTCCACCACGCTGTCTTTGCACTTGCCTGCCAAGCCAGTCGTGCTTGCGCATGGCACACCACTGCACTGCGTTTTGCAAACTCAAGTGGCCACCAACTGGATCCCGTTTTTTCCGGCGTTCAAAGGCGCTAGGGGGCCAGTCAACCGTGCCATCGACCCCCGGCGCAGCCATCGCAGCCGACTATTTGCGCTTGGCCGAAGAAGAAGTGCCGCGCGACGGCATCGAACTCAAACGCAAAGTCAACTAAGCCCGCGGCACTCAAGGCCGCGCTGTCCTGTGGACAGGCCGAGGCAAATCCACCGGGCGCGGCGAAGGCAACAGCGGGTTGAAATTTGATGCGGTAGAACGAGTTGGTCAGTGAACCTGCGTTTTGACGCGAACAAAAAATTCGCAGCTTTTCAAAGCCATTCAAACACTCACTCATTCACGCTGAAGCTGTCGAAGTCCAGTGGCAGGGTGATCTGATATCACGGCGGGCTGCACGCGGCCGAACGCAGCGCAATTTTCAAAATTGCAATCTGCACGCAGCGCTATTGCGCATTCGGCCAAATGCTGGAGCCACGCGTCGACAAGCAGGTTTGTCAGTCTCGCGTATCTTTTGTCAAAGATACTTGGGTGCGAGACTAAAACCCTCTATGCTCTAAATGGAGGTAAGCCATGGCTAAAAAATTGACCGAACCCGCTTCCGATTTATTCCTTCATAACCAACTGTGTTTCGCGTTGTACGCCGCCTCGCTGGCCATGACCAAGACTTATCGTCCGCTGTTAGCACCGCTGGATTTGACTTATCCGCAGTACGTGGTGATGCTGGCGCTGTGGCAACACCGCGAACTCACGGCGGGCGAATTGGCACAAAGCGTCGCACTCGACTCTGGCACTTTGGTGCCTCTTGTTCGCAAGTTGATTGTTCGTGGCTTGCTGTTGCGTCGGCGAAGCAGCCAGGACGACCGCTCGGTGTTGATTTCTTTGAGCCCGCAAGGGCGTGCACTCGAAAGACGAGCGCACGCAGTCCACAGCCAAGTGGCATGCAGCACAAAGTGCACAGCACCCCAGCGTCAGGCAATGACCCAGCAACTGCAAGCGCTGCGTGATGCCTTGCGCAGTGGAAATTGAAAACTTCAAGACGACTTTAAGAACCTTCAGCCACCCCCGCTTTTTTTCGAATCACTCACCCCACCTCACTTCACTACACACAACCAAAGGAACCTGTCATGAAACTAATGGACTACGGCCTCAAGGCCATCGATTTTCAAAATCCCAGTGCCGCGTTGGACAATCCAGATGCAGCCAACGCATGGTCACGCCGTGGCTTCGTGATGACGTCGCTTGCAACGGGTTTTGCAGTCGCCTCGAACCCGGTATTGGGTCAGGCCATCGTCACCGACAGCAATGGTTTGGTGGCCGGGGAAGTCAGCGTTCCCGTGGGTGGACAGGGCGCGGGCGGCAAAATCCCGGCCTACCGCGCAATGCCAGCCGGCACAGGCAAATTCCCGGTGCTACTGGTCGTACAAGAGATTTTTGGTGTGCATGAACACATCAAAGATATGTGCCGCCGCTACGCCAAGATGGGCTACTACGCGATTGCCCCAGAGATGTACGCGCGTCAAGGTGACGTGTCAAAGATGACAGACATCGGTGCCATTTTGTCAACCGTGGTGGCCAACGTTCCCGATGCGCAGGTCAACAGTGACCTGGACGCTGCGGTGGCGTTCGCAGCAGCCAGCGGAAGCGGCGACGTCAACCGGCTTGGGCTGGTGGGTTATTGCTGGGGCGGCCGCGCGGCCTGGGTCTATGCGCTGCACAACAACAAATTGAAAGCGGCTGTCTCGTATTACGGCTTGCTCGACGGCATGAAATCACCGATCAAACCGCAGGACCCTGTGGACTTCGCTGCCGAGCTGAAGGTACCTGTGTTGGGCCTGTATGCCGGCATCGACGGTTTTGTCAAACCTGCCGTGATCGACCAAATGCGCAACAGTCTTGTCAAGTCAAGCAGCGGCTCGCAAATCGTGGTCTTCCCGAATGTCAATCACGGCTTCAATGCCGACTACCGCCCGACTTATGACAAGACCTCAGCCGTCTATGCACAGAAGCTCGCAAGCGACTGGCTGAAGGAACGGGGCGTCTGAATCTGAGCGCGCTTTTACCGTCTGAAGGACTACAACCACCAACACGAGGAACACGAAAATGAACAAGTTTTTGGAACCCAATATCTTGGCTCTGGCTGCTCTCTCCGCCGCAGCAAGTTTTTCTTGCGCGCCTGTGTTTGCGCAGGTCGACCCCAGTCAAATGGTGGATGCATTTCAAAATGCAAACGGCAAATTCGAGGGTTTTCGCCGTTCGGGAGCCAAGGGCGTATGCGCCACAGCGGAATTCATTGGCAGCGCCGAAGGGCGCGCACTGTCAACTTCATCTGCGTTCAATGGCAAGCCTGTTCCGGTGATTGCAAGGTTCTCGATCGGCGGCGGCAATCCCAGAGCGGCCGACAACGCCAAAAGTCAGCGCAACATGGCCCTGGAGTTCGATTTGCCGGGTGGCGAAAGTTGGCAGATGGGCAATATCTCGGCACCGATTTTCGGGGCTGTGACGCCACAACAAATGTTGGGCCGTCTGGTCTCACTGACCCCTGATGCAGAGACTAAAAAACCCGACGCAGCAAAGGTCAAGGAATTCGCGGACGCTAATCCCGAAGTCCTGCTTCAAGGCAAATACTTCGCCTCTCAGCCCGTGCCAGCGAGCTTTGGAAAGGTCAATTTTTGGGGCGTACACGCCTTTGCTTTTGTCAACGCCGCAGGCAGTAAGCAGTACGGCAAATGGGTCTTCGAGCCGGTTGGCGGAACGCAGGGCCTGAGCGACGAAGAGGCCAAAGCCAAAGGGCCTGACTTTTTGTTTGATGAGTTGCGCCAGCGTGTGGCGGCAGGCGGCGTGGCTTTTGATTTCAATTTGCAATTGGCCCAAGCCGGCGACAAACTCGACAGCGCAATCACACCCTTGCCCGAAGAGCGCAAGAAAGTGACTTTGGGACGATTGACCGTCAAGGCAGTTTCACCGGACGCAACAGGTGCCTGCTTGACGATCAACTTCAATCCTATGGTGTTGCCCAAAGGTGTTGAAGCTTCTGCTGACCCGATGCTCGCGGCACGCGCAGCGCCCTACGCCGTCTCATTAGGCCGCCGTCTGGTCGAAGGGCCCAAACAGTAAACCACTGCGGCCACAACCAAGCCTTTGAAAAACAGGCTGTCGCTTCAGTCACACGACAGCCTGTTTTTTTTCTGCGAAGGCAGGGCAAGGTCACCCTATACAAACGCGATTCTTCCCGGTGCGCTTGGCTTCGTACAAAGCCTGGTCTGCGCGTTCTAGCGCGTCTTCGATTCGCTCGCTGTGGCGGTAAGTTGTCACGCCAGCCGAGAAAGTGACCAGCACTTTCTTTTCATCGTGCATGAACAAACCGCCGGTCAGTGAGCGTTGTAGACGCGTGAGGATTTGCTGGCCTTCGTCAACCGCGGTCTGCGGCAACAGCACCACAAATTCTTCGCCGCCGTAACGCGCCACCACGTCGGTGGGGCGCAGCGTGTTGGTGACGACTTGGGCCAGGGCTTTGAGGGCTTCGTCGCCTGCGCCATGGCCAAGTTTGTCGTTCAGCATTTTGAAGTTGTCGATGTCGAGCAGGCCTACGCACAGGCCTGCTTCTGCGTTGGCACCGCCACTGCGTTCCGTTCTAGAACGCTCGGCTTCAAAGGCTTGCAGCAAGCCGCGGCGGTTGGCAATTTGCGTCAGCGGGTCGGTTGACACCTCGTTGGACAAACGCTTGAGCTCGCACTCCAGCGCATCGACTTTTTGCGTCAGCGCGCCAGCGCGTTGGTGTTCTTCGTTCAAGCGTTGCCTTGTTTGGCTGACGACCTCGTGAACGGAGCGGCTCTCAGCCACCATTTCACGCACCACACCGGCCAGACTTTCCAGCGAATCGGCGCTTTCCACCACGTCGGCATAGCGGCTCACGCTGTCTTGGAAGCGGCCCGTTTGTTGGCCCAATTCACCCAAGTCGGTGAGCATGCTGTGGATCATGGATTTCAGCGATTCACGCGCTGTGTCACGCTCCACGCGCATCCCCGCTTGGCGCTGGCGCGTGAGGCGCAGCAACTCACTCACCGACTTCACGCTGCGCGCGGTCAAGCCTTCGGCCAAGTGGGCGCGCATGATCGCGCTTTGGCCTTGAGCCCAACTGTCGTTTTCGGCCAAATCGGTAAGGCTGTCGGTGAGTTCGTGGCACAGCGTGCCCAATTGGTCGGTGAGGTTTTGGCGGTGCTGGACGATCCAACCGGCGCGCTCGCAGAGTTGCTCAATCTGGCTGGCGTGTTCCTCATTGATGCCTTCGGCTTGAACGGCTTGAAAGGCTTTTTCCATAGCTTGCGCCAAGTTGCGCGCCGCCACATCGGCGGCGGGTAAGGCTTGCTGCAAACTGTTGCCCAGGCTGACCACCACGCGCTGCCACTGCGCTGTGTGTTGGTCATTTTTCGCACCTGCGCTGGCGGCCGTGACCACAACGGCGGCAGGTGCTGACGTTGCCTCAACACCAACCCCCACCGTACCCAGCGCTGCGGCGTTGGAAGCATTCACTTCCAAGCTTGTGTCTGCACCGCCTGCGTCCCAGCTGCTGAGCAAGCCGCTCAGGCGCTGGTGCATGCGCAGCGCGTCGCCGCGGCTGCCTTCAAGCACGCGCTTCAAGCTGTCTTTGCGGCGTGCCAAGGTCCATTGCACACTGCCTCGGTCCAAACCGCGTACCACGCGTTCAATCAACTCGGCCAGTTGAGCGCCACTCACCGACGGCACGGCAGCAGCAACAGGTGCGGCAGAAAGCGGTGCGGCAGCGGTGTGGGCAGCACCTTGTTCCTGTCGGTAAATGGCCAGGTAGTTTTCAGGTGTCGGTTCCAAACGCTCCAGGGTCAAACGGCGCAGCGTGGCTTTGGCAATTTGGGCAGAAGGCAGTGCAGTGGTCATAAATGAGGGTGGCAAAAAAGCCAAACGCCTGAAACTGCGTGCGACCGCGCGCGTTGACGATCCGTCAAGACGACGGCGACGATTTATGTCGCCTCAGCGGCACTTCAGGCGGCAGCAAAGCGTCGGCCGCGTCGAAGTCACTGGCCTTGCCTATCCACGGTGCCTTCTTGGGCAGGATGGTTTGCTGCATCCACTGTTCGATGGCTTCGGGCGGCTGCGGGCGACTGAACAAAAAGCCCTGCATGATTGCGCAGCCCAAGCGGTTCAGCACTTCCATTTGGCGCAAGTTTTCCACGCCCTCGGCAACCACACGCAAGCCCAGCGAACGCGCCAAAGCGATCACCGCGGTGACGACGGCCGAGCTCTGCGGCGTAAGGCCGAGGTCGCGCACGAAGGAGCGGTCGATCTTCAACTCGCTGATGGGCAAGGTGGTCAGGTAGGCCAGCGACGAATAGCCAGTGCCGAAATCGTCAATGGATATTTCCACGCCAATTTCGTTCAAGCGGTGCAAAGACGGGATCACGTTTTGCAGGTCTTTCATCAGACCGGTTTCTGTGATCTCCAGCTCGATGGCGCTGTGTGGCACGCCGTACTTGGTGACGGCCTGGTGGATGTGCTCTACCAAATCGGTGCGCTCGAACAAGCGGTTGGGCATGTTGACGGCGATGGAGTCTTTGAAGCCAAAACTGTCTTGCCACACGCGCGCTTGGCGCGCGGCTTCGCGGATGGCCCACTCGCTCATGGGCACGATCAACCCGGTTTCTTCGGCCAGCGGAATGAATTCCATGGGCGGTATCAACACGCCGTTGTAATTCCAGCGCATCAACGCTTCTGCGCCCACCATGCGCGCGCCGCGCACATCGACTTTGGGTTGGTAATGCAGCACCAATTCGCCGCGCTCTAGTGCTTTGTGCAAAGCGCTTTCCAACTCCAGTTTTTCACGGCCTTTGCCGGCCAATTGCGGTTTGTACACAGACGCCGCATTGCGGCCTTGCGACTTGACGGTGTACATCGCAACATCGGCGTTGCGCATCAAATCGGCCACCGACGCACCGTCGCGCGGGTACAGCGAAATGCCCACGCTGCAAGTGACGAAGCATTCTTGGCCGCCGACAAAAATCGGCTCGCGCATTTGGTCGAGGATGCGGTCGGCCACGCGCTCCGCGTCGCGGTCGTCGATGACCTCAGGTAACAGCGCCACAAACTCGTCACCGCCGTAGCGGCCTACGGCTTCCAGCGTGCGGTGCGAGCGCGAGCCCATCGACTCGAGCGAGCTGTCCATCACCTGGTCAGAGTGCCGCACACAAGAGCGCAGTCGTCTGGACACTTCAATCAGCAATTCGTCACCCGCCCCGTGGCCCAGCGTGTCGTTGATGATTTTGAAACGGTCCAGGTCGATCAACAACACAGCGGCCTGATGGTTCAAGCGACGCGCATGTTCCAGCGCGCGCTCAGCGCGCCAAATGAGTTGACGCCGATTCGGCAAACCGGTGAGAGTGTCGAAATTGGCGAGGTGACGAATTTTGTCTTCAGCGACGCGGCGATCCGTCACGTCTTGGACGATGCCGGTGTAGCCCATCAAGGTGCCGTGCTCGTCGAACTCGGGTTCGGCCTCCAGGTGAACGATGCGCTGACGACCGTCGCTCAGGCTCACCGGAATGTCGGTGGCCAACACCGAGCTGTGGGCTTGCACATCGCGCAGCATTCCGAAAAACCCTGCGCGTTCTTCGGATAGCAGCAAGCGCATCAGCGCGCGAAACGGCAACAACTCATCGGGCGCTTTGCCAAACACGCGCAAGCCTTCCACCGACAACACCAGCGCGCCTTGTTGGCGACGCCACTCAAAGCTGCCCATGCGTGCCAGGTCTTGCGCACGGGCCAGTTTGGACTTGCTGCGCTCCAGCTCCAAGCGTGTACGCGAAGCGCGCAGCAGGTAACGCAAGCGCCCGCCCAGCAAGCTCCACTGCGTGGATTTGACGAAAAAGTCGGTGGCCCCGGCCTCGTAAGCGCGGGTGATGGAAGCGTCGTCGTCCAGGCCCGTGAGCATCAAAACCGGCAAAGCTTCAAAGCCCGGCAAGCCGCGCAGCGCATGGCAAGTTTCAAACCCGTCCATACCTGGCATCAGGGCGTCGAGCACCACCACGTCAGGCAACCAGTCTGCCAAAGTTTGCAATGCGGCCTCACCGCTGGTGGCTTCGGTGACGTCAAAGCCACGCTCGCGCAGGGCAATCGAGGTCAACAACAAATTGACTTCATCGTCGTCTACCAAGAGCACTTTGGATGACTCCAAAGCGCCTGGGTTGCCGGCGGCCACGTGCTTGTTCATGAATGCGTTGCCAAGTTTTGCTTGAGCGCGATCAGCACGACCTCGGCCTCGGCGCGCACGGCGTAGATAAGCGAGTCCAAGCCTTCCAGTTCAACGGCACGCGCGGCCACTTCCAATTCAGCGCACAACGCGGACAAATGCAGCGCGCCTATGCTGGCTGACGATGACTTCAGCGTGTGAGCCACATGACGCATCACGGGGCAATCTTGCGTGGTTTGAGCTTGCGCCAACTGCGGCATCAAGCGCGTGAGCGAAGCATCGAAGGCGGTCAACACGCGCGACATCAACTGGTTTTCGCCAGTAGGGTCTAAGGCGCGCAGACGCTCCAACGCGACTGCGTCGAGCACGGCTGCACTGGCAGTGCCGTTGCCGCCGGTGGAGGCCGATTCCAATGCAGGGCTGCGAAGGCGGCGCAGGGCATGTCGATGATTCAAGAAGTGCATTGCGTTTGATCGGCGGGAAACGAATTTGTCTGTCAACAACAAGGGGATTGAGTGTGCCTGAGTACGCAGCAATCGGCTGCTGCGCGTGCATCACAACCTCAACAAACCAGGCGGGCAAAACAAGCTGAAATTTGTCCTTGCTGACTCGACGTCTGACGAAGCCACTGCCTGATTGTTGTCGGCAACCCTGTGCGAGACTTGACCGCAGGCTCACTCTCGCCATCATCCTGAATGCTTCGTGACTTACTTCACGGCTCACGCGCCACCCACAGCACATCAACGCAAGCGGCGGCAGCCGCGCGAGCCGCATGACATCGCCCGCGCTGGTGAGTGTGTTGGTGGGTGCGCTGTTTTTTTGTGGCCTGGCGCTGCTGATTTTGGCCG
>JANYJJ010000101.1 GCA_025358485.1 Burkholderiales bacterium | reverse complement strand
CACGCCTGAGCGCCGCCAGCCGCGCTCCATCGCGTCGAGCGCGGCGGTGTTGACATCGCAGGCTTTCAAGAGGTCAAGCAAGGCATCTGACGAAGCGTCGTGCTTCGCGCACTCCAGCAAACTGTGCACGCTGGCGGCGGCGCGGGTGGTGGACAACTTCCAGCCCGTCTCGTCACGCAGCGGGATGCCCTGCCTGTCCAACAAAGCGCGAATGCGGCGCACCAATGCGCGGTCTTGGGCTATCAACGCAACCGGCTGATGGCCCAGGTTCAACTGTTCAATCACAGCCGCCGCAGCGCGCTGTGCTTCCTCTTCAAAATGAGCGCAGACCGCCGAACTGTGACCCGCACTGCTCGACACCAAAGTCAGCGCCGTGTCTGCATCAATGCACAACGCGGGCACGCTGGCGCTGGTCAACAAGCAACGCGCGAAAACATCGGGCCCTCCGGCTTGCAAGCTCAGCCACGCGGACGGACGCAGGTGGAACAAGCGGTCGGTTTGCGGATCGGCGGCGGCGGCAGCCCACTCGACAGCAACCCGGCACAGAAAGCGTTCGCGGGCACCGGGGCCAGCGCCGCCGGCCAAGCCAAACAGCGCGCGTGCGTCGTCCCAATACGCCGCACGCTGCGCGGGTTCGACACTGGCGGCGGCGCGCGCCAACGCGTGCGCTGTCTCAACCACCTTGGCTGCCGCCAAAGCAAAACCGCGCGGGTCGTCGCGCGCACTTGCGCTGGCCCAAGACTGCGCCCGCAACATGCGCGCGGCTTGCAAGCGATCGGTTGCGACATCAAAACAAAGCTGCCCCGACGATGCGGCCTCGCCCGGCAAGGAAGGCAGGCTGCGCGCCAGGCTCAGCGTGGTTTCGACGCGCGGCATCCAACCACCCAAGCGCGCCCAAGCAGCGCGTGCCAGCGGCAAGTGCTGGGTGGCAGGCAGCAGCAAAACCGCGTCGCGAAGCTCGATTTTCTGCACCTCAGCCCACCCACGCGCTTGCGCGGCGACGGCCTGCCAAGGGTCGGCCGGTGACTGGTCAAGCGCAAGAAAGCTGATGGATGCCATAGGTAAATTTGGGGGCCTTACAGGCTCGGTGCGGGCCGTTTGCACCAGGGTGGCACCGGCCTTTGTGTCAGAATCATTCTGCCTTGTCGCACCTTCTGTGCGGCGTCCGTTGGAGGAACAACCCATGAGCAGCGAACTGATTAAACACGCGTCGGAAGCGTCTTTTGACGCCGATGTTTTGAAGTCCAACAAACCGGTGTTGGTCGATTTCTGGGCCGAGTGGTGTGGCCCTTGCATCGGCATGGCTCCCGCACTGGACGAAGTGGCCGCCAGTCACGAAGGCCGCTTGCAGATTGTCAAAGTCGACGTGGACAAGCAGCCCGGCGTGACCGCCAGCTACGGCGTGCGAGCCATGCCAACGCTGATGGTTTTCAAGGGCGGTGAGGTGGTTGCCACCCGCACCGGCGCGATGTCGAAATCGCAGTTGACAGCGTTTATCGATCCCCACCTATAATTCGCGCAGCGGCAAGAAACCAAGGAATTCAGTTTCGAAGTTTCGAGCCGCAACGTCCGCCACTCGCTGACGCGCCTGAAAGTCGGCTCCCCGGCCCCATCAGGTCACGCGCGGAGTCGGCTCCCCCTCCCCAGATTGTTTTGAATTCGTCACTGTCTTTGCGCCAAGTCGCAGCTCCAGACCTGAATCAGCTCAACACCGCCAACCGCGGAGCTTGATTTTTCGACGCGTCACCGCCGCCTTGCAAGTCAGCCAGGCGTCAACACCCCACACTCCCCCGGTCTCAACACATGCACTTGTCAGAACTGAAAGCGTTACACGTCTCGGAGCTCATCAAAATGGGCGAGGCGCTGGAAATCGAGGCAGTGGCTCGGATGCGCAAGCAAGAGCTGATGTTTGCGATCATGAAAAAGCGCGCCAAAGGCGGCGAGCAAGTCTTCGGCGACGGCGTGTTGGAAGTGCTTCCCGACGGCTTTGGCTTTTTGCGCGCGCCCGACGCCAGCTACATGGCGTCCACCGACGACATCTACCTCAGCCCCAGCCAGATCCGCCGCTTCAATCTGCACACTGGCGACGCGGTGGAAGGCGAGGTGCGCGTACCCAAAGACGGCGAGCGTTACTTTGCGCTCGTCAAAGTCGACCGCGTCAATGAGCTGACGCCCGAGGAGAGCAAGCACAAAATCATGTTTGAAAACCTGACGCCACTGTTCCCCAAAGAACAGTTCAGGTTGGAACGCGACATCAAGTCAGAAGAAAACATCACCAGCCGCATCATTGACCTGATTGCACCCATAGGCAAAGGCCAGCGCGCTTTGTTGGTGGCCCAGCCCAAGACCGGCAAGACGGTTATGATGCAGCAAATAGCCCACGCGCTGGTGGCCAACCACCCCGACGTTTACCTGATCGTTTTGTTGGTAGACGAGCGCCCGGAAGAGGTCACGGAGATGGTGCGCACCGTGCGCGGTGAAGTCATCAGCTCCACCTTTGATGAGCCCGCCGCGCGCCACGTGCAAGTGGCCGAAATGGTGATTGAGCGCGCCAAGCGCTTGGTTGAGCTGAAAAAAGACGTGGTGATCTTGCTCGACTCCATCACTCGTTTGGCACGTGCGTACAACAACGTTTTGCCGTCCAGCGGCAAGGTCTTGACTGGCGGCATGGACTCGAACGCTTTGCAGCGGCCCAAGCGGTTTTTCGGGGCGGCCCGCAATGTGGAAGAAGGCGGTTCGCTGACCATCATCGGCACGGCCTTGGTCGACACCGGCAGTCGGATGGACGAGGTGATTTACGAAGAGTTCAAAGGCACGGGCAACTGCGAGATTCACCTCGACCGTCGCATGGCCGAGAAGCGCGTTTATCCGTCCATCTTGTTGAACAAGTCGGGCACACGCCGCGAGGAGCTGTTGCTGAAGCCCGAGATCTTGCAAAAGACCTGGATTTTGCGAAAGCTGCTGTACCCGATGGACGAGATCGAGGCGATGGAGTTCATCCTCGACAAGATGAAATCGACCAAAAACAACCACGACTTCTTCGACATGATGCGACGAGGCGGCTGAGTTGGTCGAGAAGCGGGCCGCCTCGGACTACAATCCGGGGCTGTCCGCAAATCGGAAAGTGCGTACCGTCTGAATGAGTCACAGCGGCGTGGCTTCCGAATCGATTCACCAGAAACACAGGATTCCCCATGAAAGAAGGCATACACCCCAACTACCGCGACATCTGCTTTGTAGATTTGTCCAACGGTTTCAAGTTCGTCACCCGCTCATGCGCCCAGACGCGCGAGACGGTCAAGATGGACGACGGCCGCGAGTTGCCGCTGTACAAGTTGGAGACCACCAGCGAGTCGCATCCCTTCTACACCGGCACCCAAAAGAGCGTCGACTCCTTGGGCGGCCGCGTTGAGAAATTCCGCAACAAGTTCGCTCACCTCAAGAAGTGAGATCGCACGCGTTGTGATGCTAAAAAGGCAGCCTCGGCTGCCTTTTTTACTGCTGATGTCAAGAACCATAACTTGAACCTGCCCAACCCCGCCCTGGTCACGCAGCGCGCTGTGCAGCGCCTGCCACGCATCGCGCTGATACTTTTCTGCGCAGCGTATGTGCTGCCCGGCCTGTTTGGCCGTGACCCGTGGCGCGGGGCCGACATCACCGCCTTTGGCTACATGCTGAGCATTGCCCAAGGCCAATCAAGTTGGCTCACGCCCACAGTCACCGGCCTGCCGCCCGAAACGGCAGTGTTGCCGTTTTGGCTGGGCGCGGCGGCCATCAAGTTGTTGGGCTTCATGATGGATCCGGCGTTGGCCGCACGCCTGCCCTTCGCGCTGTTGCTGATCGGTGTGCTGGTGCTGACCTGGTATTCAACCTATCACTTGGCGCGCACCGATGCGGCGCAACCGCTGCCGTTTGCTTTTGGCGGCGAGGCCGACCCCGTGGACTACGCCCGCGCCATGGCCGATGGCGCGTTGCTGGCTCTGATTGCCACCTTGGGATTGCTGCAACTGGGTCACGAAACCACACCCGAATTGGTTCAACTGACCAGCGTGGCCTTATTCCTTTACGCCTTGGGGGCCAGCGCGTTCAGGGGCATCAAACCCAAGATCGCTGTCCTTGTGGCTTTGCCGGCGCTGGCCGCCAGCGGTGCGCCGTCGATGGCTGTGGCCTTGGGCGTGGCAGGCGCAGTGTTGAGCTGGAAGTCAAGCTATCCAAACGTCAGGACCTTCACCGCTTGGATTGGGGCCAGTGCCCTGTTGGCGGCTGTCGTGGCCGTCGGCTTGGGTGCCTGGGGCTGGCGTGTGGGCCGCTATCACGACGGGGGCCAGGTGCTTGCGATGTTCAAGGAATTTGCTTGGTTCCTTTGGCCGTGTTGGCCGCTGGCCGTGTTGACGCTGTGGCGCTGGCGACGGCAGTGGCTGAAGCGTCACATCGCAGCGCCCAGCGTCGTGTTCGGTGCCGCCTTCCTCGCCAGCATGGTCATGGGCGGCTCAGACCGCGCTTTGCTTTTGGGCTTGCCGCCGTTGGCAGTATTGGCTGCGTTTTCCTTGCCCACACTGAAGCGCAGTGCCGCGGCTGCCATCGATTGGTTTTCGGTGTTTTTCTTCAGCGGCAGCGCCATCGTGATTTGGGTGATTTACGTGGCCATGCAAACCGGCTCACCAGCCCGGCCTGCTGCCAACGTGGCGCGGCTCGTGCCCGGCTTTACGGCGCCCTTTTCTGCGATTGAACTATTTTTCGCAGGCGCGGCCACGTTGGCATGGATGTGGCTGGTGCGGTGGCGCACTGGGCGCAATCGGCACCCCCTGTGGAAGAGCATGGTGCTGCCTGCCAGCGGCGTGGCGCTGTGCTGGTTGTTGCTCATGACCTTGTGGCTGCCACTGCTCGACCATGCGCGCAGCTACCGTCCCTTGATCGACCAGATCGCGATGCATGTGCCCAGGGGAAGCTGTGTGGCCACCAACAATGTGGTGCGCGGCCATGGCGTGGCGTTGGAGTATTTGGGTGGCTACCGAGTGGAAACCGCGCAAACACCGGGCACCACCGTGTGCGGCTTTTGGCTGCGCCAAGAGTTGCGCTTGACGCCCCTGCCCGCACCGACCAGTTGGGCCTTGATGGCACGCGTGAACCGCCCCACCGACAAAGACGAAGTGACCGCGATTTACCGCAAGTTGCCTTGATGCACTTCAACGTGTGGCGTTGAACACGGGCGCGTTTTGAGCGGTTGGATTTTGAGCAGGCGCGCTCAAAACGTTTGCGCCTTCTGCCTGCGTCGGCGTTGCAGCCAAGATGGCCGCGGGGGTGGCTGCTTGGGTGGCCGCATGGGTGGCTGCTAGGGTGGCTGCTAGGGTGGCCGGGACAGTTGCCGCGTGTGCGGCCAAGGAGGCGCTGGACCTGACCCTCGAACTGGGGAATTGCAATTTGAAGGTCGAGCCCTTGCCGACTTCGCTCAGCACTTCCAGCTCGCCGCCGTGGCGCAGCATCACGTGCTTGACGATCGACAAACCCAACCCAGTGCCGCCCGTGTCGCGTGAACGGCTGCCGTCCACGCGATAAAAGCGTTCGGTCAAGCGCGGTAGGTGTTCGCGAGCGATGCCAGGGCCGTCGTCCTGCACGTCGATCTCGCCGCTGCCGTCAGACCGATTCAACCAACTCACCGTCACGCTGCCACCCGCCGGGGTGTAGCGCACGGCATTGGTCACCAAGTTGACCACGGCGCTGATGAGTTCCACCTCGGCTCCGGCCAGCTGAACGTCAACGGGAGCATTGAAGAGCAACTGATGCCGACCGGCAGACAGCGCTTGCGCATCGGCCTGCACTTGCAAAAACAAGCGGGCCACATCAACCCATCGATCCGCCGTTGGGCGTGGGCTGCCTTCCAACTGGGCCAAAGTCAGCAAGTCGCCGACCAAGCTTTGCATGCGCACCGTTTGCTGCGCCATCAGTTCCATCACGCGGCGGCGCTCAGCGTCGCTGAGCTGCAAATTCACCATGGTTTCGATAAAGCCCCCCAGCACCGTCAAAGGCGTGCGAATCTCGTGCGACACATTGGCCACAAAGTCACGGCGCATGGCGTCATTGCGCTCACGCTCAGTCACGTCTTGCGACAGCACCAGCTTCATGCCCTGCCCGTAGCGGCGCACGAGTACCGACACGCTGCCACGTGAACCCGGCCCGGGAAATACAACGGCCTCTTCAAACGCACCACGCTGCAGATAAGCCACAAAGGCTGGAGCGCGAACCAGGTTCGTGACGCGCTGGCGTTTGTCGCGTCGGGGATCCAAGCCGAAGTGATCTGCGGCTTCAGAGTTGCACCACTCAATTTGGTCGCCCGCATCCAACAGCATCACGCCGTTGGGTGAAGCTTCGATGGCCGACAAAAACTGCGCCAGCTTTTCGTTCTCATCAATCACGCTGCGCTCTAAACGCCGCACCGAACGCTCTACGCGGTAGCCCACTTCACCCCAAAATTCACCGGCGCGCGGCGCACTGTTAACTTGCTTGCCACGCAGCCACTGCACCAAGCGCTCAGCCCTGGCCGCGTCGACCACCGAGTGAAGCAACACGCCAAGTGCCGAGCCGATCAGCGCACCCACACCGGGCAAGCCGTACAGGTTGCCCAACCACAAGCCAGCGCTGCCGGTGAGCAGCACCCACAACAGGCTGGACAAAATACGCGGGATCAACCACTCCATGTGGTGTGCTCGAAAGTGGTGAGGGCGAACGCGCTAAGGTCTAAAAGTGCGGTTGAAAAGGCCAGTGCGGCAGCGTCACTCTGCCGTGTCGGCCTGAGCAAGCCTATGCGGCTGCCTCGGTTGCTGTTGCTGTTGCTGTTGCCGGGTCATTCGGTAGCCCGCTCCGCGAACGGTTTCGATCATGCCCGCGCAACCCACGACATCCAGTGCTTCGCGCAAACGCTTGATGTGCACGTCTACCGTGCGTTCTTCGATGAACACATGATCGCCCCACACGCGATCAAGCAATTGCGAGCGGCTGTGCACGCGCTCAGGGTGCGTCATGAAAAAATGCAACAAGCGAAATTCGGTGGGACCAACTTTGACCTCACGCTCTTCGCGCGACACCCGACGCGTGGCAGGGTCAAGCTGCAGGCCGCCGATCTCGACCAAGGTGTCCAGCGCCTCGGGTGCTTTGCGGCGCAGCACAGCGCGAATGCGGGCCAGCAGCTCGCTCGTGGAAAACGGCTTGGTCAAGTAGTCGTCGGCACCGGCATCGAGGCCAGAAATCTTGTCGCCTTCTTCTGCACGAGCGGTGAGCATGATGATGGGCAGCTCACGTGTGCGTGCCTGAGCGCGCCAGCCTTTGGCCAAGGCCAAACCCGACTGTCCTGGCAGCATCCAATCGAGCACCACCAAATCAGGCAACACGCCGTCAACAGCCGCTTGCGCTTGCTCAGAATTTGCGGCCACCGTCACCTCGTAACCTGCGTGACGCATGTTGATGGCAATCAATTCCGCGATTGCCGACTCGTCTTCGACCACCAATATGCGACTCATATGATGTGCCATTCAACGCACCATGGACTCAACGTCCGCCACCGAATTGTGGCGAACGTCCATGCCCTTGACAACGTAGATGATGACCTCGGCCAAGTTCTTGGCATGGTCGCCAACACGCTCGATGGCCTTGGCCACGAAGATCAAATCAATGCTCGACGATATGGTGCGCGGGTCTTCCATCATGAAGGTGATGAGCTTGCGCATCAGGCCTTCAAACTCTTGGTCAATTTGGTCGTCCTGCTTCAAGACCTCGATGGCCTTGTCCACGTCAAGGCGCGCGAAGGCGTCCAACGCTTTGCGCAATTGAGTGACGGCCAGCTCGGCTTCAAACGCCAAGTCGTTCAACGGCAAACGCATGCGGGTGGACACGCCCGAGTTGATGAGCCGCTGCACTGTGCGCGCGATGCGCGCCGCTTCGTCACCCACGCGCTCCAAGTTGGCGATACTTTTGCTGATGGCAATGAGCAAGCGCAAATCCACTGCCGTGGGCTGGCGCCGCGCGATGATGGTGGAGATATCGCGGTCGATCTCGATTTCCATCGCATTGACTTTCTCCTCAACTGCCAACACGTGTGACGCCGTTTCACCGCTGAAATGGGTCAGCGAATAAATCGCCTGGGCAACCTGAGACTCCACCAAGCCGCCCATTTCCAGCACGCGGGTGGAGATGCCACTGAGCTCAGCATCAAACTGAGTTGAAAGATGTTTTTCATTCATGGCTTTCTCCTGAAACGTAGCCTGTGATTCACTTCGGACACATCAACCGAAGCGTCCGGTGATGTAGTCCTCGGTGTCTTTTTTCTTGGGCTTCATGAACAGTTCTGCGGTGGGGCCGAACTCGATCAAATCTCCCAAATACATGTAAGCCGTGTAGTCAGAACTGCGTGCCGCTTGCTGCATGTTGTGCGTGACGATTACCACCGTGTAATCGCTTTTCAGCTCATGTATCAATTCTTCGATCTTGCCTGTCGAGATGGGGTCAAGCGCTGAACAGGGCTCGTCGAGCAACAACACTTCCGGCTTGATGGCAATGCTGCGCGCGATGCACAAGCGCTGCTGTTGTCCGCCCGACAAGCCCGACCCGCTTTGATTGAGCTTGTCTTTGACTTCCGTCCATAAAGCGGCTTTTTTCAAGGCCCATTCCACGCGCTCGTCCATCTCGGTGCGCGGCAGGGTTTCAAACAATCGCACACCGAAAGCGATGTTGTCGTAGATGGACATAGGAAACGGCGTGGGCTTTTGGAACACCATGCCGACCTTAGCGCGCATCAGCGACACGTCTTGCTTGCCTTCCAAAATGTTCTCGCCGTCGAGCAATATCTCGCCCTCGGCACGCTGCTCTGGGTAGAGCTCGAACATGCGGTTGAAAGTGCGAAGCAAGGTTGACTTCCCGCAGCCCGAAGGCCCGATAAAGGCAGTGACTTTCTTTTCTGGAATGTCCAGATTGATGTTCTTGAGCGCCAAGAAACTGCCGTAATAGAAATTCAAATTTCGTACTGACAGTTTGACCTTCTCGTCCGCTGGCAAATCAACTCGTGTGTCCATGAATGGTCCTTGCCTCAAGGGGCTCGTGGGGCTCGTGGTTTTCGTGCCGGATCAGTGTTTATTTCGGAACAGAACCCGGGCCGCAATGTTCAGCGCCAAGACTCCCAATGTGATGAGGAACACCCCCGCCCAAGCCAGCTTCTGCCAGTTCTCGTAGGGGCTCATCGCAAACTTGAAGATCGTCACCGGCAAGCTGGCCATTGGCTCACCCAAACTCGACGTCCAAAATTGATTGGACAGCGCGGTGAAGAGCAGCGGCGCGGTTTCGCCAGAGATGCGAGCAACCGCCAACAGGACGCCTGTGAGCACGCCGGCGCGAGCCGCCTTCAGGGTAATTTTGCCGATGACCTTCCATTTGGGGGTACCCAAAGCGTAAGCCGCTTCGCGCAGCGCGTTGGGTATCAGCGTGAGCATGTTCTCGGTTGTTCGGATCACCACCGGGATCACGATCAGGGCCAAAGCAAGCACGCCCGCAAAGCCTGAAAATCCCTTCATCGGAGCGACAACCACCGTGTAAATGAACAAGCCGATCACGATACTTGGGGCCGAGAGCAAGATGTCGTTTATCAATCGCACCGTGCTGCCCAGCCAGGTCTTTTGCCCGTACTCGGCCAGATAAATGCCGGCCATCACGCCGATGGGTGTGCCCAGCACCGTGGCCAGCGTCACCATCATCATCGATCCGAATATCGCGTTCGACAAGCCGCCGGTGTCCGCCTGCGGTGGTGGAGTCATTTCGCTGAAGATAGACCAGGTCAATCCGCCGATGCCCAGGCGCACCGTCTCAAACAAAATCCAGATCAACCAGAACAAGCCGAAGGCCATCGCGCAAAGCGACAAAGTGATCGCCACCACATTCACTAACTTGCGGCGTTTGTGGTGGGCCACGCGTGAGGCGTGCAGCGCCGACATGGAGGCTACGGTGTTCGCTTTAGTGTCTGCGCTGGTGTTTGGGCTCGTATTCATGTCCGGCTCCCCTCGCCCTTCTTAAGCCGAGACAACAACAATTTCGACAGCGTCAAGACGACGAAAGTGATAAAAAACAGCACCAAGCCCAGGTAAATCAACGACGCTTGATGCAGGCCTTCACTGGCCTCGGCAAACTCATTGGCCAATGCAGACGTGATGCTGTTGGCCGCCTCGAACACCGACAAGCTGTTGAGCTGATTGAAGTTGCCGATCACAAACGTGACCGCCATGGTTTCACCGATTGCCCGCCCCAAGCCGAGCATGACGCCGCCCACCACACCGGTTTTGGTGTACGGAAGAACCACCTTGAAAACGACTTCCCATGTGGTCGCGCCCAGCGCATAAGCCGACTCTTTCAACATCGGCGGCGTCACGTCAAACACGTCGCGCATGACAGACGCAATGAACGGGATGATCATGATGGCCAAGATGATGCCGGCCGACAAAATGCCGATGCCCACCGGAGCACCCGACACCAAATCGCGCAGCACAGGCACATCGCCAAAGAGCTTTTGCAGCGGTCGTTGCACAAAGGTTGACAACACGGGACTGAAGACCAACAAGCCCCACATCCCGTAAACAATCGACGGCACAGCCGCCAGCAATTCCACCGCAATTCCCAAAGGTCGCCGCAGCCAGTGCGGTGACAGCTCAGTCAAGAAAAGCGCGATTCCAAAACTCACTGGAACGGCGATGCATAACGCAATGAAAGACGTCATCAGCGTGCCGTAGATCATCACCAAGCCGCCGTAGCTGTTCTTGACGGGATCCCATTCACTGCGCCACAAGAAGCTCAGTCCGTATTCGCGGATGGCCGGCATGGCACCAATCACCAAAGACGCGATGATGGCTACCAACAATCCCAGTGTCAGTAGGGCCGCAGCGTGCGCCAACGAAGAAAAAATCTTGTCCGCCCAAGGTGACGAACGCTTTGCGGTTGGGGGTTTGCCCAAAGGATCGGATCGTTGCATGTCGGCACCATCGTAGTGCGAAGCTGGGAATGTAGCGGCCACAAAAGCTCCGATCAGCTCAAACCAATGACACGCTCATCGCTGTCGTTGGCAGTCTTCACAGACTCCGTTGTTACTTGAACGCGACCGGCTTCCCGGATGTGTCTTTGACATCCAGCCACACCTTGCGAACCAGTGTTTTAACAGCCGGAGGGAGTGCGACGTATTCCAGTTCCTCGGCCATTTTGTCGCCAGAGTTGAACGCCCACTCAAAGAACTTCAGCGAGTTGCTGGCTTGCACCGGTTTGTCTTGCGCTTTGTGCATCATGATGAAAGTCGCGCCCGACAAGGGCCACGTGTCTTTGCCAGGCTGTTCGGTCAGCACTTGGTAAAAGGTCTTGCTCCAGTCGGCACCGGCGGCAGCCGCCTTGAAGTTCACGTCATCTGGCGTGGCGAAGTTGCCGTCCTTGTTTTTCAACAAGGTATAGGTCATTTTGTTTTGCTTGACGTAGGCGTACTCGACGTAACCGATCGAGTTAGGCAAGCGCGTGACGAACGCGGCAACACCTTCGTTGCCTTTGCCGCCGGTGCCGATGGGCCAATTGACCGCCGTGCCTTCGCCGACCTTGGTTTTCCACTCTTCGTTCACCTTTGACAAGTAGTTTGTGAAGATGAAGCTGGTGCCCGAACCGTCAGCCCGACGAACGACTGAAATCACTTCGTCTGGCAACGGCACGCCAGGGTTTAGCGTGGTCAAGGCAGCATCATTCCATTTCGTGATCTTGCCGAGATAGATGTCGCCAAGTACACGGCCAGTTAACTTCACCTGTCCTGGCGCGATGCCTTTGATGTTGAGCACCGGGACGACGCCTCCGATCACCATGGGGAATTGAACCAAACCGTCAGCCGCCAATTCTTCGTCTTTGAGCGGCATGTCTGAGGCACCGAAGTCAACGGTTTTGCCGCGGATTTGCTTCAGGCCTGCACCCGAGCCGACCGATTGGTAATTGATACGTGCACCCGTGGCTTTGTTGTAGGCGTCGGCCCACTTGGCGTACAAAGGCGCGGGGAAGGTAGCACCGGCACCGGTCACGTCTTGCGCCTGCACGGCGTTGGTGAACACGGCAGTGAGGCTGATCGCAGCGATGGCTGCAAAAGCTGGAGATTTGGAATTCATGAGCTCGCCTTTCGACCCCGTACCAGAGGTAGTGATTGCATTCAAGCACTGTAAAAGTGCTTTGTGACAAACGCATGAAATCTCCATGACTTTTTATTCGCGCATAAAAACGGGGCCTGAGCCCCGGATTCTTCAAGTTACTTGCTCGTCACATGAAATGTGACAAGGGGTGCAGTCATCGCAGCGTGGCTGCCAGGCGCTGGGCGCAGGCTTGGGCTTGTCCAGCGTCCCGCCCCTCCACCATGACACGCACCAAGGGTTCGGTGCCAGATGGCCGTATCAAGACGCGGCCGTTGTCGCCGAGTTCAGCGGTCACCTGCCGATGGGTTTCTGTGAGGCCTGTGTTTGCTTTCCAGTCTTGACCCGATTGCAGGCGCACGTTGATAAGCACCTGCGGAAACAGCGTCACTTCGCTGAGTTGTTGTGCCAAGGTTTTACCGCTGCGGCTGATGGCTTGCAGAACCTGCAAAGCGCTGACGATGCCGTCGCCGGTGGTGTGCTTGTCAAGCGCGAGCAAATGTCCTGAACCCTCGCCGCCCAGCAACCAGCCGCGCGCCGAGAGTTCCTCCAAAACATAACGGTCACCGACCTGGGCACGCACAAACTCGACGCCACGCGACTTGATGGCCAATTCGACCGCCATGTTGGTCATCAACGTTCCGACAGCACCGGGAACCGCGTGCCCTTGCGCCAGACGGTCAGCCACCATCACGTAAAGCAGTTCGTCGCCGTTGTAGAGGCGGCCTGCGGCATCAACCAATTGCAATCGGTCAGCGTCGCCATCCAGAGCAATGCCGTAATCAGCTTGGTTGTCTTTGACGGCCTGCACCAACGCGGCCGGTGCCGTGGCACCAAAACCTGCGTTGATGTTGGTGCCGTTAGGACTGCACCCGATAGCCACCACTTCTGCGCCAAGTTCGTAAAAGACTTCAGGCGCCACGTGATACGCCGCACCATGCGCGGCATCCACCACGATCTTCAAGCCCTTCAGCGACAAGTCGCTGCCGAAGCTGCCTTTGCAAAACTCGATGTAGCGTCCGCGCGCGTCTTCGAAGCGCTTGGCTTTGCCCAGCTCTGCCGACGGCACCCACTGCGGTGACGTGGCCAGCATGGCTTCCACTTGCAGCTCCCAAGCTTCGGGCAGTTTCTCGCCGCGGGCCGAGAAAAACTTGATACCGTTGTCATCAAACGGGTTGTGGGAGGCGCTGATGACCACGCCCAAATCCAGCTTCAGAGCGCGCGTCAAGTAAGCGACGCCGGGCGTTGGCAAGGGACCGGTGAGCAGCACATCAACACCCGCAGAAGCAAAGCCTGCTTCCAACGACGACTCAATCATGTAGCCGGAAATTCGCGTGTCTTTGCCGATCAAGACCTTGGGCTTGCGCTCTGAGGTTTGACCGCGTTTGAGCACCTGCCCCACCGCATGTCCGAGCCGCAGCATGAAATCTGGCGTGATAGGCGACTGCCCTACCGTGCCGCGTATGCCGTCGGTGCCAAAGTAAATCCTGCTCATGGTGCTGTGTCTCGTGTTTTGTGTTTAGTGTTGGTCGAATCAATGCCGAGGATTTTGACCTGCCGCCGGTCGGACGCCAGCTGAATCAAGCCAGCAAACCCGCCGCTTTCCAAACTTTTAGGGCGTCAACAGTGGCAGCCACATCGTGTACGCGCACGATGCGTGCACCGCATTGAACGGCGGCCAAAGCAGCCGCGACGCTGGCCGCGACGCGGTCGTCCGCGAGCTTGCCGGTGATCGCACCCAAGGTGGATTTTCGTGACCAGCCGACCAGCAAAGGAAAGCCCAGCGAAAGCAGTTCACTTTGTCTGCGCAGCAATTCCAGGTTGTGCGCAACTGTCTTGCCAAAACCAATGCCCGGGTCGAGAACGATGCGCTCAGGCGAAACGCCTGTGGCCATCAAGGCCTGGGCCCGAAGATTGAGAAACTGACTCACTTCCAGCAGCACATCTGTGTATCGCGGCGCGGCCTGCATGCCCTGCGGCTGCCCTTGCATGTGCATCAAGCAAACACCGCATTGGTCGTATGCCGCCACTGCCGCGAGGGCTCCCATACTGCGCAGCGCGTTGATGTCGTTGACGATGTCCACACCCATCGCCAGCGCGCGCTGCATCACTTCAGCTTTGGTGGTGTCCAAGGACACGGGGCAATTCAAACTGAGCGCACCGACAAGCACAGGCTGAAGGCGCTGCCACTCATCCTGCCAACTGACCACTGCGGCACCGGGTCGAGACGACTCCGCGCCGATGTCCAGAATGTCGACACCCTCGCGCAGCAGGGCTTCGCAATGCGTCAACGCGGCGGCGCTGTCAAAGAATTGCCCGCCGTCTGAAAAAGAATCAGGGGTGACGTTGACGATGCCCATCACCCGAGGCTCGATCAGGGGAATGCGGAATCGAGTGGTTTGCCAGAACATGAATCGAAACAGTGGTTTGCGATGGGACGCCAACTCGCCAGACACATAGAAAACGGGGCCGCAGCCCCGTCTTTTAAGTCACACGCACGCTGGCAGATCAGGCCGCAGCCGGTGCAGTCTCGGCCGCCACTGGCGCTGACGGGCCGCCGGGAGGCTTGGTGCTGCTGGGAGTCCAATCTTTCGGCGGACGCGGCGGACGGTTGTTCATGATGTCGTCAATTTGCTCCGCGTCGATGGTTTCCCATTCCAGCAGCGCATTTGCCATCACATGCATTTTGTCCTGATTGCTCTCGATCAGCCTGCGCGCAATGGCGTACTGCTCATCGATGATGCGGCGTATCACCAAGTCCACCTTGCGCATGGTTTCTTCTGACATGCTGGTCGTCTTGGTCACCGAGCGGCCCAGGAAAACTTCGCCTTCATTCTCGGCATAAACCATCGTGCCCAGCTCATCGGTCATGCCGTAGCGAGTGACCATGTCGCGCGCGATGGCCGTGGCGCGCTCGAAGTCGTTGCTGGCACCAGTGGTCATTTGATTCATGAACACTTCTTCGGCAATGCGGCCACCAAACAGGACTGAAATGGTCGACAACATGCGCTCTTTGTCCAAGCTGTAGCGGTCACCTTCAGGCAACTGCATGGTCACGCCCAAAGCACGGCCCCGCGGAATGACAGTCACTTTGTGCACCGGATCGGTCTTGGGCATCAGGCGCGCCACCAAGGCGTGACCCGACTCGTGATACGCCGTGTTCTTGCGCTCTTCTTCAGGCATGACCATAGACTTGCGCTCAGGGCCCATCATGATTTTGTCTTTGGCCTTTTCGAAATCGACCATCTCGACCACGCGCCCATTGCGGCGCGCAGCGAACAGGGCCGACTCATTCACCAAGTTGGCCAAATCTGCACCTGAGAAACCTGGCGTGCCACGCGCCAAGATGTCAGCGCGTATGTCTTGGCCCACTGGCACTTTGCGCATGTGGACGTTCAAGATTTGTTCGCGGCCGCGCACGTCGGGCAAAGTCACGTAGACCTGACGGTCGAAGCGTCCTGGGCGCAGCAGAGCTGGATCCAGAATGTCAGGCCGGTTGGTCGCGGCCATCACGATGACGCCGACATTCGTCTCAAAGCCGTCCATCTCAACCAACATCTGGTTCAAGGTTTGTTCACGCTCGTCATTGCCGCCGCCCAAGCCAGCACCACGGTGGCGACCAACTGCGTCGATCTCGTCAATGAAGATGATGCAGGGTGAACTTTTCTTGGCTTGCTCAAACATGTCGCGAACGCGGGCTGCGCCTACGCCAACGAACATCTCGACGAAGTCAGAGCCGCTGATCGCAAAAAACGGCACCTTGGCCTCGCCAGCAATCGATTTGGCCAACAGCGTTTTACCGGTGCCTGGAGGGCCGACCAACAGCACGCCGCGCGGAATGCGTCCGCCGAGCTTTTGGAACTTGGCCGGGTCGCGCAAAAAGTCAACCAGTTCTTTGACTTCTTCTTTGGCTTCGTCGCAGCCCGCCACATCGGCAAAAGTGGTGGTGTTGTTGGCTTCGTCGAGCAGCTTGGCTTTGCTTTTGCCAAAGCTGAACGCGCCGCCCTTGCCGCCGCCCTGCATTTGTCGCATGAAGTAAACCCACACGCCAATCAGCAGCAACATGGGACCCCATGAAACCAAAATGTTCATGAGCAGCGAGGGCTCTTCGCGCGGCTTCACGTCAAACTTCACGCCGCTGTTGATGAGGTCGCCTACCAAGCCGCGGTCAAGGTAAGTCGCGGTGCTGCGCAGGCGCTTGTCATCGCTGGTGGTGGCGATGATTTCTGTGCCACCTTGACCTTCTTGCAAAGTCACCGATTTGATGCGCTTGCTGCGAACTTCTTCCAAAAAGTCAGAGTAGCCAATTTGGCCGCCCGAGGTCGTGCTGCGGTCGAATTGTTTGAATACGGTGAACAGCACGAGTGCAATCACCAGCCAAACCGCGACCTTTGAAAACCATTGATTGTTCAACACAGCTCCTGTTGCGTGTCATCGTGCTTGATACCAAACATCGATCAGCGATGCTGGCTAACTAACAACACATGGGGACTAGTTTATGCGAGTCAAGCCCTGAAAGTCGTTGGTTTTCACCCCGACGCGCTCAGGTGTATCGGTTTGATCTGCGCCGTTCTGCGCCGCTACGACCGCATATCGACCAATGCGCCGTGCTTCTTGAGACCCACCCCGACCAAAAAGGTTTCTGACGACTTGTCTCGTGAGGCTTTGGGCTTCATGGACTTGACCACCTTGAAGCGCGCTTTGAAAAGTCGCGTCATTTCCTCGTAGCCACTGCCGTGAAACAGTTTGCACACCAGGGCACCGCTGGCCGTCAAGTGGTTTTGTGCAAACTCCACCGCCAGCTCCACCAAGTGCGCAATGCGGGCCGCGTCTGAGCTTTCAATGCCCGACAAATTGGGTGCCATGTCGGAGATCACCACATCGACCTCGCGCCCGCCGACCAAGCTTTCCAGCGCGGCCAGCACCGACTCCTCGCGAAAATCGCCCTGTATGAATTCGACGCCTTCGATGGCTTCAAAGTCGAGCAAGTCCAAAGCGATGATGCGGCCGTTCATCGCGGCAGGCTTGGCAGAGCCGTCTTTCACCGCAAATTTGCGCCTGACGTATTGGCTCCAGGCGCCGGGCGTAGCACCCAAGTCGACCACCAACTGACCAGGCTTGATCAGGCCTAGGTCTTCGTCAATTTCTTTCAGTTTGTAGGCGGCGCGCGCGCGGTAGCCTTCTTTTTTGGCCAACTTCACATAGGTGTCGTTGAGGTGATCAACCATCCATGCTTTGTTGATCTTCTTGCTTTTTGATTTGAGTTTCATGTCTTGAGTTTCACGCCGCGTCGATAATACGGTGATGACTGCGATTCAACTGACTCCCGCCCAGCGCAAAGACAAGCGCGCCGATGCCCATCACCTCGACCCGGTCGTCATGATCGGCGGCGACGGGCTGACGCCCTCGGTGGTGAAAGAAATAGACGCTGCGCTGAACTCTCACGGCCTCATCAAGGTGCGTGTGTTCTCCGACGAGCGCGAAACCCGTGTCGCGTTTTTCGAGACGCTTGCCAACCAATTGAACGCCGCGCCCATTCAGCACATCGGCAAACTGCTGGTGCTGTGGCGGCCGATGCCGCCGAAAGAAAAGACTGAGCGTGAAGACCGCAAGCCAGGCCCGCGCGTGGTGAAACTTTTGAAGTTTTCCAAAAGTGGCAACCACCGCCCTCAGGTCAAAAAAATCACCGTGTTGGGCAACCAACGCATCGCTGCTGGCGGTGAACTCAAGCGTAAAAAGACCCGCATCACCAGCGTCAAGCGCACTCAAACTGACTGAGCGGCGTCGGTTGATTCTTCAGGCCGTTCAGACGTAGCGGACATTGATCACTTCATAGCTCTTGACGCCGCCCGGTGCGCGCACCTCGGCCACATCGCCCACTTCTTTGCCTATCAAGGCACGGGCGATGGGTGAGCTGATCGACACCAAGCCGTGCTTCAAATCGGCCTCGTCGTCTCCGACGATTTGGTAAGTGACTTTCGCTCCGCTGGACTCTTCTTCCAGATCCACCGTGGTGCCAAAAACAATCCGGCCTTCGGCCTGCAAGTTGGCGGGGTCGATGATTTGCGCTGCGGCCATCTTGCCTTCGATGTCCAAGATGCGGCCTTCGATGAAGCCCTGTTTGTCTTTGGCGGCTTCGTATTCGGCGTTCTCTGACAAGTCACCTTGCGCGCGCGCTTCGGAAATGGCTTGAATCACCGCGTGACGCTCTACCGTTTTCAGGCGGTGCAGTTCTTCTTTGAGTTTTTCAGCGCCGCGCGTGGTCAGTGGAATGGTGTTCATGGTGTCTGTCTTGAAGTCGAAACGTGGAGCAAAAATAAGGCCGCCGCCAGAAGTATCCCGGCGGCGGCTTTATTGACGGTTTCAGTTTAATGCAACTGCGGTTTCAACTCTTGATGCAACTCTTGCAATGACAACACCGTCAAAC
>JANYJJ010000039.1 GCA_025358485.1 Burkholderiales bacterium | reverse complement strand
TTTTGAAGGCCGCATCGCCAAATGGTGGACGCCCGACGACGTGGCGTTCGTCGATGCCATTCCGCTCGGTGCGACCGGCAAGATGTTGAAAAACCGCTTGCGCGATCAGTTCAAAGCGCACGTTCTGCCAACTGCGTAAGCAGGTCGGTTTGTCGTTTGCAGTTTTTCATTTGGACTCAGCAGATCAGGAGCTTCAGGCTGCGAAGTGCTGTCTGTAAGCCATGGGTGTGAAAGCGGTGTGGCGTTTGAACTCGCGGTTGAAGTGGGCTTGGTCGGCATAGCCGCAGGCGTAGCCAATTTCTGCTGCGCTGTGACGTGTGGTCACCAAACTTTTGGCTGCGTGGGTCAAGCGGGCCTGCGAAAGCAGTGCAGAAAAGCTGGTTTGCTGCGCCTGAAGTTGTCGTTGCAAATGACGCGGAGAAAAAGCCAGTTCTTCAGCCAAAGCGGCCAGAGTCCAAGCCCGGCCGGGGTCGGCTGCCAGAAGTTGCGAGGCGGTGGCCGTGTTTTGATTTGGTGCGACGCCTTTTGTTGCGGCGGCGCGCATCTTGGGTTGTGAATCTAGGGCGACACGGGTTTGCTGTTCGCTTTGCCATTCAATCTGCCAGCGCGATGTGTTGACCAGCAGTTTCGAATCTCGCCAAGCGCCACGATGGAATCGCCAGCCTGGTTCACCTGAAAAGCGAGCGCGCAAACCTGCCGCGCCCATGCGGTTCAGCAACGCCACCAGCAGACCAAAAATCAGCAGGTCTTCGGCGGGGTGCGTTGCTTGCGCGCTGTCCGCAGAGCGGTGGTGAAGCTGCACCGAATGCGCCTGCGCAAGCTCGATCTCGACCCGGTGGCGCGAATGCACAAAGCGCTCCAGGCGCTGCCAACGCGCAATCAAGTCGAACGGATGGTGTGCCATGGCCAAGGCCACCAGCGCAGGCTCATCGGGTGCGCTGTGGATGGCCTCGCCCATGCGCAGCAGGGCTGTGCTGCCGAACGCTTGGTGCAATTGATGAACCAAGCTGCGCTTGTCCGACAACGGCACCCGCGCGCCGCTGACTGCACCGCGCGCAGGCGGATGGCTGTCTATGGCCAGGCCTTGCTGTTGCAGACCGAGCTGCATCAGCCGCAGCATGGCGGCCGAAGCAAAGTCGTCGGAGGGCGTCACTGCATGAATGCTCGCACGTCAGCGCTTGTGATGGGGAAGCTGCTCAAGCGTGGTTTTTTGATGTGCCCCAGCGCATCGCGAATCGCGTTGGCCACGGCAGCGCCTGAAGCCACGATGGCGGTTTCACCGGCACCGCCCGGCGCGTCGCCTTCATCGATCAGCAGCACTTCCAGGGCCGGCACGTCGGCAAACAAGGGGATGGGTGAATCGCCAAAGGTGCTGGCTGCCACGCGCGAGTGGGCGGTGGTCAAGCGCTCTATCAACACCATGCCCACGCCCCACACCAAGTTGCCTTCGCACTGCGCGCGCACTTGGTCGGGGTTGACCACCAAGCCGCAGTCATGCGCGCACCACATTTTGCTGACCTTCACCTCGCCGCTGCGCACGTTCACCGTCACGTCGGCCACCACGGCCGCGTGGCTGCTGCCTTTGTAGGTGCCGCAGGCGACACCTCGGCCGTGGAGCAGCGTGTTGCTGTCGCTGGTGCTGGTGCTGTTGTTGCTTTTATTGTTGATCTGGCGTGGCGCTGTCCAGCCCGCTGCATCGGCCACGCGTTTCAACACACGCGCCAAGCGCGGGTTGTCCAAGTTCGCGTGCCGAAACTGCACCGGATCGACACCCGCCACGCGCGCGCATTCGTCGATGGCGCATTCCATCGCCAAACCGTTCGGGCCTGCGCCCAAGCCGCGCCACGGGCCGGTGAAAACCGGCGCGCGCACCAGATCGAATTCGCTGCGTTTCAGGCGCGCCCGGTAAGGCAAGGCCGCGCCGCGTGCCACGCCGTCGTCGCCGATCACGTCGGTGAGCTTTTGCAGCCACGCGGGCACCACCGCGCTGCTGAACAAAATGTGGCTGCTGGCAAAGGCGTGCCACCACTGGTCAAGCTGGCCGTTCTTTAAACGCGCTCGAATGCGGTGGCTGCTGGGCGGGCGGTGAAAGCCTTGCTGAAACTCTTGCGCGCGGCTCCATTGCACTTTGACGGGACGCTGCGTGGCGCGCGCCAACAAGGCCGCTTCCAGCTCGACGGTGCAGATGGTTTTGCCGCCAAAGGCGCCGCCCACGCGCATGCCGTGCACCACGACGTTTTCCAACTTCAAACCCAAGCGTTTGGCAATCACATCGCGTTGATAAAACACATCTTGCGA
This sequence comes from Burkholderiales bacterium, assembly GCA_025358485.1. Taxonomy (GTDB): domain Bacteria; phylum Pseudomonadota; class Gammaproteobacteria; order Burkholderiales; family Burkholderiaceae_C; genus JANYJJ01. Next base: position 5,439 of record JANYJJ010000039.1, on the reverse strand, counting down.
GCCGACCCAGATTTGCATTCCACCGTCGCCTGCGGGTTCGGCCACGGCCGCGCGAGCTTGTATCGGCGCATGGGCAGCCAAGGGAATGTCGATGCGCAAATCGACGTCCCATTTTTCTTGGCGATCCAGCGCGTCGTTGTGAATTTGCTTGTTCAGTGAGCGTGATGTTTGCAGCCGCTTGTCGATGTCCATGGCTGCATTGATGTCGGCCTGCTCAAAACCGCCCACCACTTTCCACTGCGCGTTCATCGCGGCTTCAATGCGGTCGAGTGCGCTCGGCGTGTGCGCCACCACACCCACGCCTTCACTGCCACCTTGCGTCAGCCAGGGGTCGCGCACCAGCGCCACAAAACCAGTCACTGCGCGTGCCGCAGGCTCGTTCAGCGAAGCCACTGTGGACTTCAGTTCCGGCGACACCGGCGCACGCAACACGCGGCCAAACAACATGCCAGGGCGGCGCACATCGGCGGCGTACAAAGCCTGGCCGCGCACGATGGCGTCGGCCTGTTCCAGAGCCACGCTGCGGCCGATGTAGCGTCCGGTTTTGGCGATGGCCCGCAAGTCAGGTGAGGCCGCGATCACACCACTGGTTTGCCCTGTCGCCAAGGCCGCGCGCAGGGTGGCGCAGGCTTGCGCCAAAGGCAGTGCGTAGTCCTTCACCGAATCGCTGCCCACGGTCGCGCGGACGCGGCCGATGTTGGCGGTGGACGGCAGCTGCGCGTCGAGTTGATGCCACTCAATTTGCAAGGTGTCGCAGGCGATTTGCTTGAGCGCCGTGAGGATGTTTTGGCCCATTTCCACACGCGGTATCCACAACGTGTAGCGGCCGTCGGAAAAACGTATCCAGGCGACCGCGTCGTCAGCAGCAGGAGCAGGGCGCTTGGGGATCACCGGCAGGGCACAGGCGCTGAGAAAGGTCACCGTCAGGCCGCCCAGAAAGCTGCGCCGCATCATCTCGACGCCCCTGCCGCGCTATTGACCACACGGTGCACCGCCATGCGTATGCGCTGCTGCGTGCCACAGCGGCACAAGTTGCCCGCCAACGCCTCATTGATTTGCGCATCGGTGGGTTGGGGCACCACGCGCAACAGCGCCACCGTGCTCATGATTTGACCGGCTTGGCAGTAGCCGCACTGTGGCACCGCCTCGTCCAACCAGGCTTGCTGAACGGGGTGCAGCCGGTCGCCCTGAACCGAATCCGCCAAGCCTTCGATGGTGGTGATTTCCAGCGCGGCGATGTCGCTCACTTGAAGCTGGCAACTGCGCAGCGCCTGTCCGTCCACCAGCACCGTGCAGGCCCCACACAGGCCCACGCCGCAGCCAAATTTCGAGCCCGTCAGGCCCAAGTGCTCGCGCAGCACGGACAGCAAGGTTTCGCCTTGCCATTCGATTTGCACGTTGTAGGTTTGTCGATTGATTTGCAGTTTCATGATGCGACCTTTTGAGCAGTTGACCGTGCGAAGTCTCACCCAGCCGAGGCACCGCGTATTGAACAATCGCGCCATCGCAGGCGACGACAATCTGGCCATGACCGATGTACCTTCACCCGATGATTTGCCGGCTGCCGACGCGCGCGTGTCTGCCCCTGAACTGGGCAGTGAACTGAACCACGCAGCTGCCCACAAACGCCGAGTGCGCTACCAAGGCACGCACCCCAAAAAGTTCGAAGAAAAGTACAAAGAACTGGACCCTGTCGCCCATGCCGACGAAGTGCTCAAAGTCATGCAGCGTGGCCAAACTCCGGCGGGCATGCACCGACCGATTTGCGTGGCAGAAATTTTGGATGTGCTGAAGCCGCAAGCGGGCGAGACCGGCCTCGATGCCACCTTGGGCTACGGTGGTCACACCCAAGAATTGCTGCCGCTGGTGGCCCCGAATGGCCGCATGTTTGCAGTCGACGTTGACCCGTTGGAGCTGCCGCGCACGCAGGCGCGTTTGCGCAGCTTGGGCTTTGATGAAAGCAAGCTGCAAGTGCGGCGCATGAACTTCTCTAGCATCCAAGCCTTGCTGCCCGAAGCTGGAGGCTTTGATTTCATCCTCGCCGACTTGGGCGTGTCGAGCATGCAAATTGACAACCCCGCACGCGGCTTCAGCTTCAAGCTAGCCGGGCCTTTGGACTTGCGTTTGGACCCGTCACAAGGCGTGAGCGCCTTCGAGTTTTTGTTGGCAGTGGGACGTGGCGAGTTGCGTGAATTGCTGATCGACAACGCCGACGAACCGCATGCCGTCGCGCTTGCCGCAGCCCTGCAAGGTCAATACCTGCAAACCACCAGCGAGCTTGCCGAGCTGGTGCGTATCACGGTGAACGCGGCCTTGCCTGTGAAGTTGCCGCAAGCCGAGCGCAAGGTCGAAATCAAGAAGGCGCAGCAGCGCACGTTTCAGGCGCTGCGCATTGCGGTGAACCATGAATTCACCGTGTTGGATGCGTTTTTGGCGGCGCTGCCCAGTTGCCTGAAACCGGGCGGCCGGGTGGCGATTTTGAGTTTTCATTCTGGCGAAGACCGCCGCGTGAAAAAGGCCTTCCAAACCGGTGAGCGCTCAGCCATTTACGCCTGCGCCGCACCTGAATTTACGCGCCCGTCATTCGACGAACAGCGCGCCAATCCGCGCTCCAGCTCAGCCAAATTGCGCTGGGCCGTGCGGGCTTAGAACCCGTCCATACCGCCCGTTAAAACCGGCTTCAGCCCGGTGAAAGACACATTTCGCAATAAAGTTACTGAACGGTCACAAATAAGACCTTACGGTTTACTTGGTGAACTTTATAGTTCACATTCCGGTTCACGGCAAAGACAAGCCGTCGTAAATCGCTCAAGCAAAACTGGTCGGGCTGCGCCTGAGTTCACCTCAACAAAAACGGAGTTTTCATCATGCTCAATTGGATCAAATCGATAGCCGCCATCGCCACCGTGGCGCTGGTTTCAGCTTGCGGAGGCGGCGATGACAGCCCTCATCCCGCCAACATCGTGCAAACGGCGCAAGCCAACGCGCAGTTCAGCATCCTGGTCGAAGCCGTCACTGCTGCTGGTCTGGGCGACACGCTGTCAGGCGCTGGGCCGTTCACTGTTTTCGCGCCCACCAACGATGCTTTCGTCAAACTGCTGGCTGAACTGAACGTCACCAAGGCGGCGCTGCTGGCCAACAAGCCGCTGCTGACCGCCGTGCTCACGTACCACGTGGTTCCCAGCCAGGTGCTGAAAGCACAAGTGCCTGCAGGCAAGGCGATCAAATCTGTGCAAGGTGACATCTTCAAGGTCGATGTGAAAGGCACTGACTTGGTCATCACCGACGGCCGCAACCGCAGCTCGAAAATCACTGCGACCGACATCCTCACCTCCAACGGAGTGATCCACCAAATTGACACGGTGCTGTTGCCCGCAGACAAAACCATTGTGCAAACGGCCGTGGCGTCGGCACCTGAATTCAGCATCTTGGTTGAGGCTGTGACTGCCGCCAACTTGGCAGGAACCTTGAGTGGCACCGGGCCCTTCACCGTGTTTGCGCCCACCAACGCAGCTTTCGCCGCAGCGTTGACCGAACTCGGTTTGACCAAAGCGCAATTGCTTGCCAACGTGCCTTTGCTCACCAAGGTTTTGACGTACCACGTGGTTTCGGGCCGGGTGTTGAAAGCCGACGTTCCTGTGGCCACGCCCATCACCACGGTTCAAGGTGAAACCTTCACCGTGAGCGCTGCTTTTGCCATCACCGACAAGCGTTCCCGCGTCGCCAATATCGTCGCCACCGACGTGTTGGCGAGTAACGGCGTGATTCACGTCATTGACAAAGTGATACTGCCCGCGCCTTGAACTTTTGTGCCCCGCACGGCATCTACGGACTGCGGGGTTTGACTTCCCGATCCCTGAATTTTTTTACTTTCTTTCCATTGGAGTTTTCATGAAAAAGCTACTCGTCATTTCCGCCCTGACTTTTGCCGCGTTGTCGGCACAGGCCAAAGACATTGTTGACACCGCTGTGGGCGCAGGCACCTTCAACACCCTGGCCACCGCACTCAAAGCCGCTGGCTTGGTAGACACGCTGAAAGGCCCCGGCCCGTTCACCGTGTTCGCTCCAACGGACGCTGCATTTGCCAAAGTGCCCAAGGCCACGCTCGATGCGTTGTTGGCCGACAAAGCCAAGCTCACCGCCGTGTTGACCTACCACGTCGTGGCCGGCAAAGTGATGGCCAAAGATGTCAAGGCTGGCAAAGTGAAAACTGTGCAAGGCTCGGAGATCACAGTCACCACCGACAAAGGTGTGATGGTGGACGGTGCCAAAGTCACCTCCACCGACATCGTGGCTGACAACGGTGTGATCCACGTCATCGACAGCGTGATTCTTCCGAAGTAATTCGGTCTACACCTCCGCAAAAAGCGCCTGTCATGCAGGCGCTTTTTTTATGCGTGCTCAGATCGGGTCAAGCCCAGCAGTTGAGCCACCACAGCCACCGCCAACACCTCGGGTTCCTTGCCGCTGATGCCTTGAATGCCGATGGGGCAGGTGATGCGTGCTGTCAATTCCGGCGCGATGCCGCGTTCTTCAAAGCGGTGCACGAAGCGCCGGTGTTTTGTGCGTGAACCGATCAAGCCGAGGAAGCCGAAGTCAGCTCGGTGCAATATGGCTTCCGTGATGCGCATGTCCAAATCGTGTTGGTGGGTCAGCACCAAGTAGAACGCACCAGTCGGTGCTGAACGCACCTCGCCTTCGACAGCATCCACTGCAATTTTTCGGATGTGCTGCGGCAGGGCGTGTGTTGGAAATTCGGCTTCGCGCTCGTCTATCCAATCGACGCTGACGTTGAGTGTGGTCAGCAAATTTGCGATGGCGCGGCCGACATGGCCGGCACCGTAGAGCTGCAGATGAAAGCGCGGTTTCGTCGTTGGCCAATGGTCGAGGTGAACTGCTGTGAGCACTTCAAAACTGAGCGTCATCGCGCCGCCGCAGCATTGGCCCAGGGCCGGGCCGAGGGGGAAGTGTTGGGTGACCGTGCTGGTGGATTTGTCCAACAACATCTGCCGCGCCGTGGCAATTGCTTTCCATTCCAAGTGACCTCCGCCGATGGTGGCGAAGGCTTGATGGCCAGTCACCAACAGGCGCGTGCCCGACTCGCGCGGCACGGAGCCTTGGGCGTCGATGACAGTGACAAGCACCGCCGCTACGCCTTGCGCGATGAGCCGTTCAGCTTCAACGCGCGTGTCGTTCCTTCCCCCTTGACGGGGGAGGGCTAGGGTGGGGGTGAGAGCGTCCAACGGCATCTGTGGTTGTCAAAAGTTTTCACCTCTCCCCCAACCCTCCCCGTCAAGGGGAGGGGGCCAAATTGCATCCCCGTCAAGGGGAGGGGGCCAGATTGCGCGATGAGCCGTTCAGCTTCAACGCGCGTGTCGTTCCTTCCCCCTTGACGGGGGAGGGCTAGGGTGGGGGTGAGAGCGTCAAACGGCATCTGTG
>JANYJJ010000032.1 GCA_025358485.1 Burkholderiales bacterium | reverse complement strand
TGAGCAGCCAGTGGTAGTCCTGCGCGCGCGGTGTGCCGGGTGGAGCGATTCGGGCATAGCCTCGGCAAACTTTGAAGGGTGCCAGCGTGACGCTGCGGCCGTCGGTGGTTTTCACGTCGAAGGCTTTGCCTGCATCGCGACGTTCAGCCAGCGCGAGCGTCATCTTCTCGGCGTTGTCGGTCTTGTAGCCTGCAATCTCAACCAGTTTGTCGCCAATTTGCAAGGGTGCTTTGGGGTGCACGCCGGTGACGGTCAAACGCTCATCAACGCCCAGCGCACGCACCCACCCCACGCGCTCGGTTTCATTCCAGCCGTAGCTGGTGGCCACGGAGATGGGCAGCTCCCATTGCACATCGCAGTTGGCATCTTTCAAGTCTGCTGAGCGCACGATGGCGGGACGAAGAGCGCGCTCGCCTGCGCCATAGTGCCGCATGGACTGAAGCAGCGCTTCGTCTACTTTTCGGCCGTCATCGACCGTGTACTTTTGAGTGCCGCAGGCCGACAACAACGCAAGCACAAGCAACAGCGGAAAAAGAATGTATCGACTTGAGGGTGAATGCGTGCGCGGCGCGGAAATTGAAATGGGCATACAGAACCAGAACAATGATGACCGCGACGCCTACGCACAGCGACAGGCGCTGACACAGCTTGACTGCGTCTTTGGTGGGCGGTGAGGGTTTCGAACCCCCGACCCCAACAGTGTGAATGTTGTGCTCTACCCCTGAGCTAACCGCCCGAATTTTGCTGGCTCAACACGACTCTGTCGTCATCTACTCTGATGAAAAAGCATGTCTCAACCAGTCTTAAATTATGCCATGCGTGCCGTCCAGGCAGTCTTGCCGCCCGATGCTTTGTCCAACTCCAGCAGCATGGCGTCGTGCGCGGCGGCTTCAAGGTCCTTGGCTTCCAGCACGCGCAGGTCGAAACTGGCGAAGTCGACCGCTTGCAGTGCGGCGTCGGCGGCCGAGGTCTCAGCGGCGTCGATCACCAGCGAATTTTGGCCGCGCGTCATGCGGATGTACACCTCGGCCAGAAGCCCCGCATCGAGCAGCGCGCCGTGCAAAGTGCGGTTTGAATTGTCAACCTCCAGGCGCTTGCACAAAGCATCGAGCGAGTTGGATTTACCCGGGAACATTTCTCGCGCCATGGTCAGGCTGTCGCTCACGCTGGCCACACATGTCGCAAACGGGCCGCGCTGCACGCGCTTGAGTTCAGCGTTCAAAAAGCCTACATCGAAGCTGGCGTTGTGGATGACGATGTCGGCGTCTTTCAGGTAACCCAAGAGCTCGTCGGCCACGGCGGCAAACAGCGGTTTATCAGCCAAAAATTCATCGGTGAGACCGTGAATCTTCACTGCATCTTCATGGCTGCGGCGCTGCGGGTTCAGGTAGAAATGCAGGTTGTTGCCCGTCAAGCGGCGGTTGACCATTTCAATGCAACCAATCTCAATGACGCGGTCGCCAGCGTCGGGGCTGAGGCCGGTGGTTTCGGTGTCCAAGAAAATTTGGCGCATGGCTTCAATCGTTGTGCGTCGATGACTGATCAGCGCAGTTCATTCAAACGCTTCTGCGCATCTTCCAGGTGTTTGGGGTTGCCCTTGCCAGCCGAAATGAAACGCACAAAAGCAGCGCGTGCCAGCTCGCGTGAGCCCTTGGCTTGCAGCGCAATGCCCAAGCGGTAGTCGTTGGGCAAATCGGCCACACCTTGCAGCGTGGACGCTGCGGTGAATGACGCAATGGCCTGATCCCACGCGCCGGTTTCGCTGTAAACCCGACCCAAGCCGTAGTGACCGCGCGCCAACTGTGGACGCTCGGCAATGAAGCGCTCAAACGTGGCCTGCGCTTTGGCCGGGTTTTTGTTGTTGAGGCGCTCGAAGGCCAAGCGCGCGCGCTGCTCATCGGCTTCTTCGTTGACCTCAACATCGGCGCCCGATTTCAAGACATTGAGTTGCTGCTCAGCGTCGTCTAATTTGCCTTCGTGCAAAAAGTACATGGCCATCAAAACATTGGCCTGGTCGGGGTGGTTGACGGCGGCTGTTTGGGCCAACTCGCGCGCTTTGCTTGCTTTTCCACCGGCGAAGCCCGGCGCCAACAAATAAAACTGCGCCAAGGCGCTGCGGGCGGCAAACATTGAGTTGTCGAGTTCAAGGGCTGTTTGCAAGGCCTCGCGAATACTGCTCATGCTCATCGCCGCTTTCACCACGCCTTTGGAGATGGCCTGAGCGCCCAACAAGCTCCCAACACCGTAGTGACAAACAGCAGACCGAGGCACGCGCGCGACACAGGCCTGCATCACCTTCAAGGCGGCGTCACGCTTGGGCCCGTCATTCAACGCCAAAGCCGACCGCGTGAGTGCGGCATGTGCGTCGATGTCGTCTGGGTTCGCTTTGATCTTGGCTGAGGCCGTGCGTTCGACTTGCGCAAAGCGCGCCGCAGCCATGTCAGCATTCCATTGCGGGTCGGCGATGGGCTGCGCACCAACTTGAGCGGCGCACACCAAAGTGCACGCAAATATCCACTGCTTCATGCTTTGAAATCCTTTTGTTGACCGCCCCAAACCCATACCGCGCAACCTGTCAAAACCATGGGCACGCAAAGCCATTGGCCCATGCTCATGTTGAAACTCAGCAAGCCCAGGAAGCTGTCGGGTTCGCGGAAAAATTCAGCAAGGAAACGCAGCATGCCGTAGCCGATCAAAAACAAGCCTGACACTTGGCCCAGCTTGCGTGGCTGGCGTGCGTACAGCCACAGCACAACGAAAAGCAAGATCCCTTCCAACGCGAACTGATAAAGCGAAGACGGATGGCGAGGGATGTTGTCGACCTGCGGATAAATCATCGACCACGCCAAGCCGGGGTCAGCCGCACGGCCCGGAAGTTCCCCGTTGATGAAGTTGCCTATGCGCCCCGACGCCAGCCCTGTGGGCACGCAAGGCGCTATGAGGTCGGTGACTTGCAAAAAGCGCCGTCCGCGCTGCCATGCAAACACGGCCATCGCTGTGATGACGCCCAGCAGGCCACCGTGAAAGGCCATGCCGCCTTTCCACACCGCGAAAATCTCCAACGGATTCGCCGCGTAATAGCCGGGCTTGTAAAACAACACATAGCCCAAGCGCCCGCCTATCACCACGCCCAGCACGCCGAAGAACAACAAGTCTTCGATGTCGCGGCGCGTCCATCCGGCTTGGGCATGTTGCGTTTGCTTGACTCGCAGTGAGCCCAGGTACAAAAACAAACCGAACGCGACCAAGTAGGTCAGGCCGTACCAGTGAATGGCCAGCGGGCCGAGCTTGAGGGCAACGGGATCGAATTGGGGTTGAACGAACATGGGCGATGCAGCGGAATCGGTACGGAAACTCGAGTTGATGATAAGCGGCCGGATATCATCCTTTTAGTCCCTTAACAGCCAAGAAAAACATCGCCATGAGCATCAACCGCCGTTCGAAAAACATCACCGAAGGCGTGGCCCGCGCACCGAACCGGTCCATGTACTACGCCATGGGTTACGCGGAGGGCGACTTCAAAAAACCCATGATTGGCGTGGCCAACGGGCACTCAACCATCACGCCGTGCAACGCCGGTTTGCAAAAGCTCGCCGACGCGGCGGTGGCGGGAATTGAAGCCGCTGGCGGCAACGCGCAAATTTTTGGCACGCCCACCATCAGCGACGGCATGGCCATGGGCACCGAGGGCATGAAGTACAGCTTGGTGTCGCGCGAGGTGATCTCTGACTGCATCGAGACTTGCGTCGGCGGCCAGTGGATGGACGGCGTGTTGGTGGTGGGCGGCTGCGACAAAAACATGCCCGGCGGAATGATGGGCATCTTGCGAGCCAACGTGCCTGCCATTTATGTTTATGGCGGCACGATCCTGCCGGGCCGCTACAAAGGCCAAGACCTCAACATCGTGAGCGTGTTTGAGGCCGTGGGCCAGTTCAGCGCGGGCAACATGAGCGAAGAGGATTTCATTCAAATTGAGCGCCGCGCCATCCCCGGGAACGGTTCGTGCGGTGGCATGTACACCGCCAACACCATGAGTTCGAGCTTTGAGGCCTTGGGCATGAGCCTGCCCTACTCCAGCACCATGGCCAACCCGCACGACGAGATCTCCACGGCCGCCACAGAAGCAGCGCGCGTGTTGGTTCAGGCCGTGAAAGCCGACTTGAAGCCGCGCGACATCGTCACCAAAAAAGCCATCGAAAACGCCGTGGCAGTGATCATGGCGACAGGCGGATCCACTAACGCCGTGCTGCACTTTTTGGCCATCGCGCACGCGGCCGAGGTGGACTGGACGATTGACGACTTTGAGCGCATGCGCAAAAAGATCCCGGTGCTTTGTGACCTGAAGCCATCAGGCCAGTATTTAGCGGTCGACCTGCACCAAGCCGGTGGCATACCGCAGGTGATGAAAACGCTGTTGGCGGCAGGTTTGTTGCACGGCGACTGCATGACCATCACCGGAAAAACGGTGGCGGAAAACTTGGGCGCTTTGCCTGACGCGCCACGCGCCGATCAAAACGTGATTCGCCCCATCGGCAGCCCCATGTACGCGCAAGGCCACTTGGCCATATTGCGCGGCAACTTGTCGCCTGAAGGTTGTGTGGCCAAGATCACTGGTTTGAAGAACCCAGTGATGACAGGCCCGGCGCGTGTCTTCGACGACGAGCAATCTGCGTTGGCCGCCATCATGGCGAAAAAGATCGTGGCGGGCGACGTGATGGTGTTGCGCTACTTGGGCCCCAAAGGTGGCCCCGGCATGCCTGAAATGCTGGCTCCCACTGGCGCCCTCATCGGACAGGGTTTGGGTGAATCGGTGGGCTTGGTCACCGACGGCCGCTTTTCTGGTGGCACTTGGGGCATGGTGGTTGGGCACGTGGCCCCCGAGGCATACGCCGGCGGCAACATCGCCCTGGTGCAGGAAGGCGACTCCATCACCATCGATGCGCACACTTTGAGCTTGGAATTGAACGTGGCTGATGCCGAATTGGCGCGCCGACGGGCTTTGTGGAAAGCCCCTGCGCCGCGCTACACGCGCGGCGTGTTGGCTAAGTTTGCGCTCAGTGCGTCAAGCGCGAGTTCGGGAGCGGTGTTGGACAAGTTTGAATAAGCTGGCCGGTCATTTCCGATGTCATTCCGACTGTCATAGCAGCTGTTGTCATTCGCGCTGCCCTTTACGCGGTCATTTGCGTTTTTTTGGCCCCACGCCCAAAGACTCCATGTTTCGAGCTCGGCGCTCTTTTTTGCGCTGATCCATTTTGTCTATCTCGCGGCGTTTGGTCCATCCTGTGGCGTCGGCCCAAGCCCACCACAGGATGGCCAAACCCAAGGGCAAAAGCGCACCCCACCAAGGCAGTTTGTCGACAAAACTGACTTCAAAAGCCTTTAATAACAGCAAGATCCCGCCCAAGACGACCATGTACATCACAAGCCCCTTTTTTCCGGTTCGCTGTCTGGTCCGCTTCGTCAACCAGGGTCTGAGCAAATCCGTTGAAACCACTGTAGCTCAGCAACTTCCTGCTGCAGCCCGAAAGGAAACCATGAAATCGGTCTCAGTTTTCGCCTGTGCCTTCTCACTTACTGCACTGACCGCACTCAGCGCCCCACCCGCGTTCGCCGACACCGACTTGGCCACCAAGAAAAATTGCATGGCTTGCCACGCGATTGACAAGAAACAAGTGGGCCCGTCTTACAAGGACGTGGCAACCAAGTACGCCGGTCAAAAAGACGCGGTCGAGAAGTTGACGCAAAAAGTGATGAAGGGCGGCGCGGGCGTTTGGGGTGCCATTCCCATGCCAGCCAATCCGCAAGTTTCAGATGTTGAGGCCCAGCAATTGGTCGAATGGATCATGAGCCAGAAGTAAGGCCAAGACAGGCCAAAACGGGCCAAGCGAATCCCGAAAAAAACAGCTCGTCAAACAAAAAGTGCCTCGCGCATTGTCCAGCGCGGGGCACTTTCAATCGATGCTGCCGTAGCGACGCTGGTTCAGTAAGCCTGACCGAGCTGATCCAAGATCGCTGGGTTTTCCAAAGTGCTGGTGTCCTGCGTCACGGCCTCGCCTTTCGCAACCGACCGCAACAAGCGCCGCATGATCTTGCCGGATCGGGTTTTGGGCAGGTTATCGCCAAATCGGATGTCTTTCGGCTTGGCAATCGGGCCGATTTCTTTGCCCACCCAGTCGCGCAGCTTTTTAGCGATTGCCTTGGCTTCGTCACCTGTCGGGCGCGGGCCTTTGAGCACCACAAAAGCGCAGATGGCTTCGCCGGTGGTGTCGTCGGGACGACCGACCACGGCCGCTTCAGCCACCAATTCGGTGCAACTCACCAATGCGCTTTCAATTTCCATCGTGCCCATGCGGTGACCGCTGACGTTCAGCACGTCGTCGATGCGGCCAGTGATGGTGAAGTAGCCCGTTTTCGCGTCGCGGATGGCACCGTCGCCTGCCAGGTAGTACTTGCCGTTGAAGTCGGCTGGGTAGTAGCTTTTGACGAAGCGGTCAGGGTCACCGTAAATGGTGCGGATCATGCTGGGCCACGGCTTTTTCACCACCAAGATGCCGCCCTGCCCCCACGGCACTTCGCGGCCGGTTTCGTCCACCACGGCAGCCATGATGCCCGGGAAAGGCAGTGTGCACGAGCCTGGCACCAGCGGTGTGGCACCCGGCAGCGGCGTGATCATGTGGCCGCCGGTCTCCGTCTGCCAGAAGGTGTCGACAATGGGGCAGCGACCGCCGCCGACGTGCTTGTGATACCACTCCCAAGCCGCAGGATTGATGGGCTCACCCACCGAACCCAAGACGCGCAAGCTGCTGAGGTCGTAGCGGTCAGGGTGCACCGCCGCGTTGCCTTCGGCCAGCTTGATCAGCGAGCGGATGGCTGTGGGTGCGGTGTAAAAAATGCTGACCTTGTGGTCTTGAATCATCTTCCAAAAGCGGCCCGCATCGGGATAGGTGGGCACGCCCTCAAACACGACCTGCGTCGCACCCAAAGCCAAGGGGCCGTAGGCGATGTAGGTGTGCCCTGTGACCCAACCAATGTCGGCGGTGCACCAAAACACGTCCGTGGGTTTGACGTCAAACGTCCACTTGGTGGTAAGTGCCGCATGCAGCAAATAGCCGCCGCTGGCGTGCTGAACGCCTTTGGGCTTGCCGGTGGAACCAGACGTGTAAAGCAAAAACAGCGGATGCTCTGCGCCCACCCATTCGGGCTCGCAGGTGCTGGCCTGCGTTGCGGTGACGTCGTGCATCCACTGGTCACGCGGGTGCCACGCCACGGCACCGCCAGTGCGCTTGTAAACGATGACATGGGCCACTTGCTCGCAGCCGCCCAAGGTAAGCGCTTCATCCACGATGGCCTTGAGCGGCAGGGCTTTGCCGCCGCGCATTTGTTCGTCGGCGGTGATCACCATCACCGCGCCGGTGTCTTGTATGCGGTCGCGCAGGCTTTGCGCTGAGAAGCCGCCAAACACCACCGAATGCGTGGCACCAATGCGCGCGCAGGCTTGCATGGCCACCACGCCTTCCACACTCATGGGGATGTAAATGACGACGCGGTCACCTTTTTTGATGCCGCTTGCGCGCAGCGCGTTCGCCATGCGGCAGGTTCTTTCCAACAACTCGCTGTAGGTGACGCGAGTGACTTGACCACCGTCGGCCTCAAAAATGATGGCGACTTTGTTGCCGAGGCCAGCCTCCACTTGCTTGTCCAAGCAGTTGTACGAAACGTTCAGCGTACCGTCTTCAAACCACTTGAAGAACGGCGCTTTGCTCTCATCCAGAACCTTCGTAAAAGGTTTTTTCCATCGCAAGGTTTCGC
>JANYJJ010000209.1 GCA_025358485.1 Burkholderiales bacterium | reverse complement strand
ACCCGCGCGTGTCGCGTTCGTCGGCGCTGGCGTCCAAGGCCACGGGGTTTCCTATCGCAAAAATTGCCGCGAAATTGGCGTGGACACGGGCGGCTCGAACGTGCAGTTTGCGATCAACCCCATCGACGGCCGCATGGTGGTGATTGAGATGAACCCGCGCGTGTCGCGCTCATCGGCGTTGGCGTCAAAAGCCACCGGTTTCCCGATTGCCAAAGTGGCGGCTAAGTTGGCCATCGGCTACACGCTGGACGAGCTGCGCAACGACATCACCGGCGGCACGACGCCCGTGAGTTTTGAGCCCAGCATCGACTACGTCGTCACGAAAATCCCGCGCTTTGCATTTGAGAAATTTCCGGCTGCCGACTCGCATTTGACGACCCAAATGAAGTCGGTAGGCGAAGTGATGGCCATGGGCCGCACCTTCCAAGAGAGTTTTCAAAAGGCGCTGCGCGGACTGGAAACTGGCATTGACGGCCTGAGCGAAAGAAGCACAGACCGCGACGAAATCATCGAGGAAATCGGCGAGGCCGGACCCGAGCGCATCCTGTACGTCGGCGACGCTTTCCGCATCGGCATGAGCCTGCAAGAAGTGTTTGAAGAGACCAACATCGACCCTTGGTTTTTGGCGCAAATTGAGCAAATCATCGCCACTGAAACGGCGTTGAAAACACGCAATCTGGCGAGCTTGTCGGCTGAAGAACTGCGCAGCGTGAAGCAAAAAGGCTTTTCTGACCGCCGCTTGGCCAAGTTGATGGCCACCAACCAGCACGAGGTTCGCCAACAGCGCGTGGCCTTGGGCGTGCGCCCGGTCTACAAGCGGGTGGACACCTGCGCGGCCGAGTTCGCCACGCAGACCGCTTACCTGTATTCGTCCTATGAAACGCTGGACGGCGAATGCGAGGCCGCGCCCACCAACAACAAAAAGATCATGGTGCTCGGCGGCGGCCCCAACCGAATCGGCCAAGGCATTGAGTTCGACTATTGCTGCGTGCACGCAGCGCTCGCCATGCGCGAAGACGGCTACGAGACCATCATGGTCAACTGCAACCCCGAGACCGTGTCCACCGACTACGACACTTCAGACCGGTTGTACTTCGAGCCTGTCACTTTGGAAGACGTGCTGGAGATCGTTGACAAAGAAAAACCGGTGGGCGTCATCGTTCAATACGGTGGTCAAACGCCGCTGAAATTGGCGCTTGATTTAGAGCGTGCGGGCGTGCCGATAGTTGGCACCTCAGCCGACAGCATCGATTTGGCCGAAGACCGCGAGCGCTTCCAAAAATTGTTGTTTGACGTGGGCTTGAAGCAGCCGCCCAACCGCACCGCCCGCACCGAAGAACAGGCCTTGGTGTTGGCGCAGGAAATTGGCTATCCATTGGTGGTGCGCCCCAGCTACGTGCTCGGCGGGCGCGCCATGGAAATCGTGCACGGCAACAAAGACCTGGAGCGCTACATGCGTGAAGCGGTCAAGGTGTCAGAGAAGTCGCCGGTCTTGTTAGACCGCTTTTTGGACGACGCGATTGAGGTCGATGTCGACTGCATCGCGGACGGCAGCGACCGCGATGACGGCGTGATGATCGGCGGCATCATGGAGCACGTTGAACAGGCGGGCATCCACTCGGGCGACTCGGCTTGTTCGCTACCTCCTTATTCGTTGTCGAAAACCCTGCAAGACGAGATGCGCCGTCAAACCAAATTGATGGCGCGCGCGCTGAAAGTCAAAGGCTTGATGAACGTGCAGTTCGCGATTCAGGGCGCGGGCGAAAACGCGGACCGAGATGCGGTGGTCTACGTGTTGGAAGTGAATCCACGTGCCTCGCGCACCGTGCCGTTTGTGTCAAAAGCCACGGGCGAGCCGCTGGCAAAAATTGCGGCGCGCTGCATGGTGGGGCAGTTGTTGTCGCAACAAAAAAACGTCAAAGGCGAGGTGATCCCGCCTTACTTCAGCGTCAAAGAAGCGGTGTTCCCGTTCAACAAATTTCCAGGAGTTGATCCGGTCTTGGGGCCTGAGATGCGCTCGACCGGTGAGGTGATGGGCACGGGCCGCAGCTTCGGCGAAGCGATGCTGAAAAGTCAGCTGGGCGCGGGTTCGCGCTTGCCGACCAAGGGCGCGGTCTGCATCACGGTGAAGAACAGCGACAAGCCTCGCGCCGTGGTGCTGGCGCGTGAACTTCACAAACTGGGCTTTGTGATTTTTGCCACCAAGGGCACGGCTGCGGCCATCGCTGAAGGTGGCGTGGCGGTGAAGGTCGTCAACAAAGTGAAAGACGGTCGCCCGCACATCGTCGACATGGTCAAAGCCGGCGAGATTCAGCTGGTGTTCACCACGGTGGACGAAACCCGCACCGCCATTGCCGACTCGCGACATATCCGCCAAGCCGCGCTCGCCAACCGCATCACTTACTACACCAGCATGGCGGG
>JANYJJ010000193.1 GCA_025358485.1 Burkholderiales bacterium | reverse complement strand
CAGCGGCTGCGCCATGGTGGTGGCGGGCTCACACAACAACACGTAGCGCGGCGCATCGCCTTCGTCCAAACGCGCGACCCAGTCGATGTTGAGCAGCGTTTCCAACAACGGCTCAATCCGAAGCGGATCAACGCGCAGCGCCATCGACAACTGCTGCACTTTCAAGCCGTGGGCTGCTGTTGTTTGCGCTGTCGCCAGCAACTCCAACAGGCTGAGCGCCAACTCAAACCTGTGCCCCGGCCCTTGCGCGCGACGCACTGATCGCATCTGCAAACTCGGCGCATAAGCGGCCACCACCGCGCCCAACAACACCAGCACCCAGCTGATGTAGAGCCACACCAAAAAAATGGGGACGGTGGCAAACGCGCCGTAAACCACCGCGTAAGTCGGCACCTGCCGCACATACCAACCCAGAACGCTTTTGGCGATCTCGAAACAAATGGCCGAAAACACCCCGCCTGCCAGCGCATGCCGCCAACGCACCTGCGTGTTGGGCACGTAATGAAACAGGCTGGCCAGGCCAGCCGCAAGCAACGCAAACTCAAGCGCGTTGAGCAACAGTGCCACGCCGCCAGGCATGGCACCCACGACGCCGCGCGACGCTGAAATCGCGTAGGACGTGAGCGACAGACTCATGCCAAGCAGCAAAGGCCCCAGCGTGACCGCCGCCCAATACACCAGCACGCGCTGCGCTATGGGGCGCGGTTGGCGCACACGCCAAATCGCGTTCAAACTGCGGTCGATGGTGAGCATCAAGGCCAAAGCGGTGACCACCAAAAACACCAAGCCAAACGTCCCCAAGCGGTTGGCTTTGCCAGCGAATTGCGTCAATGCCGACAACACCGGCTTGGCAATGGTGTCGGGCACCAAGCTTTGCAAAAAGTACTTTTCCAACGCCACTTGAAACGAGGCAAACATTGGGAAAGCCGAAAACAGCGCCAGCATCACCGTCACCAGCGGCACCAAAGAAATCAAGGTGGTGAAGGTCAAGCTGCCTGCGGTGAGACCGAGGCGGTCTTCCTTGAAACGCTGTCGCAGCGTGACGGCGGTGTCCAGCCAAGGCCAGGTTTTCAACACCGAGAGCAGGTGCGTCACGTGCTCGCGCCGCGTCATGTTCAAAGTGGCCTTGAGGGTCGTCGGCAGATTCATCGCTGGATATGATGCCATCGATGAATTCAACATCTTCTGCGCCGCGCGACGCCGTGCTCGACGAGCCCAACGCACTTCCCAAATCGATAGCGTGGACACGCGCGGTGGCGGTGGGCAGCTTGTTGGCGCTGATTGTTTTGTGCTTGGCATGGGAGCTGTGGTTGGCCCCGACCGGCAACAAAACCTTGGCGTTGAAGGCCCTGCCCTTGGCCATTCCGCTGGCGGGTTTTTTGAAAAACCGCATGTACACCTACCGCTGGGTGAGTTTGTTCATTTGGTTTTACGCAACCGAAGGCTCGATACGCGCCGCCAGTGACCGCGGGCCCAGCGTGCCCTTGGCAATCGCCGAAGTGGTGCTGTGTTTGATTCTGTTTACCGCCTGTTCGCTGCATGTGCGCTGGCGCTTCAAATTGGCGAAACAAACCTCAGCATGAGCTTGCTCGAGGCGCTGCGCGCTGCCGTGGGCACGCAGCATGTGTTGACCGAAGGTGATTTGTCGAACTTCGAGCTCGACTGGCGCAAACGCTACCGCGGCAAAGCCTTGACAGTGGTGCGACCGGGCAGCACGGCCGAGGTGGCGCAGGTGGTGCGCATTTGCAGCGAACACAGCGTGGGCGTGGTTGTGCAAGGCGGCAACACGGGCTTGGTGGGCGCATCCGTGCCCGACACATCGGGCACGCAGCTGCTGTTGAGTTTGACGCGGCTCAACCGCATACGCAGCATCGATGCGGCCAACATGACGATCACGGTGGAGGCAGGCTGCATCTTGCAAACGGTGCAAGAAGCCGCCGCCGCTCAAGGCTTGTTGTTTCCTTTGAGCCTGGCCGCTGAAGGCAGTTGCACCGTGGGCGGGAACTTGGCCACCAACGCGGGCGGCACACAGGTGCTGCGCTTTGGCAATGCGCGCGAATTATGTTTAGGGCTGGAAGTGGTGACGGCCAGCGGCGAGCTGTGGCAGGGCTTGAGCGGACTGCGCAAAGACAACACCGGCTATTCGCTGCGTGACCTCTACATCGGCAGCGAAGGCACTTTGGGTGTCATCACCGCCGCGACTTTGAAGCTGTTTCCGCAACCGGCCGCATCAATGACAGCTTTGGCCGCAGCGCCGACCTTGGACGCCGCTGTGGCGCTGTTGCAGTTGGCGCAAACGCGCTTGGGCGCTGGTTTGACGGGTTTTGAAGTGATGAGTCAGGTGGCCATGGACTTGGTGCGCTTGGAGTTTCCGCAGCTCCAGCAACCACTGCCTCCGGCCGCTTGGTTGGTGCTGCTGGAGCAGTCAGACACTGAGGGCGAAGCGCATGCGCGTGGCTTATTTGAGGGCCTGTTGGAGCAAGCGCTTGAGGCGGAATTGATCGTTGACGCGGCGGTGGCAGAGAGCACGGCGCAGTCGAACGCGATGTGGCATTTGCGTGAATCCATTCCTCTGGCGCAGGCTCAGCACGGCATCAACATCAAGCACGATGTGTCGGTGCCGGTGTCACGGATACCCAACTTTGTGGCCAGCACCGATGCGGCGCTGTTGCGCCAGTTTCCGGGCATCAGCATCGTCAACTTCGGTCATTTGGGTGACGGCAATTTGCACTACAACGTGCAGCCGCCGCAGGGTGGCGACACGGCAAGGTTCTTGCACGAGCACGAAGCGGCGGTGAATGCGCTGGTGTACGACGCAGTCACGGCGCACGGCGGTTCGATATCGGCCGAGCACGGCATTGGCGCGCTCAAGCGCGACGCCTTGGTGCAACACAAATCGCCAGTGGCTTTGGATTTGATGCGCGCCATCAAGGCGGCGCTCGACCCCAAGGGCATCATGAATCCGGGGCGCTTGCTTTAAGGCACTCGCCTCAAAACACGCTTGCGGTTTTAACTATTGCAGCGTGCCCTTCAAGGCTGCGGGCACCGGCAAGGGCACCACGGCGATGCCCTCTTCGACCAAGGCTTTGGCCTCGGCCATCGTGGCTTGACCGCGGATGGGGCGCTCTTCGGATTCACCGTAGTGAATACGGCGCGCTTCTTCAGCAAAACGCTTGCCGACGTCGTCGGTGTTCGCCATCACGTGTTGAACCGCGCGCATCCAGGCAGCTTGTTGGGTGAGTTGGACGCTGGTGTCGTGCATCGGCACCACCGCGTTTGCGGAAGACTCGTCGGGCTCGGTTTGCTGTGAGGCAGTCACCCCCGCGGGCACCATGTCGCGCGAAGCTGATTCACGTTCGGCCAAAGCACGCAAGGTCGAAGTACGCGAGTTTGAGGTCTGGATGTGCGGCGCGCTGGGCAAGCGTTTGATGGCGGTGTCCGCGCACAAGGGGCAAGCAATCAGGCCGCGTTCATGCTGGCTGACGTAGTCGGCCTCAGAGCCAAACCAACCTTCGAAATGGTGGTCGTGCGCGCAGCACAGGTTGAGGACTTTCATGGCGTGCCGTGCACCGCCATGGGCATGTCAGTAGCTTGCCAAGTCACGTCCCACGCGCCAGCCACCCACAACTGAAACCAGTTCAGGCCGATCAAAGTTTTGGCATCGGTGAGCTCGCCGCGCCGGGCGCTGAGGTTCAACTCGGCCACGCTGGCAATGCTGACGTCGAGAAATTCACCGTCGTCCAGTTTGCGTTCGCCCAGGCTCAAGCCGCGCGCAAACCACACTTCAATGCCTTCGGTGGAATACGCAATCGCGTTGTGCAAGATGCCTGCACGCGCCCATTCTTTGGCGGAGTAGCCGGTTTCTTCTTGAAGCTCGCGGATGCCGCACAGCAAGGGCGCTTCGCCAGCATCCAACTTGCCTGCCGGGAATTCCAAAATCACGTGGCCCAGTGGGTATCGGTATTGGCGCTCGACCACCAAACGGCCGTCGTCGAGGATGGGCACCACCATCACGGCGCCGGGGTGGACGATGTACTCACGCTGCGATGTGCGGCCGTTGGGCAAGCGAACCACATCGCGTCTGACGTCAAGAAAGTGACCTTTGTAGACCTGCTGCGACTCGACCTGCGTTTCACGCAAGTGGGTGTCAGCTGAGGCTGGCGTCATGCCGGTCAATCAAGTAGACAAAGTCTTGACGATGGCCTGCACACACAAGGCCATCAGCCCGCCAGGCAGCAAGCCGAGCAACAACACGGCTGCGCCGTTCATCGACAAAATCACGCGCACTTCCGAGCTGGCGTGTATGGCCGCAGTTTCCAAAGGCGCATCAAAGTACATGACCTTGACCACCCGCAAATAGTAAAAGGCACCGACCAGCGAGAACACCACCGCCGCGCCCGCCAACCAAATCAGCCCCTGCACATTGGTGGACACCAAAGCCTGCAACACGCTGAATTTGCCGTAGAAGCCGACAGTGGGCGGTATGCCAGCCAACGAGAACATCAATATGGCCATGACGCCCGCGTACCAAGGGCTGCGCTGGCTCAAGCCCTTCAAGTCGTCGATGTGCTCAGACTCGAAGCCCGGGCGCGACAAAAACATGATCACGCCGAAGGTGCCAAGCGTGGTGAACATGTAGGTAATGAGGTAGAACATGGCCGAGCTGTAGCCATTGGCCGCCGAATAGGTGTTGCTGGCCACCACAGTGGGTATCAAACCGAGCAGCACGAAGCCCATTTGCGCGATGGTCGAGTAAGCCAACATGCGCTTGAGATTGCTTTGCGCAATGGCCGCCAAGTTGCCCAAAGCCATCGAGCCCAACGACAACACGATGAGCATTTGCTGCCAGTGCTCGGCCACGCCCGACATGCCTTCCACCAGCAGCCGTATGGTGATGGCGAAGGCCGCCAACTTAGGTGCACCAGCGATCAACAACGTGACCGCCGTGGGCGCGCCTTGGTATACGTCGGGCACCCACATGTGAAAAGGCACAACGCCGAGTTTGAAGGCCAAGCCCGCCACAACAAACACGATGCCAAACACCAACACCGCCTTGTTGATTTGCCCCGTGCCTATGGCGTTGAAGACTTTGCCGATGTCCAGAGACCCAGTGGCTCCGTACATCATGGACAGGCCGTACAACAAGAAGCCGCTGGCAAGGGCGCCCAGCACGAAGTACTTCATGGCCGCTTCGGTCGCGTTGAGGCTGTCGCGGCGCATGGCGGTCAGCGCGTAGAGCGACAAACTCATCAGCTCCAAGCCGAGGTAGACAACCAAGAAATTGTTGGCCGACAACATCACAAAGATGCCCAGCAACGAGAACATGCTGAGCGAAAACAGCTCGCCTTTCAGCAAGTCGCGCGACGCGGCATAAGGGCGTGCGTAGGCCAAGGTGACCATGGTGGCAGCGGCGGCGAAAAAACCCAGCAGGTGACCCATCGGGTCGGCCACCACCATGCGCTGCATGGCGTAGACGGTGGCACCTTCGTTGAAGTGCCACAGCTGCAAACCGGCCACCAGGGCGAGCGACGCCTGGGTCAGGTAGTAAGTGGGTTTGCGCTGCGGATCCGTCACCAACAAGTCCACCATGGTGACGAGCAAGGCCGCACACAGCAGCACGATTTCAGGGCAAACGGCGAGCCAATTCATGGTGTTCATCTTGGTGCGCAGTTCAATTCAACTCAATCAATTCAATTTAGAAATAGCCACGTGCTTGAGCAGCGAGGTGACAGACACGTGCATGGTGTCGGTGAAAGGCTTGGGGTAGACGCCCATCCACAACACCGCAACGGCCAACACGGCGAGCATGAAAGTTTCACGCGCGTTGATGTCGGTGAGGTCACGGACGTGGTCGTTGGCGACGGGGCCAAAGTAAACGCGCTTGACCATCCACAACGTGTAGGCGGCACCAGAAATCAAAGCCGTGGCGCACAGCATGCCGAGCCAGAAGTTGGCTTGCACCGCACCCAAAATCACCATCCATTCACCGACAAAACCGGCCGTGCCCGGCAAGCCGCAATTGGCCATGGCGAAGAACACCGCAAACGCTGTGAATGTGGGCATGGTGTGCACAACACCGCCGTAGCTGGCGATTTCACGCGAGTGAACGCGGTCGTACAACACGCCGATGCACAAGAACATCGCGGCCGACACAAAGCCGTGCGAGATCATTTGCACGATGGCACCCGAGGTGCCCAACTCGTTGAAGATGAAGAAGCCCAGCGTGACGAAACCCATGTGCGCGATGGACGAGTACGCGACCAGCTTCTTCATGTCTTGCTGCACCAGCGCCACCAAGCCGATGTAGATCACCGCCACCAACGACAACAAAATGATGAACCAAGCCCACTCATGCGCCGCATCGGGTGCGATGGGCAATGAGAAGCGCAAGAAGCCGTAAGCCCCCAACTTCAACATGATGGCTGCCAGCACCACCGAGCCGCCGGTGGGCGCTTCAACGTGGGCATCGGGCAACCACGTGTGCACCGGCCACATCGGCACCTTCACCGCGAAGGCCGCAAAGAAAGCAAAGAACAGCAGCGTCTGCGTCTCAAGCGGCAAGGGCAATTTGTGCCAAGCCAAGATGTCAAAGTTGCCACCTGATTTGTAATACAGGTAGATCAGCGCGATCAGCATCAACAGCGAACCGGCCAATGTGTAAAGGAAAAATTTGAACGCGGCGTAAACGCGATTCGGGCCACCCCAAATGCCAACGATGATGTACATCGGAATCAAGGTGGCTTCAAAAAACACATAAAACAGCAAGCCGTCCAGCGACGAAAAAACGCCGACGATGATGCCGGACAGAATCAAAAACGCGCCCATGTATTGGTTGACGCGCTCGGTGATGACTTCCCAGGCTGATATGACGACGATGACGGTGGTGAACGAAGTCAACAGCACCAGCCAGACTGAGATGCCGTCTACGCCCAAGCGGTAGAACACGTTGAAGCGTTCGATCCAGGCCAAGTTCTCTTGGAACTGCATGGCCGCGGTGGACGCGTCGAAACCGGTGATCAGCGGAACGGTGACTGCCAAGCTGGCGAAGGCCGCAATGAGCGCCACCCAACGCACCGCAAACACCTGCTCTTGACGCCCCAGGGCCAACAGCAACAAGCCCGACAGTATCGGCAGCCAGATGGCAACGCTCAACAAACCCATGTTCTTTTTCTCCGTGCGTGACCGCTTGTTTTGAAGGAAATCGTGTTCATCAACGTCCCGTCAAAACGCCCAAGTAGGGCCACAACTGCCACGTCATCAACCCCATGACGCCCAAAATCATCACCAGGGCGTACCAATACAAATAACCGGTCTGAACGCGGCGCACGACGGCCGACACACCGCCCACCAAACGCGCCGATCCGTTGATGACGACGCCGTCGATCAAACCCACATCACCACCCTTCCACAAACCTTGGCCCAACATGCGTGCGCCTTTGGCAATGACGTGTTCGTTGAACCAGTCCAGGTAGTACTTGTTGTCGAGCAAGCGGTAGATGAAGCCAAAGCGCGCTTGAATCGCGGCTGGAATTTCAGGCTTGACCATGTAGAACACGTAGGCCATCAACACGCCAGACACGGCCAACCAGAACGGCGGCGCCGTCAGGCCGTGCAAGGCCATCGCGGCAGCACCGTGAAATTCTTTGGCAAGCTCGTCCATGGCGTGGTGACGAAGCGAGTCGACCACGATGGCGTCTTTGAAAAAGTCACCGAACAGCATGGGGCCGACCGTCATGAAACCAATGACGACCGAGGGAACAGCCAGCAGGAGCAGCGGCATGGTGATGACCCACGGTGACTCGTGCGGCGTGTGGGCTTCGGCGTGTGTGTGGCTGTCGTGGTTGGCGTGGTTGGCGCGGCTGTCGTGCTCGACTTGCTTGTCGTGCTTGTCGTGAGCGTCGTGCTCCCCCGGAAAAGGTTTGTGATGAAAACGCTCTTGGCCGTGAAACACCAAGAAGTACATGCGGAAAGAATAGAAGGCGGTGATGAACACGCCCGCCATCGCCGCAAAGTAGGCAAAGCCTGCGCCCGCAATGTGCGTGGCGTGCAGCGCTTCGATGATGCTGTCTTTGCTGTAGAAACCTGAAAACAACGGCGTGCCGATGAGGGCCAGAGAGCCCAGCAACGCGGTGATCCAGGTGATGGGCATGTACTTGCGCAGGCCGCCCATGTTGCGGATGTCTTGGTCGTGGTGCATGCCGATGATCACCGAGCCTGCGGCCAAGAACAGCAGCGCTTTGAAGAATGCGTGCGTCATCAGGTGGAACACCGCCACCGAGTAAGCCGATGCGCCCAGCGCCACCGTCATGTAGCCCAGCTGGCTGAGCGTGGAATAGGCCACCACACGTTTGATGTCGTTTTGAATGATTCCCAAAAAGCCCATGAACAGCGCGGTGATGGAGCCGATCACCAAGATGAAGCTGAGTGCTGTGTCTGACAACTCAAACAGTGGCGACATGCGCGCCACCATGAAGATGCCGGCCGTGACCATGGTGGCCGCGTGGATCAGCGCCGAGATGGGCGTGGGGCCTTCCATCGAATCGGGCAGCCACACATGCAAAGGGAACTGCGCGCTCTTGCCCATGGCACCGATGAAGAGGCAAATGCAGGCCACCGTCACCAACATCCAATCAGCGGATCCAAAGGGATTCGGCAAGGTGAGCTTGGCCAGTTCGGGGCCTTTGGCAAACACCTCGGTGTAGTTCAAGGTGCCGCCGTAAGCGACGATCAAACCGATGCCCAAGATGAAGCCGAAGTCACCCACGCGGTTGACCAAAAACGCCTTCATGTTGGCCGCAATGGCGGTGGGCTTGCTGTAATAAAAACCGATGAGCAGGTAGGACACCAAGCCCACCGCTTCCCAACCAAAAAACAGTTGCAGCATGTTGTTGCTCATCACCAGCATCAACATGGCAAAAGTGAACAGCGATATGTAGCTGAAGAAGCGCTGGTAGCCGTCTTCGTGTTCCATGTAGCCGATGGTGTAGGTGTGCACCATGAGCGACACGAAAGTGACAACGCACATCATCATGGCGGTGAGGCCGTCAACCAAGAAGCCTATCTCCATCTTCAAGCCGCCCAGCACCATCCATTCGTAAATGGTGGCGTTGAAGCGGGCACCGTCGTTGATGACGGATTTCAAGGTCAGGGCAGACAGCACAAAGGCAACAAGCACGCCCAAGATTGCGGCGGTGTGCGTGGCGCGGCGACCGATTTTGTTGCCGAAGAAACCAGCAATCAAGCAGCCGACCAGCGGTGCAAAGGGCACCGCGAGCAGCGTGGTTTGTGAGAGTTGTGCGGACATACGGGACAGAGGTGAGTTGGTGCTGTGTTGAAAACTGGGCTGAAAACTGTGACGAAAACTGTGACGAAAGAGAGATCAGCCCTTGAGGGCGTCCAGCTCGTCCACATTGATCGAAGCGCGGTTGCGAAACAGCACCACCAAGATTGCCAAGCCGATGGCCGATTCAGCGGCCGCCACCGTCAGGATGAAGAACACGAACACTTGGCCAGACATGTCGCCCAAGTAATGCGAGAAGGCCACAAAGTTCAAGTTCACGGCCAACAACATCAGCTCAATCGCCATCAGCAACACGATGAGGTTTTTGCGATTCAGGAAGATGCCGATCACCGACAGCGCAAACAAAATCGCACCCAGCGACAAGAAGTGACCCAAGGTGATGGGCCCCAAGCTCAAAGGATTCATGTCTGACCTCCGGTGGGCTTGACGGTTGAGCTCGCTGTCGCTGTCGCTGCCGTTGCCGCTGCCACTGTCACTGCCACTGCCGGAATTTCATGAGGCGGCGCTTCCACTGTGGCGGCCATCTTCACCACACGAACGCGGTCGGCTGATCGAACCTTGATTTGGTCGGCAGGGTTCACATACTTGGAGTCTTTTCGCTTGCGCAGCGTCAATGCGATGGCCGCAATGATGGCCACCAAGAGCAGCACGGCCGCCAGCTGCAGCGGGTACAGGTACTTGGTGTAAATCTCAATGCCCAACATCTTGGTGTTGCCGAGCTTGAGCGCAGCGGCATCGGTCACCGGCGCGTCGCTCAACCGGAAACCGCCCAACAGCACGGCCGACATTTCCAGCGCAATGATCACGCCCACCAAACCGGCCAGCGGAAAGTGCTTCCAAAAGTCTTTGCGCAGGCCGTCCACGTTGATGTCCAACATCATCACCACAAACAAGAACAGCACCATCACCGCGCCGACATACACCAGCACCAAAGAGATGGCCAAAAACTCAGCACTCAACAAGATCCAAACGCAAGACGCCGAGAAAAACGCCAACACCAAATACAGCGCGGCATAAACCGGCGTTCGTGCGGTGATGACGCGAAACGCAGCAAACAGCAGCACGGCAGAAAAAGCGTAGAAGAGCGCGGTGGTCGTGTTCATAGAATTTTTAGACGCCAGGCCGAAGGGTGCATGTCAACAATCGACATGACCATTCGGAAGTGAGCCTGAAACCACAGGCTCAGCGGTAGCGGGCGTCGGCCTCCTTGTTGGCGGAGATTTCTTTCTCGTAGCGGTCACCAACGGCAAGCAGCATGTCTTTGGTGAAGTAGAGGTCGCCACGCTTTTCGCCGTGGTACTCGAAGATATGCGTCTCGACGATGGAGTCAACCGGGCAACTTTCTTCGCAGAAGCCGCAGAAGATGCACTTGGTCAGGTCGATGTCGTAGCGGGTGGTGCGGCGCGAGCCGTCGTCGCGAACTTCAGACTCAATCGTGATGGCCATGGCCGGGCACACCGCTTCGCACAGCTTGCAAGCAATGCAGCGCTCTTCGCCATTTTCGTAGCGACGAAGCGCATGCAGGCCGCGAAAGCGTGGGCTTTGTGGCGTTTTTTCTTCGGGAAATTGCACGGTGATTTTGCGTGCAAACAAATAGCGCCCGGTGAGCGACAAGCCCTTGAGCAGCTCCCACAACAGGAACGTCGAGAAAAAATGTTTG
>JANYJJ010000167.1 GCA_025358485.1 Burkholderiales bacterium | reverse complement strand
CTTCAGCTGTTGGCGGGCAGCCGGGCACGTACACGTCTACCGGCACAATCCGGTCGCAACCGCGGACCACTGAGTAGCTGTAGTGGTAATACCCGCCGCCGTTGGCGCAAGTGCCCATGGACAACACCCAACGCGGCTCAGACATCTGGTCATACACCTTGCGCAGCGCAGGGGCCATCTTGTTGCACAGTGTGCCGGCCACGATCATCAAATCGCTCTGACGCGGGCTGGGGCGGAACAACATGCCGAAGCGGTCGATGTCGTAGCGCGCTGCACCGGCATGCATCATTTCAACCGCGCAGCACGCCAAACCAAAAGTCATGGGCCACAGCGAACCCGTTTTTGACCAGTTGATCACGGTGTCCAGGCTGGTCGTGACGAAGCCTTCTTTCAGTACGCCTTCTATTCCCATTCAAAAAACTCCATTCGTCAACTGGCAGTAGGCGAAATGTCGGGCCGCTCCCAATTCGTCCTGCAAGCGATTCACTATTCCCAGTCCAGCGCACCTTTTTTCCACTCGTAGGCGAAGCCCACAACCAGAATGCCCAAGAAAATCATCGTTGCCCAAAAGCCAGTAGGCCCGATTTCGCGGAGCGACACCGCCCAAGGGAATAGGAAAGCAATTTCCAGGTCGAACAAGATGAACAGAATTGCCACCAAGTAGTAGCGCACATCGAACTTCATGCGCGCGTCTTCGAAGGCTTCGAAGCCGCATTCGTAAGGCGAATTTTTGGCCGCGTCAGGCTTGTTGGGACCAAAAACAAAACCGATGACTTGGGGCACCACACCGACCGCCACACCGACCAAGATGAACAAAATCACTGGCAGGTAGGGTTCCAAATTCATGGTGTGTCTTTGGGCTGGGAAAGCGGGCTAGAAGAGCGGGCTGTGAAAACGATGTGCGAAACGAAGGGCGTTCGCAAAAATCAGGTACTTGGTGCCGACGGCGAGACTCGAACTCGCAAAGCTTTCGCCACTACCACCTCAAGATAGCGTGTCTACCAATTTCACCACGTCGGCCGACTCAAAAGTCGCTCAAAGCGCTTTGGATGGCGTGAGGATTGCTCTCCAAAACAGCTCTAAATTCTAACCTCAAAGAACTGCTTTTTGAGGGTTTCCGCTGCACTGCAACATGAGCAACATCGACGCGATGCTCGCTCTGGCAGCGTCACTTGTCAGCGTCACTTGTTTGGAATCGCAGCGGCACCAGACGCCGGTGCTGCGGCCGGAGTAGGCAACACTGGCACCACAACAGCAGAAGCTGCCACAGCCGGTGCTCCCGGAATCTGGGCGGCACCAGAAGCAGGGGCTGCCACAGGTGCGACAACTGCTGGACGGTCGAGCACGCTGCCAGCAGACGTGCGAGTGCGGTCGTTGGCAATGTAGGCCAAGCCCAAGGTGCAAGCGAAAAAGACCGCGGCGCATGCGGCTGTGGACCGCGACAAAAAGTTGGCGCTGCCTGTGGCGCCGAACAAGCTGCCCGAGGCACCGCTGCCGAATGAGGCACCCATGTCGGCACCTTTGCCGTGTTGCACCAGGACCAAACCGATCATGGTCAACGCCGACAAAACCTGAATCACCACCACCAAATTCAACAACCAGTTCATTTTTTCAAGCTCCAAAAATCGAGGGCGCGCTCACGCACGCGTGCTGCCCATGGCTTTGCAAATGGCCGCGAAGTCTGCGGCCTTGAGGGAAGCCCCTCCGATCAACCCGCCGTCAATGTCGGGTTGCGAAAACAGTTGGACGGCGTTGTCGGCTTTGACGCTGCCGCCGTACAAAATTTGCATGTGCTGCGCTTTCTCAGTCGCGGCTTGCAGTTGGGCTCGCAACACCGCATGCACCGCTTGCGCTTGCTCGGGTGAGGCCGTTTTGCTCGTGCCTATCGCCCACACAGGCTCATACGCCACCACGACCTGCGAAATGCAATGCGCCAAGGTGTGAATCACCGCCGACAACTGGCGCTTGACCACGGCCTCGGTTTGTCCGGCTTCGCGCTCAGCCAAAGTCTCACCCACACAAACGATGGGTGTCAGGCCGTGGGCCAGCGCGATCTTGGCTTTGTCGGCGACCAACTGGTCAGTTTCCGCATGCATGGCGCGGCGCTCTGAGTGGCCGACCAACACATAGCGGCACGCAAATTCAGCGAGCATGCCGACGGAAACTTCGCCGGTGTAGGCCCCACTCTCGTGGGCCGAGCAGTCTTGCGCGCCCCAAGCCACGCGACTGCCTTGAAGCGCCAAGGCGACGTCAGCCAAGTAAGGGAACGGTGCGCACACGGCGACATCGCCATTGAACGGGCCCGCGGCGTGCAGGTCATTGAGCAAAGCGGCATTGGCGGCGCGACTGCCGTTCATTTTCCAGTTGCCCACCACCAAGTTGCGACGGGTGTGTGCGGTCGTGACGTTCACCATATGAGCACCAATTTGCCGATGTGCTGGTTCGATTCCATCAAGCTGTGCGCCTGCGCAGCTTGCGCTGCGGGAAACACTTGATGGATCACGGGTTTGATTTGACCAGTCTGCAACCAAGGCCAGACGTTTTTCAACAAAGACGCAGCAATCGCGGACTTGAACGCCAAGGGCCGAGGCCGCAGCGTGGAACCAGTGATGGTCAAGCGCCGACGAAGCACCGTGCCCGCGTCGATTTGCGCTTCCGCGCCGCCCTGCACCGCAATGATGACCAAGCGCGCGTCTTCGGCCATGCAGGTCAATTCGCGCGCCACGTAGCTTCCAGCAACCATGTCGAGAATGACATCAACGCCGCGATTGCCTGTAAGCCGAAGTGCTTCTGCGGGGAAATCCTGGTTGCGGTAGTTGATGGCTCGATCGGCACCCAGCGCTAAACACGCCGCCACTTTTTCGTCTGAGCCCACAGTCACGATCACAGTGGCACCTGCCGCTTTGGCCATCTGGATGGCCGTGACGCCGATGCCGCTGCTGCCGCCTTGAATCAACAACGTTTCGCCGCTTTTCAGACGCGCACGGTCAAACACATTCGACCAGACCGTGAAGAAAGTTTCAGGCAGGCTGGCGGCTTCGATGTCGGTCAAGCTGCCCGGTACAGGCAGGCACTGACCGACAGGTGCCACGCACCATTCGGCGTAGCCACCACCGGCCACCAAAGCGCAAACTCGGTCACCGACTTTGAAGCCCGCAGCCGCCATGGCCGCAGCGTCGCCATCGGCGATGGTTCCCGCGATTTCCAAGCCCGGCAAATCAGACGCGCCCGGTGGCACTGGATAAAAGCCTTTGCGTTGCAACACGTCAGGCCGGTTCACACCCGATGCGGCCACGCGCACCAACACTTCACCCTCGCCCGCCACGGGCATGGGGCGTTCGGTGAGTTGCAGCACTTCGGGTTCACCAAAGTGCGTGATGTGGACGGCTCTCATGCGCAGTTTTGCAATTAAGAACTTGACCCTGAAAGCGGCTTCAAGTTCATCTTCTGCAACAAGTCAGTTGTGTCCACCATCGGCCGGATTGGGCTGAAACGCGGGCGCTTGGTCGCGGTCGATCAGGGCCTTCATAGACAACTTAACGCGACCTTTTTCGTCGGTTTCCATGACCTTGACCTTGACGATTTGGCCTTCTTTCAGGAAGTCGGTGACCTTCTCAACCCGCTGGTGCGCAATTTGACTGATGTGAAGCAAACCGTCTTTGCCGGGCAGCAAGTTGATGAGCGCGCCGAAGTCCAAAATCTTGGTGACCGGGCCTTCGTAGATCTTGCCGATTTCAACTTCGGCGGTGATCTCTTCGATGCGTTTTTTAGCGTAAGCCGCTTTGTCGTTGTCTGTCGACGCGATCGTGATGGTGCCGTCTTCCGCGATGTTGATCTGCGTGCCGGTTTCTTCGGTCAAGGCGCGAATGACAGCGCCGCCTTTGCCGATGACGTCACGGATTTTTTCGGGGTTGATCTTCATCACGTACAGGCGTGGCGCAAAGTCAGACACCTCGGTTTTAGCCGCGCCCATGGCCTCCTGCATCTTGCCCAGGATGTGCATGCGGGCTTCTTTAGCCTGAGCCAGCGCAACCTGCATGATTTCTTTGGTGATGCCCTGGATTTTGATGTCCATTTGCAGCGCGGTGATACCGAATGTGGTGCCCGCAACCTTGAAGTCCATGTCGCCCAGATGATCTTCGTCACCCAG
>JANYJJ010000136.1 GCA_025358485.1 Burkholderiales bacterium | reverse complement strand
CATCAGCACCAACGCCATCACCATCAACAGCGGCACGAAGTTAATAGCACCGTCCAGGCCAAAGGTCGGTGAGTCGGGTGTGGGGTCAACACGCATGACGCCTTCGCGCTTGTAGTGCCATGAGTCGATGACATAAAAAATCGCCAGCAGCGAGCCAATCAAAAACAGCGTTTCGGGAAAGATGTGTTTCACCGTCCAGAAAAAATCGACGCATTTCAAGAAGCCCAAAAACAAAGGCGGGTCGCCCAGCGGCGTCAGTGAACCACCGGCGTTGGACACAATGAAGATGAAAAAAACGACCACGTGAGCCACGCTTTTGCGGTTGTCGTTGGCGCGTATCAGCGGACGTATCAACAGCACCGACGCGCCTGTGGTGCCCATGGCGCTGGCCAGCACCGCACCAATGGCCATGATGGCGACGTTCAAGGCGGGGCTGCCGTGCAAGTTGCCGCGAACATAAATGCCGCCGGAAATGGTGAACAGCGCGGTGAGCAAAATGATGAAGGGCAGGTACTCGCTGAGCAGCGTGTGAACCACGCTGCTGGCCATAGCGGCCGGGCCGAACACCCACGCAAACGGCAGCGCCAAAGCCAGCGCCCAAGCAGCGGCAATTTTCCCGAAGTGGTGATGCCACAAAGCGGGCAAAGCCAAGGGAAGAATGGCGATGGACAGCAACATGCCCGCAAAGGGAATGCCCCACCAAGCTGACAATTTGCTGCCGTCGATGTCAGCGGCTTGGGCGGCCAGCGGGCACAACGCAAGGGCGATGATGGCAACACAGTACCGAAGAAGTTCGCGGGACAGACTTTTCGCACTGACGTGGCACGATACCCAAGCCCGTTCGGACGGAGGCATCTCTTCCGATCGTCCTGAGGTATCGAAGGAAGTCCTGCGCGAACCCTTCCTTCGATACCTCAGGACAGTCGGAAGAACCACCTCAGGGCGAACGGGATTTTTTGCGATGCGAAGTTTTCCATGCGCCGAGTTACTCATCCCAAAAACCTCGTGAAGTTGGCGACAGCTTCGCGCTCGGTGATCAGGGTGTTGGCCACGGCCGAGGCGTCGGCATAACCCAGCGACATGCCGCACACCAAACGGTGCTCGGGCGGTGCGCCGATGTGCGGCAGGATGATGCGGTGGTATTGGTTGAACGCGGCTTGCGGACAGGTGTCCAGCCCGCGCCCACGCGCTGCCACCATCAGGCTTTGCATGAACATGCCGTAGTCGAGCCAACTGCCTTGCTGCATGACGCGGTCTATCGTGAACATCAGGCCCACAGGTGCATCGAAGAAATCGTAGTTACGACCGTGCTGCGCGTGCATGCCCGCTTTGTCGGTTTTGACCAAGCCGAGCAAGCTGTACAAATCCCAACCCACTTTGCGGCGACGCTCGATGAAGGGCGATTGCCACTGAGTGGGGTAATAGGCGTAGTCCTCGGTGTGGGTGGCGGCCACCAGCGGGTCGTTGTGCGCGGCTTGCAGTTTTTGCGACAGCGCGCGTTTGGTTTCACCTGTCAAAACCCAGACATTCCACGGCTGGGTGTTGGTGCCTGACGGCGACCGCGCTGCCACGCGCAAGAGGTCTTCAATCATTTCGCGCGGCACGGGTTGCGGCAGAAAGGCACGCACCGAGGCGCGGGAGGTGATGGCGGCATCTACTGTTGCAATTGCGGTTGCGGCTGCTGTCGACGATTCAAGAATGAGAGGGCGCATCAAGGACTTCCTTGCGAATTCAAAAAATGGTGCTGCATTGTTTCATTCGACGGTCGCACTTTTTTTGCGCCAACCCAACTCGCTGGCCAGCTTCAAAGTGCTGAAGTGGACGGCGACAGTATCGGCAATGTCACGGCCGTAACCACCGGCCATCGACACCGCGACGGGAATTTCGCGTGCACGCGCTGCGCTGAAGACACGCCGGTCGCGCTCGGTCAAGGCAGCAGCTGACAGCTTCAAACGGCCCAAACGATCGCCCTCGTGCGGGTCGGCACCGGCCACGTAAAAAATCAGATTTGGCATGGCTTCAGCGTGAAGTGACCAGAGCGTGGCCAGGGCCGCGTCCAAGGCGTCGAGGTATTCGCAATCACCACAACCATCGGGCAAATTCACGTCCAGGTCGCTGGCCTCTTTGCGAAACGGGAAGTTCTTTTCACCGTGGATTGACAGCGTGAACACGGTCGAATCGTCTCGAAAAATAGACGCTGTGCCATTGCCTTGATGCACGTCCAAGTCGACCACGGCCACGCGCAACAAGCGGCGATGTTGACGGTGATGTTCAGCCTGCATCAACCTCGCGGCCACGGCCACGTCGTTGAAGACGCAGTAACCCGAACCTTTGTCGGCGTGCGCGTGATGCGTGCCGCCCGCCAAGTTGGCCGCAACGCCGTCGCGCAGGGCAGCCCGTGCCGCAGCAATCGTGGCACCCACCGAGCGGCGCGCGCGCTCGACCATGCGCGGGCTCCACGGGAAGCCGATTTCGCGTTGCTGCGCGGCGCTGAGCAGGCCGTCGGCAACGTGGTTCACGTAGCTCGGGCTGTGCGCCAGGGCGAGTTCGCCGTCGCTGGCCATGGGCGCTTCGCACAGATCAATTTGAGGCAACTCGGCTTCGACCCGCTGACGCAGCAAGCGGTACTTGCTCATGGGAAAACTGTGGCCCTCGGGCAGTGGCAGCACGAAGGTGTCAGAGTGAAAGGCCTGCATGACGCCGGATTGTGCCGACCCGCGAATGGCGGCGCGCGCATTTGCCAATTTAGAGCTCGCCTTCCATTTTGCTGCACTGCAACAAAAAACGCTTGCTTTCATGGCGTGCGCGCCTACAATTCGGCCTATGTTGCAGTGCAACATAACCTGCAAATCAAATTTCCAACCGCTTTTTCAACCCTCTGGAGCAAACACATGATCACTGCCGAGCAAATGATGGCCGCCCACAAATCCAACATCGAAACCCTGCTGGGTCTGACCAGCAAGGCCTTCGAAGGTGTTGAGAAGTTGGTCGAGCTGAACCTGCAAGTCGCCAAAGCCGCCATGGGCGAAATGGCAGACACCGCCAAGGCCACGCTGTCTGTGAAAGACGCGCAAGAGCTGATGGCTCTGCAAGCCGGCATGCTGCAACCCGTGGCCGAGAAAGCTGCTGCCTACAGCCGTCACCTGTACGACATCGCTTCCAGCACCACCGCTGAAGTGACCAAGGTTGCTGAGAGCACCGCTGCCGACGCACAGAAAAAATTCATGTCGCTGGTGGACAGCAGCATGAAGAACGCACCTGCTGGTTCAGAGAACGTGCTGTCGCTGGTCAAGTCGGCTGTGGCCGCTGCCAACAACGCGTTTGACGGCGTGCAAAAGGCTGCCAAGCAAGCCACCAACGTGGCCGAAGCCAACTTCAATGCCATCTCGGCAACGGCAGTCAAGGCAACTCAAGCTGCGACCAAAGCCAAGCGCTAAGAACGTCACAGACTTCAGCGAAGTCAACATGAAAACGGCCCGGTGGCAGCACCGGGCCGTTTTTTTGTTCCGCGTTTCCCTATGTCCGATTCCAGGGCGCGTTAAAACATAACTTTGCAAAGCCGCCTGGGTTTGTCTGTCCTTCCGTGTACGCGCTTGGCGCGTTGCTTAAACACCGCACACGCGCTTACTGGATGCCTGCATGAACCACACCGCCGCCATCGCCGCACACAGATTTGGTCTGGGAGAGGCGAACCTCAACACCATGCAGAGTGATCCGCAAGCATGGTTGCTGGCGCAGATTGGCCCAGCAGATGCAGCACGCGGCGAAGGCTTGCTGAATACCGACCAAGCGGTGGCCCACGTGGCCGCCGAGGCCGAGAACCGCCGCTTGGCCAAAAACCCACCGCTCGGCATGACGGCCGAGCAAGTTCTGGCCGGCCACTACCGCGAGGTGATTGCCGCCGATGTGCGATCGCGCTTTAACACCGCCGCACAAACTCAACGCCCTTTCGCGGAACGGCTGGTTTGGTTTTGGGCCAATCACTTCACGGTGTCGCTCACCAAAGGGAGCGTGCGAGGCTTGGTGGGCGCATTCGAACGTGATGCGATTCGGCCCAACATTGCTGGCAGTTTTGAGCAAATGCTGGCTGACGCCACGACGCATCCGGCCATGCTGCGCTATCTGGACAACAACCAATCGGCGGGGCCGAATTCAGTGTTTGCGCTGCGTTCGGCCAAACGCGCACAAAACGCCGCACCAGACATGACGCAGCCGCGCCGCGCCGCAGGCCTGAACGAAAACCTTGCGCGCGAGGTGCTGGAGCTGCACACGCTGGGAGCCGCCAACGGGCGTGCCGACCAAGCTGGCGGCTACCGGCAGGCCGATGTCACCGCGTTTGCAGCCGTGCTGACGGGTTGGCGCATTCCGCCGCAGCAAACAGATGCTTCGATTCGCTTCGATCCAACCTGGCACGAACCCGGCAGCAAAACCGTGCTCGGCAAGAGCTACCACGCCGGACCCGAGGCCTTGCGCGCCGTGCTGCATGACTTGGCGGAACACCCCGCCACCGCGCGCTTCATTGCCACCAAGCTGGCGCGCCACTTCATTGCCGACGAACCTCCAGCATCGGTGGTGGACAAATTGACGGCCGCCTACCTGCGCAGCCGCGGGCAACTGGCCGAGGTCTACCGCGAGCTGATCCGCAGCCCCGAGGCGTGGGCGGCCCCCGCCGTGAAACTGAAAACGCCGGAAGAATTTGTGGTGTCGACCGTGCGCGTGCTGGGTTTGACGGCGCGGCTGGAGGACCGGGTCAGCGCGCCTTTGATGAACAACGCCACAGGCATCATCAACACGCTGGGGCAGCGCCCTCACGGCGCATCGTCGCCCGCCGGTTGGCCCGACAAAGCCGATGACTGGTTGGGGCCTGAAGCGGTGTGGCAACGCATGGAATGGGCGACCCGCGTGGCCGAGCGCCTAGGACGCACCGTAGACGCCCGCGCGCTGGCATCGGCCAGCTTGGGGGCTCAACTGAGCGAGGGCACCCGCTTGCAAATTGAGCGTGCAGCCGACGGACCGCAAGCCCTCGCGCTGCTGTTGATGTCGCCTGAATTTCAACGCCGCTGAAGGACAAGATCACATGAACACCTCACCGTTTTTTAAGCGCCGTTTGCTCATCAAAGCCTTGCTTGGCGGTGCGTCAAGCTCACCCTTGGCCACGCTGAGTTTTGCCGCAACACCGAGCCACGCGGCAGGCAGCCAGAAGCGCTTTGTCATGGTTATCTTGCGCGGTGGTATGGACGGTTTGTATGCGGTGCCTGCCGTGGGCGACCCCGATTTCATCGCCGCGCGAGGTGCGTTGTCGCAATACGCCGAGCCAGTCTTGCCGCTGGACAGCAGCTTCGCGATGCACCCCAACTTGGCGCAATTGCACAGCCTGTACCAGCGCGGCGAAATGGGCGTGGTGCACGCAGTGGGCTTGGGCTACCGCGACCGCTCGCACTTCGATGCGCAGCAGGTGTTGGAGTCGGGGGGCAGCCGTCCGTATGAGCTCAGCACCGGATGGCTGGGCCGCGCACTCGGCGTGCAGCGCAGCAAAGGTTTGGCGCTGAGCACCACCGTGCCTTTGGTGCTGCGAGGCACGGGCACCATCGACACCTGGGCACCCTCCAACTTGCCCGACCCGTCGGTGGATTTGGTGAATCGCATGGAGCGCATGTACGGCAACGACCCTGCTTTGGGGTTGGCTTTGTCACGCGCACGGGCGCTGCACTTTGACACCAGCATGAACGCCGACATGAACGTTGACAAGAACGCGGACAGGACAAGCGCCGGTGGCAACAAGACGGGCAACTTCGCCGCCTTGGCCAAGCGAGCCGCCGAGTTTTTAGCGCAAGCCGACGGGCCTCAAGCCGCCGTGTTGGAGTTGGGAGGCTGGGACAGCCACGCCAACCAAGCCGCGCCCACAGGGGCTATTTCCAACAACTTGCGCCAGCTTGACAACGGATTGGCCGCGTTGCGCGAGGGCCTGCTGCCCAGCAGCACGTGGCAGAACACCGTGGTTGTCGTCGTCAGCGAATTCGGCCGCGAAGTGGCCATGAACGGCACCCAGGGCACAGATCACGGCACCGGCGGTGTGGCGTTTGTGTTGGGCGGCAAGGTCAGCGGCGGCCGTGTCTGGGGCGATTGGCCAGGCTTGGCCAAGAAAGACCGCTTCGAGGGCCGCGACTTGCGAATCACGACCGACATCCGCAGCGTGCTGAAGGGCGTGCTGTCGGATCACATGTCGGTGAGCACCGACGCGCTGAATACGCAGATTTTTCCGGGCAGCGAGTCAATAAAAAGTTTGTCTGTTCCGAAAGCTTAGGGCCTGTTAGTGCTGTCAGAAGGCTCACGTGATTCATGAAACTGACAACGACAAAGCGCAAAAAAAAGTGAGGTCCTGGCCATCGCGAGTGCCCGCAGGAATTTGCAACGCCGCCGCTTTCTGTTTCATGAGATCACCCTGCAGGGCCGAGGAAAAGCGACGCCATGACGCAGTGACGCAGTGAAATCGCAGCAACACCATATAACCTGAAAAACCATGCAAAAAACCCTGCTCGCCTACGCTGCCACCGCCTTGGTCATGGTGGCAATTGACTTGGTCTGGTTGGGCTGGATTGCCAAACCGCTATATCAACAGGGCATCGGTCACCTGATGTCCGCGGAGCCCAGGTTGGCGGTCGGCGCACTGTTCTACCTGCTCTATCCAGTGGGCTTGATGGTGTTTGCGGTGGTG
Source organism: Burkholderiales bacterium (assembly GCA_025358485.1). GTDB lineage: Bacteria > Pseudomonadota > Gammaproteobacteria > Burkholderiales > Burkholderiaceae_C > JANYJJ01. The sequence goes on along the minus strand of JANYJJ010000136.1, from coordinate 37,105 downwards.
CCGGGCGCAGCTATGGGCTGGGGCGAAACCGCCATCAAGGCGGCCTTGTTCGGCTTCTTCGCTTACGCGACTTACGACCTCACCAACTTGGCGACCTTGAAAAACTGGCCCGCCAGCTTGGCCCTGATCGACATGACTTGGGGCACCGCCGTGAGCACCGTTTCGGCCTTGGCAGGTCGGTGGGCGTATCAGGCCGCTTGAAGACTCAAGCAGGCAAGTCAGCGCAGCGAGCGATTCCGCTTTTTTGAATTTCAGTGAGGCGGCTTGCAACTTCGTCGGCAAGCCGAATGACGGCCCTGCGGTGGCTGGACGCCAGCGCCAATATGGCCGATCCCCCGTCGTTCACGGTGGCTTCTTGAATGAAGGATCTGCAGGTTAAGACCGTGCTTGCAGAGCTTGCCGACCAGCGGCTTTCCAACCTCACCTCTCGGCCTGGTGCGGCCTCCCAACGCGTGACATCAACCGTCACGCGCCATGTGTTCTCTTTGGATGCTGAAGCCTCCGGCGCGCGTGCGCCCCAAGCGCTGACCCAGCGGTCGAGCAACGCACTTTGCAACTCGCCGCGCAAGGGGGCGACCCAGCGTTCTTGCTCCAGCAAGCTGAGCGTGCCGTCAACATTTCGCAGCAACCACTGCGGTTGATCAACCTGGGGCGGTACCGTCACGGTCGCCGAGGTCACCGCAAACCCGGAGGTCAAAGACGTTGCACGCGCTGGGCCATCCAGCGCCAACAGGCTGTGAAATCGGACCGCAGGCGCGGCTGCGCAACCCTGCAGTTGGAGGCTGACGCATGCGACGGCAGCAGCGATAGTGGCGGAGATAGCGGCAGAAATAAATGGGTGGCGGAACCTGGACGTCATGGCGCTTTCTTCTCAGAAGTGGAAGGCGGCAGCGTCTGCACAGGCGCGTCGGCTGGCTTGCCTCGAACCACGGCTTCGGGGTGAAGTTGCAAGTAGTCAGTCAGCACACGAAGCGACTGCGCCGCGCGTTGCACTTCCATCAAGGTTTGTTCAAACTGACGCTGCACAGGTGCCCGTTCGTCGAGCAGGTTTTGGTCGATGTTTTTCATCGTGGCTTGCGCGCTGCCCAAAGTGCGTTGCACATCGGCCAGTGTGGTTTGCACGCCGACCAATGCCTTCTGCGCCTCGGGGGTCAAACCACCGAAGGCCGCCACTGCGGTGTTGACTTGGCTGAGCGTGGTTTGGACTGAAGCGGCAATGTCTTGGAAAGGAATTTTGCTGAGCTTGTCAACGATGCTGGCGACCTGCGGTTGAAGCTCGCTCAAGGTGCCGGGCATGGTGGGCAAAGTGATGACGCCTTCGGCATCGGCCAGCAGTGCCGTCTTGGTTTGTTTCGCAGACGGTGGCAAAAAATCCAGTGCCACGTACAACTGATTGGTCAGCAAGTTGCCGGTGCGCAATTGCGCTCGCAAGCCGCTGTCAGCCAGGCGCTGCAGCAAAGCCAAACTGCCTTCCGGTTCGGTGGCGTTGGCGTTGGCCTTGCCCGGCACGCCGCGCAGCTTGCCAAAACGCAGCGGATAAATATCGGCCGTCACCAACACAGGAAAGCGCTGGCCGGGCGCGCCTTGCTGCAAAGCGATGGAGCGCACGTTGCCAATTTCCACGCCCAAAAAGTCAACCGGTGCGCCCACCACCAAGCCGCGCACCGAACCGTCGAACACCATGCGCAGTGACTGTGCCGCGCCGTCCGGTGGGGCCATGGCGCTGCGGCGATCACCGAACAAGGTGAAGGCCGTGTTGGCTGCCGCGGGCGCCGACCTGACCGAGTCGGGGGCTTGCTCAAACGCCACGCCGCCAGCGATCACCGTGGCCACGCTTTGGGTGTTGAGCGTCAAGCCTCCGGCACTCACCGTGAGGTCCACTCCGCTGGCATTCCAAAACCGCGATTGCGGTGTAACCAGACGGTCGTATGGGCCTTCAATGAACACCTTCACCGACAGCTCATCTTCGTCAGGCAGCAAGGTGAAACCGACCACCCGGCCCACCGGCGTGCGGCGGTACAAAACTGGCGAGCCCACATCGAGTGAACCCAAGTTCGGTGCGCGCAAAACAAAGCTGCGACCGGGCTCGCCGCGCAGCACAAAGGGCGGCACTTCCAAGCCGATGAACTGCTTGCGAGGTTGCGTCATGCTGCCTGCATCCACACCGATGTAGGCACCCGAGAACAGCGTGCCCAAGCCGCTCACGCCCGCCAACGCCACGCGCGGACGCACCACCCAAAAACCGGTGTCCTGCACGGCGATGGCGGCGGCCGAACGGTCGAGCTGCACAGTGGCAATCACGCGGGTTCTGTCGTCACGCAGCGACACCGATTCGACCCGGCCTATGACGACTTCTTTATAGCGCACCTCGGTTTTGCCGGGCTCCAAACTTTCGGCGTTGCGAAACTCAATTTCTATGCGCGGGCCGACCGCGAGCAAGGTGCGCAGCAGCAGCGCGCCGCCCACCAACAAGGCCACCAACGGGACGATCCAGACCAACGACAAACGCATGCGATTTTTGCGTTGGATCAGCGGCGTGGGGATGATGACTGCGGCGGGTGAGGTTGAGGCTGCGGGTGCTGCGGGTGCTGCGGGTGCAGCAGCAGGTTCGGAAGATGAAACAGGCTCGGTCATGGCGCGGAACGTAACAAACGCGGCTCGGTTGTGATGAGTTTGGCAGGCCAAATCAACCGGGCATCAAAGCTTTGTGCGGCCAGCATCGTCAAAAAAACCACCGCGGCAAACGCCAGCAAACCCGGCTCGGGCTTCACGCTGGCCACCGATCCAAAGCGCACGAAGGCTGCCAACAAAACCACGACGTAAACATCCAGCATAGACCAGTGTCCCACTGCTTCAACCGACCGGAACAAGCGCGCCCTTTCCTTCTGTCGCCACACGGGCGCGTACTGCACGCTCCAGGCCAACAAGGCCACGGTTGCTATCTTCAAAATCGGCACCGCAATGCTGGCGATGAACACAATGGTGGCCAAACCCCAGGCGTCGGAATGCCACAGCTCGGCAATGCCGCCCAACAAGGTGTGGGTGCTGCGCCGAAAACCGCTCGATGTGCTCATCAGCGGCAAAAAATTGGCGGGCAAATACGCCAGCGTCGCGGCGATCAAATAGGCCCAGGTGCGCTGCAAGCTGTGCGGTTTGCAAGCGTGAAGCGCTTCACCGCAGCGCGGGCAGGCGCTGTCGTGCGCCTCAAGGTTCACGTGCGACACCAATCCACAGCATTCGCAACCCAACATGGCGACCGCAGTCATCGCGCCACCTCTGGCAACTCATGCCACAAGTGTTTGACGCCTGCCGACTCGATGCCCGCCAACAACAAAGCCAGCACGACCATCGCGTACATCGCGGGGCCAGGCGTGGCCTGCGCCAAATCCGCGATGCGCACCAGCGACACCAGAGCCGCCACGGTCAACACTTCGACCATGTTCCAGCGCGACACATGGTGCAGCCAACGCATGCAGGTGCGAAAGCCCAAAGGACGCCGGTGCAAAGTAATGGGCAACAGCACGTACAAGCGCAGCACGATGAACAGCGCAGGTGCCACGACGGCAGTGAGCGCCGCCAACACTGCCACCAGATGCTCACCTTCGCGCCAAGTCGCAGCGATGGCCATGGGAAACGTCGCGGCCAGCACCGGGCCTTGAAGGCGGATGGACGCCACGTTGGACAAATGAGTGACCAGCAACATCAACAGCGCCGCCAGCGTCAGCGCCGTCAAGGCTTGCGTGCTGAGGCGATGACCGCGCCCCAACACCGCCTCGCACTGCACACATCGCGCCACCGAGCGCGAGCTGAGCGAGGGCCAGCGGTGCAGTTGACCGCAGCCTTCGCACATGACCAAATCCTTGAGTCCCAAAGGATGGCGCAGGGGTTGTTGCAAGCTGGTTTGTCTCCGTCAAATGGCAGGCCCTTGCGGGCACCTCGTGGCCGAGATGCTAAGCCACACCAACTTAGAATACGGGCGTTCTTTGAATGACCGTCTGGCTTTGTTTTTGCTGCAATGTTGCGCCCCGCCCCATGACCGAACCCGACCTGAAACCCAGCAATTTTTTGCGTCAAATCATTGAGCGTGACTTGGCCGAGGGCACCTACGCGCAGCGTCATTTCGGCGGCTCGCCGGGTGATGCAGCGCACCATGCGGCGGGCCCGCGTGACCCCGCGAAAATCCGTACCCGTTTTCCGCCCGAGCCCAATGGCTACTTGCACATTGGTCATGCCAAAAGCATTTGCTTGAACTTTGGTTTGGCGCGCGATTACAGCGGCGTGTGTCACTTGCGCTTTGACGACACCAACCCTGAAAAAGAAGAACAGGAATACGTTGACGCCATCCTGGATGCGGTGAAGTGGCTGGGGTACGAATGGAAAGGCAACAGCACGTCGCACCTCTACCAAGCCAGCAACTATTTCGACTTCATGTACCGCGCGGCCGAAGCCCTCGTGACTGCCGATTTGGCCTATGTGGACGAGCAAAGCGCCGAAGCCATGCGCGCCCACCGAGGCGACTTCGGTAAGCCCGGCACCAACAGCCCTTACCGGTCACGCACAACGGCTGAAAACTTGGCCCGCCTGCGCGAGATGCGCGACGGCAAATTGGCTGACGGTGCCGCCGTGCTGCGCGCCAAGATCGACATGGCCAGCCCCAACATCAACTTGCGCGACCCTGCGCTTTACCGCATCAAGCGCGCCACCCACCACCACACCGGCGACGCTTGGTGCATCTACCCGATGTACACCTACGCACACCCGATAGAAGACGCGTTGGAAAACATCACCCACAGCATTTGCACGCTGGAGTTTGAAGACCAGCGGCCGTTTTACGACTGGCTGCTGGACCACCTGTGCACCTTGGGTTTGTTAGCGCAGCCCCGACCGCATCAATACGAATTTGCGCGCCTCAACCTCACCTACATCGTCACCAGCAAACGCAAGCTGCGCCAATTGGTGGACGAGGGCCACGTGGACGGTTGGGACGACCCGCGCATGCCCACCATCGTGGGCTTGCGCCGTCGCGGCTACACCGCCGCCAGCCTGCGCTTGTTGGCCGAGCGCAGCGGTGCCAGCAAAGCAGGCGGTTGGATTGACTACAGCAGCCTGGACATCGCCCTGCGCGACGACCTCGACCCGCAAGCACCGCGCGCTTGCGTGGTGTTGGATCCACTGAAACTCAAGCTGACCAACTTCGCCGACGTGTTTGGCAGCGACGGCTTTCAAGAGCCGTGCCACGCCCCCGTTCACCCTGCCAAACCCGAATTGGGCAAACGCGAATTCATGCTGACGAATGAGGTGTGGATAGAGCGCGAAGACTTCATGGAAGTGCCCAGCAAAGGCTTTTTCCGCCTGACGCCACCGCGTGTGGACGCCGCTGGTGTGGCGCAACCCGGCAGCAAAGCGCGCTTGAAATACGGCGTGGTGGTGGAATGCACTGGCTTTGAGAAAGATGCCGACGGAGTCGTGACCGCGGTGCTGGCCACGGTCGTTCCCGACACCAAAAGCGGCACGCCCGGATCAGACGCGGTGAAGGTCAAAGGCGTCATCACCTGGGTCAGCGTGAGCACCGGCGCGGCCATCGAGGTGCGGCTTTACGACAGGCTGTTTTCCGAAGCGCAACCCGAAGCCGGTGGACGCGATTTTTTGACGGTGTTGAACCCGAACAGCAAGAAAAAAATCAGCGCTTTTGCCGAAGCTTCATTGCTGTACGCCAGCGCCGCAGCGCATTTTCAGTTTGAGCGTCACGGGTACTTTGTGGCGGATCGTGTTGAGCACGCGGCAGGCAAGCCGGTGTTCAATCGGACGGCGACGTTGAAGGACGTTTGGGCGAAGTGAGTTTCAGCAGAAGCAGCAGTTTCGAATCTGCCACATGAGCCGCACACGACTCGAACACAAGTTGATCCCGCTCGGACTCAGGCCTGCTTAGACCCTTCGATACCTCAGGGCGAACGGGATGGGGTTTTTGGATTTTTCGGTTTCAACAGACGGCCTCGACGAGCTCACGTGCTGCCGCGCACGATGAGCTGGTAGCCCACATCCAAGCTCGACTGCGGCACCGCTTCTTTGCGCATCAAGCGCAGCAGCATCTTTGAGGCTTGCTCGCCAATTTCGACGCGCGGAGTGCGTATGGTTGTCAACGGCGGCAGCATTTGATCGCTGCCCGTCAGGTCATTGAAACCCGCCAGCGCCACACGACTGGGCACGGCCACGCCCAAACGCAGCGCGGCCATCAAGCCGCCTTGGGCCAAGTCGTCATTGCAAAAAAAGACAGCGTCTACGTCGGGGTTCGCCGCCAGCAAGGTTTCTAACAAGCGCCCGCCCAAAGCCATCGATGAATTGCCTGTGTCCAGCAATTCCAGGTTCGCATCGAAGCAGCCTGCTTCACGCAAACAGCGTCGATAGCCTTCCAAGCGCTGCATCACGCGCGGGTCTAATTGCGCGGCCACGAAGGCGATACGGCGTCGGCCTTGCGCCAGCAAATGTGCGGTGATGGTGAAGCCCGCTTCCGTCTGTGAAAAGCCGACGCAATACACGCCCGCTTGCGTTGACGTTTCCATCACGTGCACACAAGGCACGCCACTGGCGGAGATGAGTTTTTGCGCTGCGGCGGTGCGGTCAAAACCCGTCACGATCAGGCCTGCGGGTCGGTGCGCCATGTAGCTTTGCAAAAGCTGTTCTTCTTCTTCGGCGCGGTAGTGCGTCACCCCGATCATGGTTTGATAACCCGCAGGTGTCAGCGTGCGCTGCACGGCTTCCAGCAAGTCAACAAACAAGGTGTTGGTGAGCAGCGGGATGAGCACCACCACGTGCGAGCTGCGGCTGGATGCCAGCGCGCGTGCGGCCGGGTCGGGCACATAAGCCAAGCGCGCTGCGGCGTCGCGCACACGGGCCACCAAGTCGGCCGCCACGCCGCGCTCGCCGACGTCACCGCGAAGCGCGCGTGACGCGGTGATGGGGCTGACGCCAGCGGCCTGCGCCACATCACCCAAGGTGACGCGGCCTGACGCACGAGAGCGTTTGCTGGCGTCAGTCATGCAGCGTCAAAACAAAAATCACAGCGCTTGAAGCGATCATTAGCGTTTTCCCTGATGCAACCTTTTTTTGGTTTCGATAGGATAGCGCTATCCGATGGAGTTTTGCAAGCGGGAATCGATTCAATCTAACAGGTGAATCGGTGTTCAACCAGCAGCGCAAAGCTCCATTCTTTCAGCTCTTTAGGACAGCGCTATCCAGCAGCTTCAGGCCGACTGAAAATTTTCAAATGACTCACTCACTCGTCATCATGGGCGTTTCCGGATGCGGCAAATCCAGCCTCGGGCAAGCCACTGCGTGTGCCCTGGCACAGCCGCTGATCGAAGGCGACGACTTCCACTCGGCCGCCAACAAAGCGAAGATGACCGCCGGCACGCCCCTGACCGACGCTGACCGCCAAACTTGGCTGGCCGAATTGGGCCAACAGCTTCGTGAACACCCGCAAGGCGCTGTGCTGACCTGCTCGGCGTTGAAGTTGAAGTACCGCGAACAACTTCGTGCTGCGTCACCCGGTTTGCGCTTTGCGTTTTTGAACATCACGCCCGACGAAGCCTTGCTGCGCGTGGCAGCGCGCGCAGGCGAACACCTGTTCCCGGCAAGCTTGGTCGACAGCCAATTCGCGGCGCTCGAAACACCAGCCAACGAAGCCGGCGTTTTGACGCTCGACGCGACCCAGCCTTTGGTTCAACTCACCACACACATCACCGATTGGTTCCGCCCTCGCGCCGACGCAAAGTAAATCAACTCCGCACACAAACACCATGACCACCGACCCCGTTAAACCTCAAACGCCCCTGCTTCGTTTTGCCGACACCTTGATGGCCAGCTGCCTCGGCGTCATGGCAGTGGCGGTGTTCATCAACGTCGTGCTGCGCTACGGCTTTGGCAGTGGCTTGGCCGCCAGCGAGGAACTGTCGCGCTTATTGTTTGTGTGGATGGTGTTCATCGGTGCCACCGCCGCCTATCCGGTGGGCGAGCACATGGCTTTCACCACCTTGGTGGAAATGCTGAAAGACAAACCCGCAGCCATGAAATTCATGACCTTGCTGATTCGCGTGTTGGTGATCTTGGCCTGCGCGCTGCTCGGTTGGGGCGCATGGCAGCAGGTGGTCGTGGGCATAGACAGCAAATCGGTGGTGCTGGGTTACTCATCGGCGCTGCTGCCCTTGCCTGCGTTTTTGTGCGCCGTGGCCATCGGCCTGATGGCGCTGTGGGAGCTGGTGCGTGGCACGCCGCTCAGCCTCGGCCACGGCGCCGAAGTTGAATGAAGCCCCCCCCCCCCGAAACACTGAACCCCCACGAACTATTGAACCTGCACGAAAGTAAAAAATGACCAACGAAGCTCAAGCATTCGTCGTGTTCTCAGTCGGCATGTTGCTGCTGATGGGCATAGGCATGAACATGGGATTGGCCCTGGTGCTCACCGGCGCAGGCATGGCCTTTGTGCTCAACTTCTGGGACACCCAACTCTTGGCGCAAAACTTGGTGGCGGGCGTTGACAGCTTTCCGCTGTTGGCTGTGCCCTTCTTCATCTTGGCGGGCGAGTTGATGAATTCTGGCGGCATCAGCCGACGCATCATCGACATGGCGCAGGCCTGGGTCGGTCACATACGAGGAGGACTGGGCTACGTCGCCATCGGCGCTGCGGTGTTGATGGCCAGCATGAGCGGCTCAGCGCTGGCCGACACAGCCGCGCTGGCCACCATTCTGATGCCCATGATGCGCAACCAGGGCTACCCCATGGGCACGTCGGCAGGCCTGATCGCCTCGGGCGGCATCATCGCGCCCATCATTCCGCCGTCAATGCCGTTTGTGATTTACGGCGTCACCACCAACACCTCAATTTCAGCGCTGTTTGTATCGGGCATCGTGCCCGGTTTGATCATGGGTGCAGGCTTGATCGTGGCCTGGAAATGGGTGCTGCGCCGCATTGATTTGCCTTCAGGCACCGCCTTGCCCATGAGCGAGCGCCTGCGTGCCACGGCCAAAGCGTTTTGGGCCATGTTGATGCCGCTCATCATCATCGGTGGCATGAAAAGTGGTGTTTTCACCCCCACCGAAGCAGCCGTGGTGGCAGCCTTTTACGCATTGGTGATTGCGCTGTTTGTGCACCGCGAAATGAAGGTCGGCGAGGTGCGCGGCGTGTTGGTGCGCGCCGCCAAAACCACCGCCATCGTGATGTTCTTATGCGCAGGTGCGCAGGTGGCCAGCTACATGATCACGCTGGCCGACTTGCCCAGCACACTCACCGGCTGGTTGGGTCCGTTGGTCGACAGCCCCAAGTTGCTGATGGTGGTGATGATGGTGGTGCTGGTCATCATTGGCACGGCCTTGGACCTCACGCCCACCATCCTTATTTTTGCACCAGTCATGCTGCCGATTGCCACGAAAGCGGGCATCGATCCGGTGTACTTCGGCTTGATGTTCGTGCTGAACGGCGCCATTGGTTTGATCACGCCGCCGGTGGGCACGGTGCTCAACGTGGTGGCCGGTGTAGGCAGGTTGTCGATGGCCACAGTCATCAAGGGCGTCAACCCTTTCCTTGTGACTTACCTCATCATCCTGGCGCTGTTCGTGGCCTTCCCGCAAATCGTGACCGCGCCTGTGGCGTGGATGCGCTGATTTCTGTGTAGTTTTTTCCGTTCCCTTGTTCCAACCAAAACCTCCAGGAGACTTTCATGAAATTCATACGACGCAGCTTGATCGCCACCGCCGCCGCAGCTTTGCTGGCTGCGCCCTTCGCCGCCATGGCCCAAGACATCAAACCCCGCCTCATTCGCTTTGGCTACGGCCTGAACGAAGCCAGCAACCAAGGCCGCGCGGCCAAGGTGTTTGCTGACGCGGTTGAAAAAGCATCCGGCGGAAAAATGAAAGTGCGCGCCATTGGCGCAGCCGCTTTGGGCCCAGACGTTCAAATGCAGCAAGCCTTGATTGGCGGCGCGCAGGAAATGATGGTCGGCTCCACCGCCACATTGGTCGGCATCACCAAAGAAATGGCGCTGTGGGACACGCCGTTTTTGCTGAATAACGTGAAAGAAGCTGACGCGCTGCTCGACGGCAAAGTCGGCCAGGCCGTGATGGCCAAGTTGCCTGAAAAAGGTTTGGTGGGTTTGGTCTACTGGGAAAACGGTTTCCGCAACCTGACCAACAGCAAGCGCCCCGTCACCAAGATGGAAGACCTAGACGGCATCAAGTTGCGCGTGATGCAAAACAACGTCTTCCTCGACAGCTTCAAAACCTTGGGCGCCAACGCCGTGCCCATGCCTTTTTCAGAGCTGTTCAGCGCGTTGGAAACCAAGACGGTTGACGGCCAAGAAAACCCGTTCAACACCATTTTGTCGAGCAAGTTTTTTGAAGTGCAAAAGTACCTCACCGTGACCAACCACGTCTACAGCCCGTGGATCGTTTTGGTCAGCAAAAAATGGTGGGACGGCTTGAGCAAAGACGAGCAAAAAATTCTGCAAGACGCCGCCAACGAGAGCCGCAGCTTCGAGCGCAAAGACACCCGCGAAGAAGCCGCCAAAGCCTTGGGCGACCTCAAAGGAAAAGGCATGCAAATCAATGAGCTGCCCGCCGCCGAGGCAGGACGCATGCGCGACAAACTGACCCGAGTGAACGCCTCCATCGCCGCCAATGTGGGCATGGAGTTGTGGCAAGACGCGCAGGGTCAATTGACGAAGTTGCGCGCCGGGAAGTAAGACAGCCGAGCAGATCTTCTGGACGCTGGCCTGGGCTGCACTGATCTGGGCTGGCGGAGGCGATCTTTTCAAGGCGGGCTGGGGGTGTAAAACGTCCGGCCCGCCCCGCAAATTGCAGCGGCGTGAATCAAACATGCTTTGCCGTCCGTGAAGCGCCAGCTCTGTCAACGTCGACTGCACTCAAATTGACTGAGCTCGCAATCGCAATCGCAATCGCAATCGCCTCCACTGGATCTGACTTTTGTCTTCAGTGCCATCCGGTTGCAAGCAGCGAGCTGCGTCAGAAACCAACACGTCGCGCCCGCTGCCACCAAACAAACGCTGAAAGTCCGGAGCCACGCCTGCGTTGACCTGAAAAAACGAGTCTTACGCCTAGCGACGCGTTGGACATGATGCGAACGACAGCATCACGCACCTGCGCATTGATGAACAAAGACTCGAGCTAACTGCCCACGCCGCTTTGACAGCTTCCGCTACCGCCTGAGTTGGTCGCGCCCCAAACGCAAATATCACTCAAGCATAGGGCGCGGGATAAAACTCAATCGCCTTGCTGGCAACCCAACGCGCCCTCAGCGAGTCACAGGTGTTGAGCGGCACCAGCGCAGCGATTCGAGCTTCTTGCGCTGGTGCCCAGTCGATGGCAGTTGCCCCGACAAATCGCGCAACATCGGCAGCGCTGAATTCGAGTTCAAGGGTTCGACCACCGCTTATGGCCGCTGAATCACCGAAAAAAGCGGTGACGCCCGCGCGCAGCCGGATGCCCTGGAAGGCTTAGCGCGCCGTGATGCCGGAAGGCATCGCGAGCATTTGCTGCGCCGCAACGCGCTCGTCTCGCGCAGACAGCACCGCGTCGATTTTTAGTTTGCCTGCCACTTCCCGTGGCCTTGCCCCCCATTTGCGCAGGTTTACTCTGGTCCGTTTTGAAAAACCACACGGCCTCAGACTTGGTGGCGCTTCTTGCTACCTGAGCCGCAAAAATCTGCCTGCCTGCACGCCCGGCTTTACGGACTCCAATCAAAGCCTTAAAAAAATTTTGCCCAGTTTTTGGTCAGTCGATGCATCTGTTGTCGTGGTCACTGCGTATCGAGGACGTCGTTCGAAATATCTTCGGCGATCCACGTACTCAAGCAACCTACGTTATTCAACCCAGATTCCTTCGGAGCCATCCATGTCATCCAAATCAACCCGCGCCGGCCTTGGCACATTACTTGTCCTGTCACTGACAACTGTTTCGGCACAAGCCGTTGTTCTGGTCGGGCTGACCGACAACAACCGTTTGCTCACTTTCAATAGCTCCAACGCAGCGAGCGTCTCCAGCGCCACCATCACCGGAATTGGCGCTGGAGAAAATATCTTGAGCATCGACTACCGCAACCCAGACAACCAAATCTACGGACTTAGCAATATGGGCAACGTCTACAAGCTGAATGCCAACACAGGTGCGGCCGTCTCATTTGCCAGTGGTGTGGTCCCAACCGCCACGGGTGGCGCTGCCTATGAGATCGACTTCAATCCGCAAAACAACAATTTGCGCGTCATCGGCAACAAGGCTGCATCCAACAGCAACCGCGCGTTGACCATCAGCACGGGCGTCACCGCTTCACAAACCCCGCTGACGCGCGGCGGAGGTGCATTGGACGTCGTCGGCGCAGCCTACAACCAAAATTTCGCTGGGTCGGCTGCCGCGACCCTGAATTTGTACTACATCGACGCGGAAAGCGATGCTCTCTATTTGAACAATAACGCTTTTGCGGGAGGCATGCTGAGCAAGGTCGGTGATTTGAGTTTGGGTGGCAACGCATTTGCCGTGAACAACGCAACAGGCTTTGACATCGCCGCATCTGGCGAGGCCTTTGTGTCGTGGAATCAAAACCTCTACACCATCGATCTCAACTCAGGCGCGTTGAGTGTGCTGGGACAAATCGGTGCTGGCGGAAGCAGCAACGTGATCGGCCTGACCAGCATCGCTCCCATTCCGGAGCCGCAGACTTACGCCTTGATGCTGGCTGGTTTGGCCGCGATGGGTTTTCTCGTGAAGCGCCGCAAAACGCTTTGACTCTTTAAGGCAACGGCAACGCGGTTTGTCGCCGATTGCCGTCAGCCCACAGTCCGGATCTCAATCAGATTTGTGCGCCCGCATGATGTCGTCAAAAATCGCGGTGACTTTTTGTTCGACGGCCGCATCCATGGTGATGGTGCGGCCCCACTCACGGGTGGTTTCGCCCGGCCATTTGTTGGTGGCGTCCATGCCCATCTTGCCGCCCAGGCCGCTGACTGGCGAGGCAAAGTCAAGGTAGTCGATGGGCGTGTGTTCCACCAGCGTGGTGTCGCGCACCGGGTCCATGCGGGTGGTGACGGCCCACATCACTTCTTGCCAATTGCGGATGTCCACATCGTCGTCGGTCACCACGATGAATTTTGTGTACATGAACTGGCGCAGAAAACTCCAAATGCCAAACATCAGCCGCTTGGCGTGGCCGGGGTAGGCCTTTTTGATGCTGACGATGGCCATGCGGTAGCTGCAACCTTCAGGCGGCAAATAAAAGTCGACGATCTCGGGAAATTGCTTTTGCAGAATGGGCACGAACACTTCGTTCAGCGCCACGCCCAAGATGGCTGGCTCATCGGGCGGTTTGCCGGTGTAAGTGGAGTGATAAATCGGGTCGCGGCGCAGGGTCATGCGGTTGATCTCGAACACCGGGAACCAGTCTTGCTCGTTGTAATAGCCGGTGTGATCGCCGAAAGGGCCTTCCAGTGCATGAAGGTAGCCGCCTTTCTCTTTGAGTTTGACCCCAAATTCGCTGACGCCCACGTAGCCAGGCGCGGCCACTGGAATGCAGCCTTCCAAAACGATCTCGGCGCTGGCGGGGACTTGCAGCATCACTGCGCCCTCACCTGCCGCGGAATCAATCAACTCGGTGCGTGAGCCGCGCAGCAAACCGGCAAATTGGTATTCCGACAACGTGTCGGGCACGGGTGTGACAGCACCCAAAATCGTGGCCGGGTCGGCCCCCAGCGCCACCGCCATCGGAAACGGCTGGCCCGGATTGGCCAGCGCAAATTCGCGAAAGTCCAGCGCCCCACCGCGATGCGCGAGCCAGCGCATGATGACCTGATCACGCGCAATCACCTGTTGCCGATAGATTCCTAAGTTCTGTCGCTTGCGTGGATTCAGCCCGCTTTGTGGTCCGCGCGTGATCACCAATCCCCAGGTGATGAGCGGCCCGGCGTCGCCTGGCCAGCAGGTTTGCACCGGCAGCAGCCCTAAATCGACATCGCCGCCTTGCAACGCCACTTCTTGGCAAGGCGCACTGCGCACCACGGCAGGCTTCATGTCCCAGAGTGACTTCACCATGTGCAGCAAGCGCCCGGCATCTTTCAAACCTTTGGGTGGCTCGGGCTCTTTCAGGCTGGCCAGCACGCGGCCCACATCACGCAGCTCGCTCACCTCCTGCGCCCCCATGCCCAGCGCGACCCGCTTGGGTGTGCCGAACAGGTTGGTCAGCGCGGACATATTTCCTTCTTTTTTGTAACCGACCGGGTTTTCAAACCACAGTGCCGGGCCGGCTGCGCGCAGCACGCGGTCGCTGACCGAGGTCATCTCCAGCCGCGCGGAAACTGGCTTTGCGACGCGTTGCAGCTCGCCCATCTTTTCCAAGCCCGCCATGAAGTCGCGCAAGTCCCGATATTTCATATGCAAAAGTAATTAAAATTAGATTTCATAGACTTGACCCGGCATGAAAAGCCTTCCTAGAATCGCGCCAAATTGCAATGACCTGGGGCTTACCCGAACGCCGCTCACAGTGCTTATTTGGGCTGAACACTGAGACTCAAGTGGCACGGTGCCTGCAACCCGCCCAAACGCAGCCTCTGAAATCATTATCCCGGTCGCCTGCTGACCGCACATTTCGTGTGTCAACTCCGCAGGCAGCCCGACGCGAGACAGGAACCGCATGGCCGCTTTTCTCCTTTTCCTGAAGACGTTTTGGATGCGCTTGACGCAACTCGGCCGCACGGCATGCGCCAGTGTCACCGTGTTCACGCGCGACGCAGGCCACGGCCTGCTCGAAGTCAGCCACAACACCTTTGCACTGCTGGGTTTAGTGATGGTCGGCGGGCTGATTTTCTTGAGCAGCCGCAACGAACTGCGTCACGAAATTGAAGCCAGCACTCTGGGCTGGTTGCAAGAGCGCCGGGAAGCTCGCGCCGAGCCCGACGCTAAGCTGGCAGCCGAATTGAGCGAGCCTGACGCCATCGCGCGCGCCACCGCCATCGATCCGAAAAATCTAAACCACCAGCAAGCTTTGGTGGCGCAGTGGATTTCTAAGCGCTACCGCGTGGCCCCCGAGCCCATCAGCCGCCTGGTGAAAGAGGCCTGGTATTTGGGCGACCGCGTCAAGCTCGACCCGACCTTGATCTTGGCCATCATGGCCATCGAGTCAAGCTTCAACCCCTTTGCGCAGAGCAACGTCGGCGCGCAGGGTTTGATGCAGGTCATGACCCAAGTGCACGACCAAAAGTACGAAGCCTTCGGTGGCAACTTTGCTGCGTTTGACCCGGTGACGAATTTGCGAGTCGGCGTGCAAGTGCTCAAAGAATGTATTGCGCGCGCGGGCAGCTTGGAAGCGGGGCTGAAGCACTACGTCGGCGCTGCCAACCTGCCGGAAGACGGCGGCTACGTGGCCCGCGTGTTGACCGAGCAGGGCCATTTGCGCATGGTGGCCAATGGCAAAACCGTGGCCATCAACGTGCCTTCTTTTGTGCCGACCACGGCGGCAGCCACGCCGGGTCTGTCCGTCGCCTCAGCGCCCTCGTCGCCTTCGTCGCCTTCGGCAAAGGTCAACCGCGACGCGGACAGTGTTGCAGTGAAAACAGAATCTAAAGCCGAATCTAAAACCGAAATCAAAACCGAAACCAAACCCGAAGCCAAGCCGGT
Organism: Burkholderiales bacterium; assembly: GCA_025358485.1. Classification (GTDB taxonomy): domain Bacteria; phylum Pseudomonadota; class Gammaproteobacteria; order Burkholderiales; family Burkholderiaceae_C; genus JANYJJ01. The sequence continues at coordinate 21,436 of JANYJJ010000136.1, read as the reverse complement.
CACCGAGCAAGTTGCCACCCTGAATTAAGCGCACCCGACGCTACACTCAGCGCTTCTGCGCGACTGGCGATATGAGGGGCAACAACAGCCCGCTCTGAGGTGGTAAACCACCGCGAAGCGCAGACGGTGTGACGCTTCCGATCTGAACGACACACTGCCTCAGCCGTTCGCCTGGGCCGTCCTTCGCTGGTTTGATTGAAGCCCTTTGCTTCCTCGAAGTCAGCAGGGATTTCTCCTGCACAGGCCCGCCGCACCATGTTCGACCGCACCGTCTCCACCATTGCTCACACCGACCCCGCGCTGTGGTCTGTCATTCAGCGCGAAAACCAGCGCCAAGAAGACCACATCGAGCTCATCGCCTCAGAAAACTACGCCTCGCCTGCGGTCATGCAGGCGCAAGGCAGTCAGCTCACCAACAAATACGCCGAAGGCTACCCAGGCAAGCGTTACTACGGCGGCTGCGAATTTGTCGACATGGCCGAGCAATTGGCGATTGATCGCGTCAAGCAAATGTTTGGAGCGGCCCACGCCAACGTGCAGCCCAATTCAGGCTCGCAGGCCAACCAAGCCGTGTTTTTTGCGCTGCTCAACCCCGGCGACACCATCATGGGCATGAGCTTGGCCGAAGGCGGTCACCTGACCCACGGCATGCCACTGAACATGAGCGGCAAGTGGTTCAAGGTGGTCAGCTACGGCCTGACCGCAACCGAGGAAATTGACTACGACGCCATGGAGCGCTTGGCCCATGAGCACAAGCCCAAGCTGCTCATTGCCGGTGCGTCTGCCTACAGCCTGCACATCGACTTCGCGCGCTTTGCCAAAGTGGCCAAAGACATCGGCGCTTACTTTTTGGTCGACATGGCGCACTACTCGGGCTTGATTGCGGGCGGCGTCTACCCCAACCCCACGCCGTTTGCCGACGTGGTCACGTCCACCACCCACAAAGGCCTGCGCGGCCCACGCGGCGGCATCATCTTGATGAACGACGAAGCCATCGCGAAAAAAATCAACAGCGCGATTTTCCCTGGCATTCAAGGCGGCCCCTTGATGCATGTGATTGCAGCCAAAGCCGTGGCTTTCAAGGAAGCGCTGACACCAGAGTTCAAGGCCTACCAAGCGCAGGTCGTGAAAAACGCGGCCGTGATGGCCCAAACGCTGATTCAGCGCGGCCTGCGCATCGTCAGCGGGCGTACCGAGTCGCACCTGATGCTGGTCGATTTACGCCCCAAAGGTCTGACCGGCAAAGAAGCCGAAAACGTGCTCGGCGCGGCCCACATGACCTGCAACAAAAACGGCATCCCGAATGATCCGCAAAAAGCCATGGTCACCAGCGGAATTCGCCTGGGCACGCCCGCGTTGACCACGCGCGGTTTCAAAGAAGCCGAGTCGGTCATGACCGCCCACCTGATTGCCGACGTGCTGGACCAGCCACTTGATGAGGCCAACCTGAACACCGTGCGCGCCAAAGTGGCGGCATTGACGAAGGACTTTCCTGTTTACCGTTGAGGTGACGGCGGGGCGTGTATTGGCCCCTTCACCCGGTAAGCGGGAAGGCTGGGATGAGGATGAGGATGGGGGTGAGATCGTGGCGGTTGGGCTGAACCCAAACTATGAATCCTTAGCTTGTTCTTCAAGTTGCGAGCCACGCACCGCCCATCGGCTTGCAGGCCGATGCGGTTCAAGAAGGCGGGGATAGACCATGCGTTGCCCCTTTTGCAGCCACGACGACACCCAAGTCGCCGAAACCCGCGAGTCGGACGAAGGCGACGTGGTGCGGCGCCGCCGTCGCTGCCAGGCCTGCGACAAGCGCTTCACCACTTACGAACGCGCAGAAATTGCGCTGCCTTCCGTCGTAAAGAAAGACGGCACCCGCGCCGAGTTCGAGATGAGCAAAGTGCGCGCTTCCATGACGCTGGCCCTGCGAAAACGCCCCGTCAGCGTCGAGCAAATCGACGCCGCCATCGAGCGCATTCAAGACAAGCTGCTCAACAGCGGTGCCAAAGAAGTGCTCACCACCAAGCTCGGCGAGCTGGTGATGCGCGAACTGAAGCGCATCGACAAAGTCGCCTACGTGCGCTTTGCTTCGGTGTATCGAAGCTTCGAAGACGTGGACGAATTCAGGCAGTTGATCCGGGATATTTGACGTTGCCGCCATGCCAAGCCTTGCCGGACAAATTCCATGCCACGCGACTGCGCGACATGGACGACATTCGCGCGTTGGTGAAAATTCACCGCGCGTCGCTGGACCGAGTTCAGCTGCGGGAATATTTTTCTTTGTTCGATCAAATGGATTTGTTCCATGAACTCATCGATTGATTCGCCTGTGGTGCTGGTGCGCGAAGCGGGTGTGCCTTTTGAAACGCCACCCCACACCATCGAGCCATTTGCCGATTGGTTGAGCCTGATGGAAGTCGTACAAATGTTGTGCCCGCAGTGGGCTGCGCGTGACGCACCCATACTGGGAAGTCATTGGAAGCTGTGATTCGAGCGGCAGTGGACTCAAACCCGCTTGAGTGCGGCCTTCGAAATCACCCAGCGGCCTGACGGCCACCGCGCGCTGGTTCCACCACCCCCCAACCGGGTGCCCACCCCTAAGAAGGCCGCGAAAACCGCCCTCTGGGGGAAGCGCAAATCGATGCGCTTTTTTACAGTCTGTGCATTCACTCATACCCCGGAGTTCACATGCCCAGCAGGTTCACACACGGCAGGTTCACACACAGCGGCGTCACCCTGATCGAAACCAGCGTTGTCTCAGCGATTGCGGCTGTGATCATGTCCACCGTGACGCCCAGCTTCAGCGGCTTCATTGAAAACCGCCGCATTGACGGCGCTGCCACCAACTTGCACGCTGACATTCAATTTGTGCGCCAAGAAGCCGTGCTGCGCAACCAGCCTGTGCGGCTGAGTTTTTACAGCGCTGACAACAGCCACAGTTGTTACGTGGCACACACCGGCAATCACGCCGATTGCAGTTGCGATGCGGACGGCAACGCCACCTGCACGGCACCCGTCCAAGCCATCAAAACTGTGGCGTTTTCAGCTGGCGACAAAGTGGTTGTGCAAGCCAACGTCAACTCGATTTTGTTTGACCCGCTGCACGGCACCAGCACGCCAACTGGCACGCTGAAAGTGATGGCCCCAAGTGGCCGTGCGGTGCACCACGTGGTCAACGTCATGGGGCGCGTTCGGTCTTGCTCGCCGAAAGGCAGTGCCTCGGCCACCGCGACCCCCACCGCCACCCCCTCCGCCACTCCCTCCGCCACTCCCGCCACCGCCGCCGTTCCTGGCTACCGCGCTTGCTGATCCGGAGCCACGCACATGAAAACTACATTCAACAAAAACGCGCGCGGCTTCACTTTGGTGGAGATGAGCATCGTGGCAGCCATCGTCGCTGTCTTGTCAAGCATCGCCATTCCCACCTACCAAAGCGCCGTCAACAAAGCGCGCCGCGCAGATGCCTTGGTGGCTTTGATGGATGTGCATTTGGCACAGTCGCGCTTTCGCGCCAACAACGCCGTGTACGGCAACTTGAGTGACATCGGCACGCGCAGCACTTCACCTTCTGGGCATTACGTGCTGGACGTGCCCACCGCCACACCTGCTGGTTTCATCGTGCTGGCCACCGCCGCTGGCGCGCAGCGCGCAGACAGCAACTGCGGCGTGATGAAGCTGACGGTGGACGGCGCAAATGTGGCCTACGCATCTGGGCGCGACACCAGTGCAGGCAACGACAACGCCGCCAACAAACGCTGCTGGATGCTGTGATGAAAAACTCTTCCCATGCAGCGCAAAAAACCCATGCCGCGCACAAGAGCCAACGCGGCCTGAGCTTGGTCGAGCTGATGGTGGCCGTGGCCATAGGCCTGATCGTGATCGCCGCCGTCTTCAGCTTCTTCAGCCGCCACTTGCGCGAAAGCCGTGCGCTGCAAGTTGAGTTGCGCTTGATGCAAGACCTGCGCAGCGCATCTGACTTGATCGCCCGCGACTTGCGCCGCGCAGGGTATTGGGGCAACGCGTCGGCGGGCGTTTGGCAGCGTGACACCGAGGCGCTGGCGCTGAACCCCTACGCCTTCGTGACCATTGCTACCAACGACATCGCGTTCAACTTCTCACGCGACGAAGTGACCAAACCCGCTGAAAACGACGCCGTGGACAGCAACGAAAACTTCGGTTTTCGCCTTCGCGCTGGCGTGGTCGAATTCTTGCTGGGCAATGGAAATTGGCAAGCCCTGAGCGACGCCAACACCGTGACTGTCACCTCGTTCACCGTGACGCCGTCGGTGCAACACATTTCGCTCGAAGGCATGTGCGCCACGGCTTGCTCGGCCGCCGACAGCGCTGCCGCCACCTGCCCTCCACAGCATCACATTCGCAGCTTGAACATTGCGCTTGAGGGTCAAGCGGCGAGTGATTCCAAAGTAAAGCGCAGCACGCAAAACGCAGTGCGTTTGCGCAACGACGCCATCACCGGAAAGTGCTCCGCATGAACCACCTCACCCAACACAAAACACAACGCGGAGCCGCCACCTTGGTGGTCTCTTTGGTGTTGATGTTTGCCATGACATTGGCCGCCTACTATTTGAACCGCAACATGGCGGTGGAGCAGCGTTTGGCTGCCAATCAAGTGCAAGCGGCACAGGCTTTTGAAGCGGCCGAAGCGGGTTTGGAATGGGCCACCTCACAACTCAACAACCCGCAAAAGTTGGGCGCAAATTGCCAAGCCAGCAACGCAGCATCTGCGCAAAGCTTTCGTGCATCGCACGTGGAGTTTGATGCCAGCACCGGACTGCGCTTGCCGCGCACCTGGAATCAAGCCGCTGTGGTCATGCCACTTCAAGCGGTGTGCGTGCGCAATGCGGCCCAAACCAGCGGTTGGGATTGCAGTTGTCCAGCAGCTGGTCATCCGTTGGTGACCGCCACGGCCGACGCATTCAACGCCTCGCCAGCTTTCGTGGTCACGCTGATGCCCACTGCCCTGCCTGGCCAACTGCGTGTGGTGGCCCAAGGCTGCACCAGCCATGCGGGCGTGTGCAAGCCTGGGAGCAACACCCAAGCGGAAACCACCGCGCAGGTTCAACAGCTCGTCGCCTTGGTCAGCGGCTTGGCAAGCCCGCCGTCTGCGGCCGTCACGGTGCTGGGCAACGTGAACAGCAACGCCACGCTGGGGCTACACACTTTCACGCGCTCAGCAGTGCAAGCAGGCGGCGCAGTGACGGCACCGAGCGCGCGCATTGGCGTGGCGGCGGGCGGCGTGGCGTCATTGGCCCTCATCGACCACGACGCCGCGCTGCGCGGCTTGAGCAGCGCACGATTTTTCAGTCAACTGATGGGCATGGATGCAGCAATATGGTCGTCGCAGAGCATGGTGCGAAAGGTCGTCTGCGGTTCTGACACAAGCGCCACTTGCAACGCCGCATTGATTGACGCGATCACCGGCACGATCACCGGCACCAGCACCAGCACCAGCACCAGCACCAGCACCAGCACCAGCACCAGCGCCGACGGCCCCGCATTGCTTTGGGTGGAAGGCGACTTGAGCTTGATCGGGCCTTTGGTTTTGGGCAGCGCGGCACAGCCAGTTTTGCTGATCGTCAACGGCTCGGCAACGCTGAACGGCGGCGTGCAAATTCACGGCTTGCTGCACGCGGCACGTGTCGAATGGAACGACAACGGCACGGGCGCGGGTCGCGTGACAGGAGCCGTCACTTCGGCATCTGAGTATGGCGGCAACGGCGCACCCGACTTGGTGTTTGACGCGGCCACGCTGCAACTTTTGAAAACCAACAGCGGCAGCTTTGCGCGCGTGGCAGGCAGCTGGAAGGACTTTTGATCATGCTGAACTCGAAAAGAACGCATCAAAAAAAATCACGCGGCGTGAGCTTGGTCGAGGCACTGATTGCCTTGTTGGTGGTGGCGGTGGGCGTGGTGGGTTTGCTGAAGTTTCAATCCAACAGCCGCTTGAATTCCGACGTGGCACGCCAGCGCACCGAGGCGCTGAAGCTGGCGCAAAACAACATTGAGCAAATGCGGTCTGCCAAAGATGCCGACATTCAGAGTGCCAACCGCACGGTCGCGGCCGATGCCAGCAACACGGCCAACGCAACATTCCAAGTGGCGCGAGTGGTCACTGCCAGTGCCGCGGCGTCTAAGACCGTGCAAGTCACCGTGACTTGGACTGACCGCAGCGGCGCAGCCCAACAAGTCGAACTTAGCTCGTTGGTCGCGGCACAAGCTGCCGCCCTGACCGGCGCCTTGGCCGTGGCCCATCGAAGCGCCCACACACTGCCATTGAACGGCCGCTCCGACGACATCCCAGCCCTGGCGCACGACCTGGGCGACGGCCGCAGCGTGCTCAAACTCGACAGCACACAAACCGACGTCTATGTGTTTGACAACCGCAGCGGGCGCATCACATCCACCTGCGGTGGCATGCAACTCCACACGCGCCACACGCGCCACATCGTCGTGGGCGACTTGACTTCATGCACCACCATCGCGGCGGTTTTGCTCAGCGGCCAAGTGCGGTTTTCGTTGACCGCACCACCCGATGCCGCGAAACCTGTTGACGCCCCTTTGGCCTTGTCGATGGCGCTCAGCCTGAGTGCGGGGCCTTATCCACGCCCTGCGCACTGCGGTGCCGAAGCCATGAAAACCGTCAGCTACTTTGAAGACGGCAAGCAGCGCCGCGTCGCCGTGCCGCTCACCGCCACACCCACCAGTTGGGCGGTTTCTAGTTGGGTTGAGCTCGGCGAGCGCTTCATCGCCTATCACTGCGTTGTGGTGGGCAAAGGAAACCCCGCGCAATGGTCAGGCAGCCTCAGCGTGAAACCACGCGGCTGGGCGCTTGGCAGCACCGCAAGCGACTTCAAAGTTTGCCGCTACACCGCGCAAACGCCCGCAGCTTATGTCGATGTCAGCACGTCTTTGTCCGAGCAAAACTTTTTGGTGATTCGAGGCGATCAGCTTTGCCCTTCTGCGTCGGCTGTCAGCACCAACAGCGAAGGGGTGCAAAATTTCACCAACCTCGCGACCACCGCACATGCCCATGCCCATGCCCAGTAGGCCCCTTGGATGACACCTGACCCGCACGCGCTGAACTGCATCGATTCCCACGCCGCCATGCAGCTTGCGCTCGACCTGGCGCAGCAAGCCATAGGCCTGAGTGAGCCCAACCCGCGGGTGGGCTGCGTCATCACCACCGCTGAGGGCCGCGTCATCGGCCAAGGTCACACACAGCAAGCCGGCAGCGCACATGCCGAGGTGATGGCGCTGCGCGATGCGCAAGCACGCGGCGAAAGCGTGGTGGGCGCGGTGGTGCACGTGACCTTGGAACCCTGCGCTCACTTTGGCCGCACACCCCCTTGTTGCGATGCGTTGGTTGCGGCGCAAGTCGGCGACGTGATCTGCGCTTTGCAAGACCCCAACCCGCTCACCGCAGGCCAAGGTGCGCAGCGTTTGCAAGCGGCTGGCATTGCAGTCAGCCTGCTAGAAGCCGGGCCACTCGCCACGCAAGCGCACGAACTCAACATCGGCTTCTTCTCGCGCATGCAGCGCCAGCGGCCGTGGGTGCGCATGAAAGTGGCGATCTCGCTCGACGGCCGCACCGCCTTGAACAACGGCGTCAGCCAGTGGATCACCGGCGAAGCCGCGCGGGCCGACGGCCACGCATGGCGCAAGCGCGCAGGCGCTTGCCTGACCGGCGTGGGCACGGTGCTGGAAGACAACCCACGCCTGGACGTGCGTTGGGTGCCCACAGCACACCAGCCGCTGCGCGTGGTGGTCGACTCGCGCCTTGAAACACCGCCAACTTCACGCATCCTCGACGCCCCCGGACACGCCTTGATCTATGCCGCCCATGACGACCCACAGCGCCGCACAGCGTTGCAAGCGCGCGGTGCCGACATCACCATGGTGCCGTCGAGCAGCGGCAAGGTTGACCTGCACGCCATGCTGGCCGACTTGGCACAACGCGGCATCAACGAGCTGCATGTTGAGGCCGGTCACAAGCTCAACGGTTCTTTCGTGCGCGAAGCTTTGGTTGATGAGTTTTTGATCTACATGGCCCCCATGCTGATGGGCAGCGGCCGCGAACTGGCTGCACTCGGCCCGCTGGAATCGCTGAGCGACGCACGGCGCCTGCGCTGGCACAGCGTCACTCAAATCGGTGATGACCTGCGCTTGCTGCTGCGGCCCGCAGCAAGCTTGCTGCAAGGTGAAGCAGCAAGCTTGCTGCAAGGCACAACAGCAAGCTTGCTGCTGCCAGACTCCAAACCGCAGGGCGCTTGAGCAAGCCTTGCCGCTGAGCCACCTGGACAACCGCTGCCCCGGCCCGTAAAGCTGGGCTCAGCGCCCAGCCGCGGTCTCTCGCACCAGAGACGCCATCGGCCTTGACTCGCCCTTCGCGCTTGCATTGAAGCTAGAAAAAGTCGGCATGCACGGCATGTCGGCTGGGGGCCACACTGCGCTGAGCTTGGCAGGCGGCCAGTGGTCACCGATGAGTTTCAGGCGGCACTGCGAAGCGCATTTGGCGCAAGCTTTTCAAACCTGCGTTGGCCTCATCGCTCATCTGTCTCCACCGCCACCCGGTCTGACCGGCCTGCTCGGTGACCTCCTGAACGACCCGCCCGGTTTTGACCGCAGCTTCATGAGCGAGGTGGATAAAAAGATCACGGCGTTTTTTATCCTTCACTTGGCGTCGTCGGAGCAGCGATAACCAATCTCGCACCGCGCCCATGACGCGCAAGCGACTTCGCGTTGAGCATGGCCTGAGACAATCATTCGATGTTCACAGGCATCATCACCGGCGTCGGCCGCATCACGAATTCGCGCGCGCTGGGTGCAGACAGCTCGCACGGTCAACGGCTCGCCATTCAAACGCCTTCAGGCTATTTGGATGATGTGCAATTGGGCGACAGCATTGCGATCAACGGCGCGTGCATGACGGTCACTTCATTTGATATCGCCGCGCCCAGTTTCAGCATCGACATTTCGGCTGAAAGCTTGGACAAAACTGCGGGCTTGACATCGGGCAGCCCGGTCAATTTAGAAAAAGCTTTGCGTGCCCACGACCGCCTGGGCGGGCACATCGTCAGCGGGCATGTGGACGGCGTGGGGCGCGTTGCCTTCTTTGCGGCTGTGGGCGAGTCTTGGGAATTGCGCATCAAAACGCCCATCGCGCTGAGCAAGTTTTTGGCCTACAAAGGCTCGATCACGGTGAACGGTGTGAGCCTGACGGTGAACCGCGTTGTTGACCATGCCGACGGCTGTGAATTCAGCATGAATTTGATTCCGCACACGATCGCCAACACGGCCCTTCACGCGCTGCAACAAGGCAGCGCGGTGAACCTGGAAGTCGACATGATTGCGCGCTACGTAGAACGCATGTTGTCGGTTGAAAAGGCCTCTGCGTCACCAGCGTCGTAAAAACTCAGCCACCTACAATTCACCATGGCCATTTCTCCTGTTCCTGAGCTGATTGCAGAGCTCGCTGCCGGCCGCATGGTCATCCTCGTGGACGAGGAAGACCGCGAAAACGAAGGCGACTTGGTGTTGGCGGCCGACCACGTGTCGCCCGAGGCCATCAACTTCATGGCCAAGTTTGGTCGCGGCCTGATTTGCTTGACCTTGACCCGCGAGCGCTGCGAGCACCTGAAGCTGCCGCCCATGGCCATGCGCAATGGCGGTCAACACGGCACGGCGTTCACCATTTCGATTGAAGCGGCCGAAGGCGTGAGCACAGGCATCTCAGCGGCCGACCGCTCGCGCACCGTTCAAGCGGCCGTGGCGCGGGACGCAGTGGCCAGCGACTTGGTGCAGCCCGGTCACATTTTTCCTTTGCAAGCGCAAGACGGCGGCGTGTTGATGCGCGCGGGTCACACCGAAGCCGGTTGCGATTTGTCGGTGATGGCGGGCTTGTCTCCCGCATCGGTGATTTGCGAAATCATGAACGATGACGGCAGCATGGCGCGCTTGCCTGACCTGGAAGTTTTTGCGCGCGAACACGGCTTGAAAATCGGCACGATTGCTGATTTGATCGAGTACCGCAGCCGCAATGAAACCTTGATTGAACGCGTGAGCCGCCGCACTTTGACCACCGCGCAAGGCGACTTTGAATGTCACGCCTTCCGCGCCCGCACAGGCGGTCTGCACTTGGCGCTGACCAAAGGACAGTGGTCGCCCGGCGACGAAGTGCTGGTGCGCGTGCACGAACCGCTGTCGGTGATGGACTTGTTAGACGCAGGCCAAAGCGGCCATTCTTGGCCCTTGCCCAAAGCCTTGGCGGCACTGCAAGCCAGTGAGCGCGGCGCGGCGGTGCTGCTGAACTGTGGTGAAGACACGGCGTCGATGCTGGGCCATTTGGCACCTCTAGACCAGCGCGAAGCACAAGGCAAGCGCCAACGCAGCCAAATGGATTTGCGCACCTACGGCATCGGCGCACAAATTTTGCGCGAGCTGGGTGTCACCAAAATGAAGCTGCTCGGCAGCCCGCGCCGCATGCCCAGCATGACCGGCTACGGCCTGGAAGTGACGAGCTTCATCGCGTCGCAAACTTGAACCCACGCTGAACCCACGCTGAACCCACATTGAAACCATATTGAACGCGCGCACAGAAAAGAATCATTGACATGCAAGTTGCAGACAAAGGCTCGACCACTTCCTTGAACGGCCAAGACCTTCGCGTGGGCATCGTGCAGGCGCGCTTCAATGTGGCCATCACCGACAAGCTCGCCGAGGCTTGCTTGGCCGAGCTGGCGGCGCTGGGCGTGTCACGCAAGCACATACGCCACGTGAAAGTGCCCGGCGCTTTGGAAGTGCCGGTGGCCTTGATGGCGATGGCCGACTCTGAAGACTTTGACGCGCTGGTGGCGCTGGGCTGCATCATTCGTGGTGAGACCTATCACTTCGAACTGGTGGCCAATGAAAGCGGCGGTGGTGTGACGCGCGTGTCGCTGGACCATCAAATTCCCATTGCGAATGCGATATTGACGGTCGAAAACGAAGCCCAAGCCTGGGCCCGAGCAGAAGAAAAAGGCCGTGATGCGGCCCGAGTGGCCATAGAAATGGCCAACCTGATGGAAGACCTGACGTGACTGAGATGGAACCTACGGCTGCAGCCGCTGCGGCGGGCAACAAGACTGCAAACGCAGCTGGAAACGCAGGCGGAAACGCTGCTGGAAAAAGAGCCCCCCGCAGCTCCACCCGCCGCCGCTCGCGCGAGGTGGCTTTGCAGGGCTTGTACGAGTGGTTGGTGTCGGGCGCATCGGTTGCCACCATCGACTCGCACATGCGCGAGCAAGAAGATTTTGGCAAGTGCGACTCGGCCCACTTTGACGCCTTGCTCTATGGCTGCATCGCTGAGGCGGCGGAGATCGACGCCGTGCTGTCGCGCCATGTGGATCGCAAAACCACCATGCTGTCGCCTGTGGAACACGGCGTGTTGATGATTGGCGTGTACGAGTTGAAGCACTGCATCCAAATTCCCTACCGCGTGGCCATCAACGAAGCGGTGGAGCTGGCCAAAACCTTTGGCGGCACCGACGGCCACAAGTACGTGAACGGCGTACTCGACAAAGCCGCCTTCGAGCTGCGCGCGGTGGAAGTGGAAGCCAAGCGGGCCAGTCGGGGCTGATGAAGTCAGCGCCGCGTCTGGCAAAGCGCCTCGACCACATCGATCCCTTCTACGTGATGGAGTGCGCCAAGGCCGCAGCCGCCTTGGCACGAAGCCCGGCGTGTGACCCCGCTTTGGGCGGCGAGCCCATGATTTTTTTAAACATCGGCGAGCCCGATTTCACCGCGCCGCCTTTGGTGCAAGAAGCTGCTGAACGCGCCATACGCGCGGGCCGGTCGCAATACACCGACGCTTGCGGCCTGCCCGCACTGCGCGAACGCATCAGCGCTTGGTACGCCACCCGCTTCGGTTTGAACATTGCACCGCAGCGCATCGTCGTGACTGCCGGAGCGTCTGCGGCATTGCAACTGGCTTGCCTCGCCTTGATCAACCCCGGCGACGAGGTGTTGCTGCCCGACCCCAGCTACCCGTGCAACCGGCACTTTGTGGCGGCGGCCGACGGCGTGCCAGTGCTGTTGCCTGCGGGTGCGGCCGAGCGCTTTCAGCTCTGCGCGGCAGGCGTGGCGGCCGCTTGGTCTGACCGCACGCGCGGTGTGTTGCTGGCGTCGCCCAGCAACCCGACAGGCACCTCTATCGAAGCGTCTGAGATGGCCCGCATCGTGCAAGAAGTCAGCTCTCGCGGCGGCTTCACCATGGTGGACGAAATCTACTTGGGCTTGAGCTTCGACGCGCGCTACAGCGCCAGTGCGCTGACCCACAGTGACCACGTGATCTCCATCAACAGCTTCTCCAAATACTTCAACATGACAGGCTGGCGCTTGGGCTGGTTGGTGGTACCTGAAGGCATGGTCAGCGCCTTCGAGAAGCTGGCGCAAAACCTCTACATCTGCGCTTCCACCTTGGCTCAACACGCGGCGCTGGCGTGCTTTGAGCCCGACTCCATCGCCGAGTACGAGCGCCGCCGCAGCGCGTTCAAAGCGCGTCGTGATTTTTTGGTGCCCGCCTTGAATGCCATGGGATTGAACGTGCCGGTGATGCCCGACGGCGCGTTTTACGCCTGGGCCGATTGCTCGGAGCATGCGGACATGACCGCGGGTGCGGGTGCGGGTGTGGGTGCAGGTGCCAGTGCGGGTGGCAGTTGGGATTTTTGTGACCACCTGTTGCAGCGCGCTCACGTGGCCATCACACCGGGGCGCGACTTCGGCCGAGCGGAAACCGCCCGTTTCATGCGCCTCTCTTACGCCAACTCCATGCCGCAGTTGGAAGAAGCCGTGCACCGGTTGCGGCGCGTTTTGGCTTGACGTGGTCGGCTAAGCTAGCGAAGTGAACATGTCCAAACCCCAGCATCCACGGGCCGCTCAGGCTAATGCCGCCAAAAACGCAGCCAACGACGCCACCCACGATGCAAGCAACGACGCGGCCGAAGATTTCGACGCGAGCGAGCCGATGACCGTGCCTGACGACCTGCGCGACATCTCCGATTGGAGCGACGCAGGCATGGGCATGCCGCCGGCGCCGTCTGACTCTTTCGCCACCAACGTCATCAGCCCGGCCGGTGACTTGATGACCACCATCGGCCACATCGGCCGCTATGCCTTGAAGTCACGCATCGGTGAAGGCGGCTTGGGGACGGTGTATGCCGCGCACGACCCCTTGCTGTCGCGCTTGATCGCCATCAAGACGCTGAGCTTGAACATTCCGCCCGACCAACGCGACGCCTTCAACTCGCTGTTTTTCAACGAAGCGCGTGCGGCAGCAGGCTTGTCGCACCCCAACATCGTGACGGTCTACGACGCCGGCATCAGTGACGACAACGCCTACATTGCGATGGAGTTGCTCAGCGGCTTGGACTTGCGCCAGCTTCGCGCCGAGGGCTGGCGGCCCACGTCAACACAGGCCGCGCTCATCGTGCGCCGCGTGGCCGACGCCTTGGCATATGCGCACGGCAAAGGCGTGATTCACCGCGACGTCAAGCCCGCCAACATATTTATGGTGGGACGCACGCAGCCGCGCGTGCTTGACTTCGGCATCGCGCGCATGGCGCACTTGCACGACACGCCGGGCGACGATGAAGTGGCCGGTGGCTCGCCTTACTACATGGCACCCGAGCAGGTTCGCCATCAGCCGGTTGACAAGCGCGCCGATGTATTTTCGCTGGGTGTGGTGCTGTATGAATTGCTCACTGACGAAAAACCATTTCGCGGAAAAACGCTGGACGAGATCTCTCAGGCTGTGATGCATCACGTGCCGCCCATGGCGCACAAGCTCAAGGGCTCGGTGCCTGTGGTGTTGAGCGAAATTGCCGCCAAAGCCATGGACAAAGACCCCGAGAAGCGTCACCGCTCGGCGCGGTCCTTGTCGCGCGAGTTGCGCCAGTGGTTGGACGAAAACAGCGCACCAGCCGACGGGCCCGTCCTCACGCCGCGCGTGCCCAAGCCTGTGCGCCCACCGCTGCCCGAATGGGTGCTGCCGGGCAGCGTCGGCTTGCTCGCGGTGGCGGTGATAGGTTCGGCCCTGTGGTGGGGCGCGAGCAGTCCCAACGTGCCGCCAATGAAAATGGCCTTGCCGGAAGTGTCGGCATCGGCATCCGCGTTGGCTTCAGCACCGCCACCCGCGCCACCGGCATCAGCTGCCACGGCGCAAATCAAAGAACTGGTCGCGCTGACGCAAGCGCGGCCGACTGAAATCAGCAGCGGCGACATCGTCAAGTCGGCGTCGATAAAAGTTGCAGGGCTCGCACTGATCGCGCCAGCGGCGACCGCAGCCACCGTTGCTGCGCCGAAGTCGGATGAGCCCAAGCGGCCGCCCGCAACGCCAACCGCAACGCCATCGCCATCGCCATCGCCATCGCCGTCGCCATCGCCATCGCCATCGCCATCGCCATCGCCATCGCCATCGCCATCGCCATCGCCGTCGCCAACACCAACAGTCGCGTCCAACAGCGCACCCGCTCCCATCGCAGCACCCAAGTTGAGTGCCGTTGAAGCCGCACGAGAACCCAAAGAAAGCCCGCGCGACAAACGCGCTCGCGAAGCCAAAGAGCGCGCGGCGGCCAAACCTTCAGCCACCTCGCCCGCACCCGCTCTGGCCACCGGCACCGTGCGCTTGGCCGTCAGCCCTTGGGGCCAAGTCGAAGTTGACGGCAAGCCCATGGGTGTCACGCCACCACTGAACGAATTGACACTGACCGAAGGCAAGCACCAGGTCACCCTGCGCAACGACGACTTTCCGGCCTACACCACCACAGTGACCGTGACGCCCGGGCAGCCCATTTCAGTCAAGCACAAATTCGGATCATGAAAACAACTTCAGCAGCTTTGCGTTGGTCAACCTGCGTCGCGCCTTTTGTTTTGCTGGCGGCGTGCGCACAAGCACCCGTGGTCAAACCACCTGAGCCCCTGGGCCTGATGGACATCACCGAACGTCCGGCAGAGCGCGCGTTGCTGAATGGTTTGCGCGCCTACGATGACGGTCAGTATCCAGAGGCAGAGAGGCAATTGAACGACGCGTTGAAGGTCGGTTTGGTGTCGGCCAAAGACCGCGCTGCGGCGCAGAAACATTTGGCTTTCGTGTATTGCACCAGCCGCCGCGAAAGCTTGTGCGAAACGGCGTTCAGAGCCGCACGTGCTGCTTACCCGGCATTTGCGTTGAGCAAATCTGAAGCCGGGCACCCGGTGTGGGGACCGGTCTACAAGCGGCTGAACTGAACCTCGATTTCGTTCAGCCCGTACCACTGAGCACCATGAACCAAGACCTGTCCATCATCACCCTCGTTTTGCAAGCCAGCTTGGTGGTGCAGTTGGTCATGGCAGGCTTGTTGATCACCTCGTTGGCCAGTTGGACTGTCATCTTCGGCAAGCTGTTTGGCCTGCGCAAAATTCGCGCTGACAACGAATATTTTGAGCGTGACTTTTGGGCTGGACGCAATCTGAATGATCTTTACGCCGACGCGTCCAAGAAGGCCGCTGCGTCGCCGATGGAGCGCATCTTCGCCTCGGGCATGCGCGAATTTTTGAAGCTGCGTGAACGCAAGCTCACTGACCCGGCTGCGTTGTTGGACGGCGCGCGGCGCGCCATGCGGGCCAGTTTTCAGCGCGAGATGGACACGATTGAATCCAACTTGTCTTTCCTCGCGTCGGTGGGTTCGGTGTCGCCGTACGTCGGCTTGTTTGGCACCGTGTGGGGGATCATGCACGCCTTCGTGGGCTTGTCGAACATGACGCAGGTCACGCTGGCCACCGTGGCCCCCGGCATCGCCGAAGCCCTGGTCGCCACCGCCATCGGCTTGTTCGCCGCCATCCCGGCGGTGATTGCCTACAACCGCTTCGCGCGCGACATCGACCGCATTGCGATTCAGTTGGAAACCTTCATTGAGGAGTTCTCCAACATCTTGCAGCGCAATGCAGGGCAGCCTTTACCGGCAGCTGCACCTGCACCCGCGACCTCGTCAACTGCTGCTGCACACGCGGCACCGCGATAAGCCATGGCCTCCGTCAGCCACCGCAGCAGCAGCCGCCGACGCACCATCAGCGAGATCAACATGGTGCCCTTCATCGACGTGATGTTGGTGCTGCTCATCATCTTCATGGTCAGCGCGCCCCTCATCACCACCGGCGTGGTCGACCTGCCCAGCATGGGCAAAAGCAAGCAGCGCCCCGAGCACGTCGTGGAAGTGGTGGTGGGCAGCGATGAAACTGTGAAGCTGCGCATGGATGGGAAAGAACCCACCGCCGTGTCGATAAGCAAGTTGGCAGCCCGCGTGCGTGATCTGCAGGCGGGCGACGCGAACACGCCGGTGGTCATCTCAGCCGACCGCAGTGTCAAATACGAAGCTGTGGTCAAAGTGATGGACATCTTGCAACGCGCGGGCGTTTTGCGCGTCGGCTTGTCGGTCAAAAACGGCAGCTGACGATGGCAGCGTTGGCCATGCAGCGCGATATGTTCATGCCGCGCGCGCCTGGTGGCATGGGGCGCGGTTTGGTATTCGCACTGGCAGCGCATGTGCTGCTCGTCATCGCGCTGTCGTTCAGTGTGAGCTGGCACAGCCAAACGCCCGAAGGCGTAGAGGCCGAGCTGTGGGCCGCTGTGCCTCAGATTGCTGCGCCGCGTGCGGTGGACTCACCTCCTCCACCTGCACCTGCACCCACCCCCGCGCCTGCACTTGGGGTCGCGCCCACGCCGAAGCCTGCCCCTCGCGTTCAATCGCCAGAACCCACAGCGACGCCACCCGCGCCACGACCCGACGCGCAAATCGCCACCGAGCGCGCCGAGAAAAAAGAAGCCAAACGGTTGGCTGCAGAGCAGGCCGCAGAGACTGCAAAGAAAGCCGCCGCCAAAGCAGCTGACAAAGCCGCAGAGAAAGCTACAGACAAGCAAAAAGCCCTGAAAGCCACACAACTCAAAGCCGCGCAAGACAAAGCCCAGCAGCAAAACGATGAGGCCGCGTCAGCCGCGCAACTCGCTGCCCAGTTGGCAACTCAGCGCGAAGCCAACCTGAAGCGCATCATCGGCCAAGCCGGAGCCACTGGTGCGGCCACGACCACCGGCAATGCAGCGCAACAAGCCGGGCCGTCTGCCGACTATTTGGGACGCATCAAAGCGCGCATCAAACCCAATGTGTCTTTCCCCGACACGGTGGCCGGCAACCCGGCCGTAGAGATCGAAGTGCGCCTCACACCCGAAGGCCGCATCATCCAACCCAGCCGCGTCGTCAAGAGCAGCGGCGTGGCCGAATGGGACGAGGCGGTGCTGCGCGCCATCGCCAAAACCGAGGTGCTGCCGCGCGACGAGTCGGGCAAAGTGCCACCGTCCATGACCATCGTCTACCGGCCTCGGGATTAAAAAATAATTACGTGAGAGCGTTGGTGCCCAAGCACTTGGCGCGGCTGAAACCTCACTTGGCGACAGACTGAACCGCCCCGGTGACAACTGGCAAGACACTTCGCTTCGAGACGGGACTGGCGCTGTCGGCAGCCGCTATTTCACGCAGCGGCCGCTGCAGGTGTCGCAGGTCCTAGATGCTTTGCTGCAAGACCCCTTGTGGAAAGACCGCATCGCGAGTGACAGCAAGGGCCCACGCGTCGGTGCCATTGGTCATTCGGCGGGCGGCTACACGGTGTTGGCGCTGGCGGGTGGGCAGCACGACATGAGCAGGTTGGCATCGCACTGCTCTAGCCAACGGGCTGAAGATCCGATTTTTTGTTCGCTAGCAGGCACGGCACCAGCCGATGTCACAGCCCGGGCGTTTGAATCTGTGCCGGCAGTGCCATCCGTTCGCGACACGCGCATTCGCGCGGTCGTGGCCCTGTCGCCTGCGGGCGCCATGTTTACGCCGTCGTCGCTGGCTCGAATCAGCGTGCCGACTCTGCTTTACCGCGCCGAGGCAGACCGCTTCATGGTGCCGCGTTTCCACGTGGACTGGTGAGCGCAGAACATGCCGTCAGCTCAACTGGTGAGCGTTCCCTTGGCTCGACACTTTGCCTTCATGGACACGCCCAGCATGCCGTTGATGACGCCCGACGGGGATGTGGCGGCCGACGCACCAGGATTTGATCGCAGCGCATTTTTGGAGAAGCTGGGACGTGAACTGACGGCGTTCTTCGACCGCGCGTGGTGAGTGCAGGGTTCATGGGCTGCGCTGCGGTGAAGCAGGTGCATCCAACGGTGTCGTTGCCGCGTAAGTGTTGATGTGTCGGAAGCCAAAGCGCTTTCACCGCTTCATCAACCATCAAGGAATTCACCATGAACATCAAGCACTTCGCCAAATTCGCATTCACCGCTTTTGTGATCTCTGCCGCCGCTGCGCAGGCCAGTGAAATCACAGAATTTCCATTGAGCACCGTGTCCAAACTCACCCGCGCTGAAGTGCAAGCCGATGCGCGCAATGTTGCACAGCCTAAGGGCGAAATCGGATTCAGCTATGACACCGCAACCTTGGAGCGTCAGGCACGAGGCACTCAGACCCGCATGCAAGCACAGATGGACAAAACCTACGACAAGTCAGAAAAAATGGCGGCTTCGTATTTTGTCGGCGGGATGTAAAACCCGACGTGGGTTACGCCCGTGAGCTCATAAAAAATGGCCCGCTGATGCGGGCCATTTTTCATCTCTGACTGCCGTCGGCGTCAGTTCAGCGGCTGAATCCACCTGGACGAGAACGCGCTGGCTTGAAGCCACTAGTGCCTTTGGCAGGGCCGCCTGCCGGGCCACTGCGAGCACCTTTGTAGGCACCGGCTGGCGCATGGCCATGGGCCGGGCGCTGGGCAGGAGCGCGATCAAACGGACCCGCGTTCTGGACGTTCGAGCGCGGTGTTAACGACTCGTCTTGACGCGGCTGGTAGCCACCTTCTTGACGCGGCGCGAAGCGCGGATCGTGACGTGAATCTTGCTGCTGGCGTGCCTGAAACGGATCATCGCGACGCGGTGCGAAGCCTTGGTCTGGACGCGGTGCAAAAGTCGGGCGCGGAGCAAACCCTTCGTCGCGACGCGGGCCGAACGACGGCTTGTCAAAACGCTTGGCTGGGCCGCCTTTGTAGCCGCCGCCGTTGCGATCACTGTTGCCACCACCGAACGATTTGCCACCACCACCGAAGCGGCCCTCAGGACGCGGCGCAAACATGCGTGGCTCGGGAGTTTTCGGCTCAAGCCCTTCGATCACGGCCACCGGAATGTTTTGCGTGGTGAATTGCTGAATGCGGCGAATCATGCCGGTGTCCATGCGCTCACCCAAAGTGATGGCCAAACCGTTGCGGCCTGCGCGGCCGGTGCGGCCAATGCGGTGCACATAGTCTTCGGCTTTCATGGGCAGGCCGTAGTTGATGACGTGGCTGATGCTGGGCACGTCGATACCGCGTGCGGCAACGTCGGTGGCAACCAAGATTTTGAGCTGCTTGTTGCGCAAGCCTTGCAACACGCGGTTGCGTCGACCTTGCGGGTGACCACCGTGCAATGACGCGACGGCGTGGCCCATGTCGGCCAAACGGTCGGCCAACCAGTCGGCGTCGCGCTGGGTACTGGTGAACACCAAGGCTTGTTCCATTTCGCGCTGGGTCAGGATGTGATCCAGCATGGCGTTTTTGTGGTTGCTGTTGTCAGCCCAGTGCAAACGCTGCTCGATGTTTTCGTGGGTGTCGGTGTGCGACGCCACGTCGATGCGTTTAGGGTCGCGCAACAGGCTTTGGGCCAAGCGGCCGACGCTGCCTGCAAAAGTGGCAGAGAACATCACTGTCTGACGCGCCGCCGGAATCTGTTCTGAGATGGTGGTGATGTCGTCAATGAAGCCCATGTCGAGCATGCGATCGGCTTCGTCGAGCACCAACATTTCGACGTTTTCTAAAATGCATCGACCACTTTGGATGTGGTCGAGCAAACGGCCGGGCGTTGAAATCAGGATGTCGAGCGGGCCACGCAGCGCAGCGATTTGCGCTGGGTAAGGCACACCACCGACGACGGTGGCAACGCGCAAACCTTGCACATGGCGGCCGTACGTGGCGGCAGCTTTGGCCACTTGCATGGCAAGTTCGCGTGTGGGGGCCAGCACCAGGATGCGCGGGCCGTAGATCACGCCTTTTTCGCGCTTCTTGGTGTTGTCAGCGCGGGCAATCAAAACCCGTTGCAGCGCGGGAAGAATGAAGGACGCGGTTTTGCCGCTGCCGGTGCGAGCCGACACCATCATGTCGTGACCGGCGAGCGCGGCTGGAATGGCCAGCGCTTGGACTTCGGTGGCAGTGTCGTAACCCGATTCGGTCACGGCTTTGGTGAGGACTTCTTGCAGGCCCAATTCGTTGAAGCTCATGTTCATCTCTTTCGAAAAGCGGTGCCCACGTACCAAAGGTGAGGTACGAGTTTGGGCACCCGCGGTCCATCGATGGATCCGCCCGGTCAGGTCGCCACAGCGTTCAGGGAACAACAGTCAAAGCGACGGCATCGCCGCCAACCATTGCCCTGGATCCAGGTCGCATGCTGCCGTTGCAACGTTGGCGATCAGATCTGTTCGTGGGAGATCAAGACAGGCCACACGAAATTTCGTGGGATGACTCGAAAGAGGTCAGAGGAGACGTACGAAACGCTGATTCGAATTCGAGTGACATCAGCGCAGCCTCAGATTCTATGCTGCTCGGGTTTACTCTGACAAGCAAAGAATCTGAGTGGCCTTTCTAATTGCTTTTCCTCAGGTGCACAGCTTTCAATTCACCGAGGTCACTTTGCCAAGTTCACTTGGCTAAGTTCACTTGGCCAAAAAGTGTTCTCGGTAGTAAACCAACTCATCAATAGACTCGTGAACATCGGCCAGCGCGGTGTGCGCCTGCGCTTTTTTGATGCCCGCGATGATCTCGGGCTTCCAACGTTTGGCCAACTCTTTGAGCGTGCTCACGTCCAAATTGCGGTAGTGAAAAAACGCCTCCAGCGTGGGCATGGTGCGCGCCAAAAAACGCCGGTCTTGGCAAATGCTGTTGCCGCACATCGGCGATTTGCCGCGGGGCACATAGGCCTTCAAAAAGTCGATGACCAGCACCTCGGCTTGCGCTTCGCTCACCGTTGACGCTTTGACGCGATCAATGAGGCCGCTCTTGCCATGCGTGCCTTGGTTCCAAGCGTCCATGGCGTCCAACGTGGCGTCGCTTTGGTGGATGGCCAACACCGGGCCTTCAACGCGATTGTCCAAATTGAGGTCGGTGACGACGACGGCAATCTCGATGATGCGGTCGGTGTCGGGGTACAAACCCGTCATTTCCAGGTCGATCCAAATGAGGTTTTGATCGCTGGCGGTCAAGGTGCTTGCGGTTTGAACTTCGGTCATGGCGGCTTCGATCAAAAGGGGTTGCTGTTTGCTGTCACTCTCAGCGACATTCTCGCAGCCCTACACTT
>JANYJJ010000133.1 GCA_025358485.1 Burkholderiales bacterium | reverse complement strand
CCGACTTGTCAAGGACGAGTTCGCTCGAACCACTGTTGGCTTGCACAGTGGTTCCTGGGGGGCTAGGGTGGCCTCGATGCCACCGACATCGAGAAAACTCACCGGGTGCCAGCACCGCGTCAGCACGCAGACCGGGCAGGTTGTTCAGCAGGTTCACGGCGCGGTCGACGGCTTGCAAATCCAGAGGCTCATCAAGGCTTTGGCGCGCGGTGAGCGTCTTCTCCAAGCGACGCCTGTCAGCGCGCAGCGGCTGGCCACCGTCGTCGATGCGCACTTGGCCCAAGCGCGCCTCAACCACGCTGAGCGTGACCACGCCGTCCACCAGCTCTTGTGCCGGCACTTGCGGCCGCGCCAGCCAACCTTGAGTGCGATAAACGTCAGCCAGTGCGCGCGCGGCTTCCTGCAAATCAGCAAACGAAATGGGTCGGTTCAACCACGGTGCCAACGCCGCTTGCAGCAAGGCATCGGCCACCAAGTTGGCCCCAACGATGCGAAAGGCTTTGACGGTGAAACGGTTGGGGTCGTTTGCCGCCGCAGGCGCAGCAGAAGATGAAGGAGCAGGAGCGAGTTCCTGCAACGGGGTTGATTTGAACGGCTGTGCAGGCGCTTCGCGCTTGATGTTGTCGCGTTGAATTTCGCGCAACAAGCTGCCTGCATCAAGCGTGGTTGCCATGGCCAAAACCACGGGCGGTGAAGCCGATGCCTGAGCAGCAAGCGTTGCAAACATCGGCTCAGACAAGGTCGATGAACTTCTGGCGGCCACCGCACTCAAGGCACGCGCGTTCAAACCGCTGGCCTCCAACACGCGCGTTTCCACCACGCTCAAGGTCACCACGCCGCCCGCCACTTCTTGCGTCGGCACCTGCGGCCGCACAGGCCAACCTTCAGCCCGATACACGTCGGCCATGGTGCGCGCGGCGTGCTGCAAATGCAGCAAGGTGATGGGCTTGTTCAGCCAAGGTGCCAGGGCCGCCTGCAGATGCTTTTCAGGCACCAGCGTGGCACCTTGGATTTGAAATTCTTTGACTGTGAAGCGCGGTGCGATATCTGCCACCGAATCCGCCGCCGTCTGTGGTTTTGCTTGTGCTTGTGCTTGTGCTGATGCAGTCGCCGCGGCCAGCAGCCATGTCAATTGCAAAACCGCCTTTCGTATCAGCCCCAAGCTTCCCCGCCCACGCCTACGCCCACGCAGCTGCCCTGCTCGACTGAGCAAATGGCAGTGCGCGACAGACAAAGACGGCGACGACAACAACGGCGAACGCAAAGCAACTCCATCAACAAAGACCAATGAGGCTGCTGCGCAGGTGCACATAAAGCGCACCCAAAAGTGCACAAAAAAGCGCACACCGCGCAGCTCCTCAGAGGCTAGCGATGCGTGGAGTTTTCAAAAGCGTGAAAAAAGGCCTTGTGCGCCGCCTTTTCTGGTCTTGTCTGGCCTGGTCCGGCCTTTGATGAGGCCAGCGGAAGCAGGCAGAAGCGGCGCCGGTCAAATCAGCGCGGGGCCGACATCTCCACCCCGGCCGCGGCCGCTTGCTCGTCGGCGTGGTAGCTCGAGCGCACCATGGCCCCCACGGTGGCTTTGGCGAAACCCATTTTTTTGGCCTCGGCCTCGAACATCCGAAACGTGTCGGGGTGAACGTAGCGGCGCACCGGCAAATGGTGGCCGCTGGGAGCCAAGTACTGGCCTATGGTGAGCATGTCGATGTCGTGCGCGCGCATGTCGCGCATCACCTGCAAGATTTCCTCGTCGGTTTCACCCAAGCCCACCATCACACCACTTTTGGTGGGCACGCCGGGACAGGATTCTTTAAAACGCGACAGCAAATTCAAGCTGTATTGATAGTCCGACCCCGGGCGCGCTTCTTTGTACAAACGCGGCGTGGTTTCCAGGTTGTGGTTCATCACGTCGGGTGGCGCGGCTTTCAAAATCTCCAGCGCCCGGTCCATGCGGCCACGGAAGTCGGGCGTGAGAATTTCAATCCGCGTTTGTGGTGACAACTCGCGCACGCGTTGAATGCACTCCACAAAATGCGCCGCACCGCCGTCGCGCAGGTCGTCGCGGTCGACGCTGGTGATCACCACATAGTTGAGCTTGAGCGCGGCAATGGTTTTGGCCATGTTCAGCGGCTCGTCGGCATCCAACGGGTCAGGCCGGCCGTGGCCCACATCGCAAAACGGGCAGCGGCGCGTGCACTTGTCGCCCATGATCATGAAGGTGGCCGTGCCTTTGCCAAAGCATTCACCGATGTTGGGACACGACGCCTCTTCGCACACGGTGTGCAATTTGTGCTCGCGCAAGATGCTTTTGATCTCATAGAAGCGCGTGCTCGGCGAGCCCGCCTTCACCCGTATCCAGTCGGGCTTTTTCAGCACCTCGAACGGCACGATCTTGATGGGAATGCGCGCGGTTTTGGCCTGCGACTTTTGCTTGACGGTGGGGTCGTAGGCTGTCGCGGTCGCTGGTGGAGTTTCAAGCGTACTCATGGGCAATGACGGGACAAACCCGTTCGTAGTCAAAGGCTGAGGTAGCTGACCAATTTGGAGCCCAACACCTCGGCCACCTCGTCGCACGCCACCTGAACGCCGATTGTAGAAAGGTCCACCGTTTGCAGCCCCGCATGGCCACACGGGTTGATGCCGTAGAAGGGTTGCAAGTCCATCGCCACATTCAGCGCCACGCCGTGATAAGTGCAGTGGCGCGTCACCTTGATGCCAAGGGCGGCAATTTTTCCCAAGCCCTCAAACAAGTGAAGCCGGTTCGCGTCCAACGCCGCATGCCCGAACGGATCGTCCAAACGCACATAAATTCCGGGCGCACCCGTCACGCGGTGCCCGGTGATGCCAAAGTGCGCCAGCGTTTTGATGACAGCCTGCTCCACCCGATAAACGTATTCCTTGACATAAATGTTCAACCGCTTCAAGTCGATCAGCGGATAAGCCACCACCTGCCCCGGCCCGTGATAAGTCACCTGCCCGCCTCGGTTGGTTTGCACCACCGCAATGCCGCGCGCGTCCAACACATGCTCAGCCTTGCCGCTCAAGCCTTGGGTGTAGACCGGCGGGTGTTGGCACAGCCAGATTTGGTCAGGCGTTTCAGGCGTGCGCGCCTCAGAAAAGGCGCGCATGGCGGCCAGGGTGGGGGCGTAGTCGGCTTGGCCGAGTTGGACTACCTCAGTGGCGGCCACATTCATGGCCGGTCAGCCCAGGGCAATTGCGCTGTTGAGTTGTTGAGTCATGTCCAGCCCGCCTACTTTCTTTTCAATGAACGTGAACATGGCAGTACCAGAACTGGCACCCGCCCAAGCGCGCCCCACCGCGTTTTTTTCACGAGAGTCATCGTTGGTGGCATAGGCGTCGCCCTTGTACTCCACCACCAACAACCGCCCGTCGATCAGCTCCGCCACGAAGTCGGGATAAAAATAATCGGTGGCTGTAGGCAACCAAAAACTGAACTGCGGCTGGCGTTCAATATTTCTGACCCAATGTTTGATCTGCGCATGCCGATCCAACATTTGCGCGCACTCAAATTCTTCGCCTTGCGCTTTCAAAGCGTGAATGTCGCGGAACCAGTGCTTGTTAAAACGTTGACGTCCGGTGTAAACGTTTCGCGCTGGGTACTGTCCCGCCACATAACGAAAACGCCACTTGTCCGAAGTGGCCACCGTCGCATCGTCTGCGGCGGCACGGCCTGCTGACATGCGCCCCGTCAAACCGGGCAACACAAGCTGATCAAAACCTCGCTTTAGCGAAGCCGCTTCCAACGCGTCAAGCCTGCGCATGATGGTCTGTGCCAGGGTGTGGCGCGCTCGAACCAAGCCAGTCAAGCTCAATCCCTTGTCGCCTTGCAAATGCGACAACAAGTTCCCCAACCAGGCGCGATGCTCAGACGGCGTGAGGCTGGCACGCCGCGTGGCTTGGGTCAACCAGGTCAGAAGCTCATGCTCGTTAGCTTGTGAAGGAACGCTGTCCAAAGTGAGTTGGCCCGCTTCATTCGAGCGCCGCCATTCCACGCGCGACTTGTTCAAGAAAATCTCGAACATGTCGCTTTGTTCAACCAGCGCGAAACCGGGCAGCTCGGGTCGCGGATCAACGCGCAACAGGTCAAATTCGACCAACTCCGCCAAGGTTTCGCGCTCAAGCAATTGCAATTCACCTTGCCATTGAACGCACAAGCGGGGCAACGGCGCAAATGGAATGCCGCGCTGGGATGGCGAACGCTGCGATTGCACGCGAGCTTGGTGTGCCTCCAGCAGCTTTAAAACGCGAGGTCGTTCAGCGGTTGGGGTCGCAGCCAATACTTGTGCCGCCAAAGCTTCACTCACTTCACCGGTGAGAGTGACGCGAGATTGCGGCTCAACATCAAGCATCGGTGCCTCACCATCTGCGGCATCCGCAGTCACTGGCGCGGACAAAGCTGCGATCCTGATGTCCGGCTGCCCAGCCAACGTGAGCGCGGCACTGGAGGGCAAATCAATCTGCAACTCAAGTTCTTTCGCTGGGAATGCTGCGGCACCCGACTCGCCGAACAAGTCGGCATGAAAGCCTGAGTCAGGTAGCAGTACCTGAGCAGCATCCAGTGTTTCGAAGCCCATGCCCGCCACCATGCGGTCGGCCAACGCAGATGCGGCCTCGGAAAAGCTTCGCGCCACTACATGCGCATAGGCGCGGTTCAGCGCTGGGCTGATGCGTTTACGCGCATACGGCATGCGCAGCACGCGTCCCAACAGTTGCTCAACATCTTTGCTGGAACGCACGTTTTGCAGCGAGCACAGCACGTAAGCAAATGAGCAATCCCAACCCTCCTTCAATGCCTCAACAGTGATCACAAAACGCACGGGGCAATTGCGGTCGAACAGATCTAGACCGTCCAGCCCGCGTTGGTCGCCGGTAGCAATGACGATCTCGTTGGCAGGAATGTGCTGTTGATTAATCAAATGTTGGCGCAACACCTCGGGAGGCGCTGCACCATTTTTGTCGTGCGCCTGGAACAGCACCAACGGTCGCAAGTAGCCGCTGCGCTTTGCTTCGTTCTGACTGCCGGAATTCGCCTCTTCGTGCAGCGCTTCTCCCTCAAGCTGCTTGCGGCGCAGCACGGCATCACGCACGGCGTCTTCCCACTGCGTATGTTCGGCCAACATGATCGGCAACTTGATCATGTCCTCGGCTTCCAACTCGCGCGCCGTCACGCTGTAAAGCACATTGGTGCGCTTGGGCACGGGCGTGGCCGTCAACTCCAAAATCGCACAAGGCGCGACTCTTTTGAGCGTGGCGAAGGTGGTGTCGGTCTTCGCGTTGTGCGCCTCGTCCACCACAATGATTGGGCTTGCCAGCGCCAACAAATTGGCCAGCGAATGCTTAACGCGCCCCAAATCTGACGGCCGCAAAAAGCTTTGATCGGCTTCGTCAAGGTCGGCCTGGGTCACCCGCTCCAGCACGCCCGATTGACTGGCAGCGATCTGCGCTTCAAAGTGCTTGAAATGCGCGTCAAACTCTTCGCTGAAGGCATACACGTTGCGGCCTTGCGTTTGCTTGACGCGAAAGCTTTGCATCGTTGCGACCAGCACGATCGCGCGGCGCCCGAAGTCTTGGGGTGCCAAAGTGGGAGCTGCGTCCAGGTCGAGGACAGACAGCGCTTGCCCGTACTCAGCCTCCAGCGCGGCGCGGTAAGGATGCTCACTGGTTTGCAAGGCCCTCAAAGTTTGGTCGCGAATCGTGGTCGATGGCACCAACCACAGCGCCACAGGAAAGTCGGCGTCGCGCCAAACACGCGCCATCAGTGGAATGGCATGCGCCGCCAGCAGTGTTTTGCCGCCGCCCGTGGGAATGCGCAGGCACACGCAAGGCACATCGCCAAATGGATCCGTCCGATAGGGCAGCGCTTGAACCGCAGCCGATTGCGCTTGCCTGCCCATCTCTGCCGCCCATGCGGGCTGCAAAGTTTCACTGCTGCGCGCTTCAGTCAGGAAATGGTGCAAGCTGTCGAGAGCTTGCGATTGATAGGTCTTAAGTGAAAAGATCGGCATGAAAACTCAGCTGGCAAACGCACACTTGATCAAAAGAACGGTCTGTACGTGTTCGCAATTCAATCAACCCAACGCAATCGGCGAATTGCAGCAGACGCAGTTCAAACAACGAAATGCAACGTGGTCTTTTTAAAAACGCATTCAAACCAGCTATTCAAAGCAACTTTAAAAGCAACTTAAGTTGTTGATTCAAAGAGGTTTTTAATTTTCCGCTTTTGCAAAGCGTGTTTTAAATCGAAAAAATAAAACACATTTAAAACCGCTACGAATCGCCTTTGGCCTTCTTTTCAAGTCGCCAAAAGTGCTGGCCTTTTTCACGGCGCGCGGCGACGATGATGAACCCGTCCACACCTTTCATCCTGATAGCACTCAGCAAATTGGTGGCCTTGTTTTGCCGCTGTTGCGGCGTGAGCACATCGGGCAACTTGTCAAAGATCACCTTGCGAAGTTCGGTGCCCGTGGCCTCTTTAAAGTTCTTCAAATGCTGGACAACCAATTGTTTGAAATGCAAATCGCTCAAGCCCCGCGTTCGGGTGTATTCGGCACGTCTGTCGGTCATGTTGGCCACGTTCAAAGACACAAACAGATTCGGCTTGCGCCCGTCAATCAATCCAGCCCGCCTCAGCTTGGCCGCCTCAACAGAGCCAATCGGAAGCTTCTTTTGCACCCGGTCGAGCCACACCACCTGTTCCGTTGACATGTCGCCACGCTCCATCAGCAAGCGGCTGTAGTTCTCGTCTATCGCTTGCCCATAAACCTTGAAAATCGTCTCGTTCAACGGCAAGTCTTCGTAATCGGGCAGCGGCAAAAATCGCTCGCGTTGTTTGCTAAACATGTCTTTGATGCCGAAACCGGCTTTGTCGATCATGCCGACATTGCTCATTGCAGACGCGAGCCAGCGGTTGCGGTAAGTGACTGGCGTGCGGCCGCCGTCCACATAGTCCACAGGTTTGCCATCGACAAAACTGCCTGCGTTAATGAACTTCAACTGGCTGCCAACTTCTTCCAAAACAATGCGCGCGCCACGCGCGTAATCCTGGTGCGCGATGCAGTTGTGCAAAGCCTCCAGCACGACGCGCACGTCGTAACGAGGAAGCTCGGTGGCAATCAGCTGAGAAGCGGGAAAGAGCTTGATGCTGGGATTGCGAATGCGCTGCAAAACCTTTGTGGTCGTGAGCAAAAACGGCGGCGCGAAGTGCTCAATCACCCGCTCATCTGGCACCTTCCAGCTGATTTCAGCCGGGTGCTGCAACAGGTGTTGCGCACGCAGCGAGTCCCCCAACAGCAGCAATGCCGCACGGGTGATGGCGCCATTGGTGGCCAAGCCGACTTTGTCTAAAAACCTAAGGTCACTCCAACTCGAAATCTCGGGTGCCCATCGCTCACGCTGCATCTTGTTGGTGAAATTGGAGCGCGCCAATGCGAGCGCCTCGCGGTCTAGGTCTTCGACAATCGCCGCTGGCACCACGACGGCGCTCCAATCCTCTGCGGCCAGCAACTCGCCCAAGATTGCTTGCTTGCGGTCATCGCGAAGCTCCGTCAGGGTGTCGCCATCACGCTGCCAAGCTTTGTGGTGCGCGTAGACAGGCAGCCGAGGCGCATGTCGCGGCACATGCACCACCCAGACCTTGGCCTGGGTGTCGCTGGCGATGTGCTCGTCCACCAACAATCCAAGCGAGGGCAAATTAACGCAGTTCCCCAACAACCGGTGCGGCAAGTTTTCAGGCGAGTAGTCGGCCACATCACGAATGCCCACGGGCGACAAAGTTGTGTCTTGCGCGCCAATCACCACGCAGCCTCCCTCCATGTTCGCAAACGCCGAAACATAGGACAGCAGGTCTTCCTCGCTTTTGCCCGACACGTTGTGCTTCAGGCTGGCCCACGCCTTCCACTCATGACGCTCGTTTTCGCGCGGGAAGTTTTTCAGCAACCAAGCTTGCAGTTCTGCGGCCGTCATGCCCATCACCTCGCGCGCAACTCGTAAGGAATCTGCCGAAACACCAAACCTTCGGCAAGCAGACGTGCGGGCCCCAGCCGACAAGCTTCACCATAAATCACCTTCGCCCCGACGTGCCAGCAAGTGGCCTTCAAAGCTTGCAATACCGCCAAGGTCAACACGTTGCCACTCTCGGGGCGCCGGTCACCCAAGATACCGTTGTAGAGCAGGTAGTAAGCCGTGGCCGACCCGCCTTCATTCACGGCTTGCTGCACACCCAACAAAGGGGAGCCCATTTGTGCTCCACTTTCAGCCGCGCGGTAGGCCGTATGAGTTTCTTGTTGCCACACGAATGCGGCCAAAGCAGCAAAGCGCACCTTGGGGTTGATATGGCCTTGCGCGTCAAACACCGTCTCACCCAAGCGCATGAAACGAAAGCCACCACCGCCTTGCCAATTCACCGCCTTGCTGATGCCGCCTTGCTCACCTGCCACCACCTTTTGCAAACGCGGCAAGCAGTGAGTGGCAGCGTGCTCACCCATCTCGATGCCGATCCAGCGGCGATTCATTTTGTGAGCAACAGCGGCGGTGGTGCCTGAGCCTAGGAAGGAGTCGAGGATCAGCTCGCCTGGTTGTGTGGCGAGTTCGACGACACGAAACAGCAACTTCTCAGGTTTCGGGGTTGTAAACGCATCTGCCTCATCGAACGCCTTCACTTCTTCACGCGCTTCGTGATTGTTGCCTGCCTCTGAATGCGACCACATCGTGGCGGTCGGCGGCCCTGCCGCGCTGAGTTCCGCCAAAAACGTCTTTCTCGTGGGATCTGCCGTTCCGTCAACGCCGAACCAAATCTCATTCCCTTCATCCATTTCCTTCAGGGCAGAAGAAGGGAACCGGGGGGAGTTTCCACGCGGCGGGGTCCAAACAACTCCGTTTTTAAAGCGAAAGGAAAAGGATTGCTCGCGCTCGCTGCCAATACGTTTTGCATACAGTGGCGTAGCCTTCCACGGGCCTTTTGGATGTGCGTCCGGATTGCGATAGCGCTCGTTCATCGCCTCAGTTCGCCCCAGGCGATATGGGCGCCACGTCAGCTTTGTTCGCGCATAAACGAGCAAATGATCGTGATTCTCAGACATCCATTTCGCGTCATTTGCGATCGTGTACTTCTTCTGCCAAACCACATTCGCAACAAAATTCCGCCTCCCAAACACCTCGTCCATCAGCACCTTCAGGTAGTGCCCTTCGTTGTCATCGATCGTCACCCAGATGGAGCCGTCTTCGCGCAGCAACTCGCGCAGCAGTTGCAAGCGCGGCAGCATCAGGCTGAGCCACTGCGAATGCGCGAGGTTGTCGTCGTAGTGCTCGAACGCGCTTTTGGTGTTGTAGGGCGGGTCAATGAAGATGCATTTCACTTGCCCGCGATAAAACGGCAGTAACGCCTTCAAGGCCTCTAGGTTGTCGCCTTGAATCAGCAGGTTGTCTGCACCCGGCTCACCATGCGCGGACACTGAATCCAACAGCCGATAAGGCACACCATCAGCGGTGGTGAAAGCTGCGGCACGGTTCAGCCAGTCAAGCGTGGGCATGAAGTTTGGAATTCATTGTTGTTCGGCTGAAGGTCAATCAGGTTTGCGCCAGCAGATTGCGAGCGACGGTGTAGCAGTGCAGGCTGCACGGCGTGAACTGAAACGGTTGGCCTTCAATATCGACGATGCCGGAGACCGTTTTGGTGGTTACCACCGGCGGGCGGGCCAGCTTGTTTTTGGCTGCCAGCTCGCGAATGCCTCGCAGCTCGCTCCAGTCAGAGTACGGCCGGTCAGACCACTTGATTTCAACTGCAAACCAGGGTTTTTGGGTACTTGGGTTGATGCCCACCAAATCGACCTCAAGGTCGGTGCGCCCTTCTTTCCAACGCGCGTAGTGAAGCTGTTGAACGGTGCTGGTGCTGTGCAGCCACTGGCTCCATATGGCAGTTTCGGCCAAGCGCCCCATGGCTTCGTCGTCGCCACGCACACGCGCAAAGAGTGCGGCTCGCATGGAAGGATTCGTCAAGTAAACCTTGTAAGTGGTCACGCGCTTGAGCCGCCGCGCTGTGCTGTCGATTCGGTAGACCCGCTTCACCAAGTACGCCGCTTCCAGGTACTCCATGTACTCGGCAAGTCGCTGGTGATCCAAGCCCGTGGAATCACACAAGGCCTTGGGGCTGACCTCATTGCCGGTGTTGAAGGCCAGCACATTGAAGAATCGGTTCAGCTCTTGGGTGTTGCTGATACCGAACAGGCTGGGCAAATCTTTTTGCAGCACTTTGTCCACAATGTCTTGCCGCAAATAGCGACGCGGATCTTCGCGAACGGCCTTGCTCATCACCGCCTCGGGAAAGCCGCCGTAGTTCAGGTAATTGACGAACTCGGCGTTGAGGCGGTCAATGTGGGGTGACCGGAATTCAGCACGTCCACCTTCTGCGCTGCCAGGAACTTCTTGTACCAAATCCGACCGCTCGCAGAAATCGAGGTACTCGGCAAACGTGAGCGGGGGCAAGACAAAATCGGTGAAGCGGCCTGCGCCCGATTCGCGACTTTTCATTTGCAGCGCAGCCGCAGCCGAACCCGTTGCAACGAAACGCACCGACTTGTGCTGGTCCACCAAGACTTTGAGGTGGGTCTCCCAGTCTTTGAGGTACTGAATCTCGTCGAAAAAAATCCAGAGCGGCCGATCAGGCCGATGATCGTGCGTTTCAACGAACAGCTTCAACAGGCTGGCAAGCGATTCACCTGCAAACATCGGCACATCAAGTTGGGCGTACAAAACGCTGGTGCCTGTGACGCCAGCGTCCAAAAGACTTTGAATGGCTTGCATCAGCATGACAGTCTTGCCGACGCGACGCGGCCCGATCACGACAACGGCGCGCCGAACATCTGGCTCGCGCACCAAACGCAAAAAACTGGGGAAGTAAGCCCTGCGAGGCCAAGCACGCAGGTCAGGGTCGATCGCGCCGCCAGCCACCCACCACGGATTCAGCTCCGCCAAATAGGCACGGATCGCGGGCGCAGGGATGGCCAAAGACTTTTGAGTCGCCATTGATAAAGAAGCCGGACGCTTAATTTGTCGAATTAGTAGTGTTTTTATATCACTAAATCAACACATTGGCAATTCTTGTTCAAAATCAATAACTTAGCTTGATGCACGAACGTAAAAGCGGGCGAACCAGCACACGATTTTCGTCAACCTTCTCACCCTTTCGTCTCCGCCAGCCGCTTCAAATTCGTCAGTCCCTCTTCAAAGTCTTTGCCCACCATGGTGTCCATGCTGATGAAAACTTGCATCAGTTTGGCCATGTACGGGTTGGGGCCGTGCATGGCCCAAGTAACTTGGGTGGCATTCGTGCTGGCCTGTGCTTGCAGCGTGAATTCGGCGGTGTTTTGGGACACAAAGGGTTTGATGAAGTTGAGTTGAATCACCACCTCGCTGGGCTGGACCGCTTGCTTGATTTCCATCCGGCCGCTGCCTGCTTTGCTCGGACTGTCCCAGGTGTAGACGGTGCCCACGCCGCGTTCGGTGCCGCTGAATGTTCGGGCCATGTTGGGGTCCAACTTTTCCCACGGTGACCACGTCGGCCACTGCTTGAAGTCGGTGATGAGGGCGAAGACTTTGTCGGGCGGCGCGTTGATCACCACACTTCGCTGCAAGCGAAAACTGTCGGGCCGGGTGGCGGCAAAACCGAGCAGCGCGATGAGGAAAACAACGGCGCAAATCACACCAGTTTTGAGCATGATCACGGTGCCTCCTGTAGCAATTGGTTGAGCAAGTGGGTGCCCAGTGTTTACACCCGCTCCAACACCATCGCAATCCCCTGCCCCACGCCGATGCACATGGTGCACAAGCCGTAACGGCCGCCTGACTTGTGCAGTTGGTTCACGGCCGTCATCACCAAGCGGGCACCGCTGGCACCCAAGGGGTGGCCCAGCGCAATGGCACCACCGTTGGGGTTGACGCGCGGGTCGTCGTCTTGGAGGCCGAGGTCGCGCAGCACGGCGAGGCCTTGTGCGGCGAAGGCTTCGTTGAGTTCGATCACATCCATTTGCGCCAGCGTCAAACCAGTCAGGGCCAACACTTTTCGCACGGCCGGTGCCGGACCGAACCCCATGATGCGCGGGGCCACGCCTGCGGTGGCCATGCCGACCACGCGGGCGCGCGGGTTCAAGCCGTGAGTGCGCGTGGCGTTCTCGCTGCACAGCAACAAGGCGCAGGCACCGTCGTTCACGCCCGACGCATTGCCAGCGGTGACGCTGCCGTCAGGTCGCACCACGCCTTTGAGTTTTGCCAAGGCCTCAAGGCTGGTTTCGCGCGGGTGTTCGTCTTGGCTCACGACCACCGCGTCGCCCTTTTTTTGCGTCACGTGGACGGCGCAAATCTCGGCGTCGAAGAAGCCACTTTTTTGCGCGGCAACTGCCTTGAGTTGCGATGCCAGCGCCATGCGGTCTTGCGCGGCGCGTTCGATTTTGAAATCGGTGGCGACGTTCTCGGCTGTCTCGGGCATGGAGTCCACGCCGTACAACTCTTTCATGCGCTTGTTGACGAAGCGCCAGCCTATGGTGGTGTCATACACCGCGTTATTGCGGCCAAATGCGGTTTCCGATTTAGGCATGACAAATGGCGCGCGGCTCATGCTCTCCACACCACCGGCCAGCATCAATTGCGCCTCGCCGCTTTTGATGGCACGGGCTGCCGTGCCCACGGCGTCCATGCCTGAGCCGCACAGGCGGTTGATGGTGGCACCGGGCAGCTCAATAGGCAGGCCCGCCAGCAAACTGGACATGTGCGCGACGTTGCGGTTGTCTTCGCCGGCCTGGTTGGCGCAGCCGTAAATGACGTCGCTGACGGATTGCCAGTCGAGGTTGGGGTGGCGCGACATCAGGGCCTTGAGCGGGAGTGCGCCAAGGTCGTCAGTGCGAATGCTGGACAGCGCGCCGCCGTAGCGGCCGAAGGGGGTGCGTTGGGCGTCGACGATGAAGGCTTGGGACATGGTGGGCTTTCGGGATATCGGGTTGTCAGTTTCAGAGAATCTGGTTTCAGGGAATCTAGTTTCAGAGAGTCTGGTTACAGAGATCGAGGTTGACGGATTTTCAGAAGCGTAAAACCTGTTCGCCCTGCGCCTGTATTTCGGATCATCCTGAGTCTGTCGAAGTAAGGGTCACTTGCGACGCCGCCGAAATCCGTTCGTCCTGAGGTATCGAAGGATTGCTTGCACGGCAGGGAACGTGGCCTTCGATACCTCAGGTCGAACGGGGCGTTGCTTGTATTGCACACGGCACTTCGACAGGCTCTGTGCGACCGGGAATTTCTTCGTGGATCCTCGTTTGTATATTGCGGAAAGCTGCGGACCATGTTCGGAAGTCCGGCGCTGGTTTGAAGCCCATGATCAAATGTCGCTGGAGATCGTCGCGGCGGAGGACCATCC
>JANYJJ010000131.1 GCA_025358485.1 Burkholderiales bacterium | reverse complement strand
ATCACATTGTGCTTAGACAACACGCTGCGCGATGCCAAACAACGCGGCTGGTTGTGATTCGGCACGGGGTTTGCATGTAGCCAAACACGTTGCCGCGCTGGCTAGACTGACTCAGAGTTATTGCCCAAGAATCTTCCCTGTACTCATTGAACTCATTGATCGATTGGAGCTTTGACATGAAACAAATCTGCTCACCTTTCCTCTTTAAATCGACGTGGTCGGCGCTGGCATTGGCCTGCGCAAGCCTCTTCGTGAGCGCGCCAGCTGCGGCGCAAGAGGAGGAAAAAGTTCTCAACGTCTACAACTGGTCGGACTACATCGCCGAAGACACGATCAGAAATTTTGAGAAAGAAACCGGCATCAAGGTTCGGTACGACAACTTTGACAACAACGAAATCGTGCACGCCAAATTGGTGGCGGGAAAAACGGGTTACGACATCGTGGTGCCTTCGTCTTACTGGGCCAAGGTGCAGGCCGACGCAGGCCTGTTGCGCAAGCTGGACAAAGCGCAAATCCCCAATCTGAAAAACCTCGACCCCGAATTTCAAGCCAACTTGGCCAAGCTCGACCCGGGCAATCAGTACATGGTCGATTGGCTGTGGGGCTACACCGCCGTTGGCGTGAACGTTGACAAAGTGAAAGCGGCTTTGGGCAGCACGCCCATGCCAGACAACGTGTGGGACTTGGTGTTCAAGCCCGAATACATCAGCAAGCTCAAAGGCCGCGGCGTGAGCTTCCTAGACTCCGCCACCGAGATTGTTCCGGCCGCGCTGCATTACCTCGGCAAGCCGGCCTACAGCCGCAACCAGGCCGACTACGCGGGCGTTGGGCCGCTGCTGAAAAACATACGCCCTCATGTCACGCTGTTCAGCTCGTCGGGCTACATCAATGACATGGCCAATGGCTCCATCTGCGTGGCGCTGGGCTGGTCGGGCGACATCAACATTGCCCGGCAACGTGCCATCGACGGCAAGACGGGGCAGAAAATTGAAGTGCTGATACCGAAAACTGGCGGCATCGTGTTCATGGACGTGATGGTGATTCCGGCCGACGCGCCGCACCCCACCAACGCGCACAAATTCATCAACTACATCTTGAAGCCCGAGGTGCATGCAAGCATCACCAACAAGGTGTTCTACGCCAACCCCAACAAAGAATCGCGCAAATTCATCAAGCCCGAAGTGGCCAACAACCCCACCGTGTTTCCCAACGAAGTCGAAATGAAAAACATGGCCATGCCCGACGCCATCAACAACGACATACGCCGCACCATGACGCGGCTTTACACCTCGTTCAAAACTGGTTTGTAAAGCCCGTCAGCGCCACATGACCACTGCGACGCCCATGCCAGCACCCGCCGCCTACCTGCAAATCGACGACGTCGTCAAAGACTTTGGCGGCGGCGCGGTGGCGGTCAACCACGTCAGCGTGGACATCGCGCGTGGTGAAATTTTTGCGCTGCTGGGCGCTTCGGGCTGCGGCAAAACCACGTTGCTGCGCATGCTGGCGGGGTTTGAAGAACCCACCTCGGGCCGCATCGTTTTGAACGGCCAGGACCTCGCCCGGATGGCGCCCTACCAGCGGCCCATCAACATGATGTTTCAGAGCTACGCGCTGTTTCCTCACCTCACGGTGTGGGACAACATTGCCTTTGGTTTGCGCCGTGATGGCCTGCCCAAAGACAAAGTAGCCGAAAAGGTCGAGGCCATGCTCAAGCTGGTGCAGTTGGGCAAATTCGGCAAGCGCAAACCGCATCAGTTGTCAGGCGGCCAACAGCAGCGCGTGGCCCTGGCCCGCAGCTTGGCCAAGCAACCGCAACTTCTGTTGCTGGATGAACCCCTTGGCGCGCTGGACAAAAAGCTGCGCGAAGAAACGCAGATTGAGCTGGTCAACATCATTGAGCAAGTCGGCGTGACCTGCGTGATGGTCACTCACGACCAAGAAGAGGCCATGACCATGGCCACGCGCATTGCGGTGATGAGCGAGGGCCGCATCATGCAAGTGGGCGCGCCGAGCGAGATTTACGAAACACCGGCCACGCGCTACGTGGCTGACTTCATCGGCAACGTCAACTTGA
This sequence comes from Burkholderiales bacterium, assembly GCA_025358485.1. Lineage (GTDB taxonomy): Bacteria > Pseudomonadota > Gammaproteobacteria > Burkholderiales > Burkholderiaceae_C > JANYJJ01. The sequence goes on along the minus strand of JANYJJ010000131.1, from coordinate 11,307 downwards.
TGGACGGCAGCCTGACCACCGACTTCCCCGACCACGTCATCATCACCTGCGCCGACTGCACGCATTACGTGGGCCACGGCATCACGGGTGTGGAAGGCATGAGTGTGTCGGTGGCCCTGCGGCCTGAAAAATTGCGCCTCACGCGCGAGCGCCCTCAGGACAGCGATGGCGACAACCCAGCGTGGGACGCAGGCCACAACCAAGTGCGCGGCACGGTGAAAGACATGTCTTACTTCGGCAGCTTCACCGTGTATCACTTGAAGTTGGCCAGCGGACAAATGCTGCGCGTCAGTGAAAGCAACACCGAGCGTCACCGCGACAACCCGATCACGTGGAACGACACCGCTTGGGCCAGCTGGTCACCATCGGCCCAGGTGGTTTTGACGGCATGAACACCAGTACAAGCTCGCGCCAGCAGTCCTTCCAGGGCGAAAAAGGCGTGCGCCGCCTGGAACGCGTTCGCATGCGCGCTTGGCTTGCCGGTTTGACCGGCAACAAAGCAGTGGTCGGCATTCCCTACTTTTGGCTGCTGATATTTTTCCTGCTGCCGTTTTTCATCGTGCTGCGCATCAGCGTGGCCGAGATGGAAACCGTCACCTTCAAAGACCTGCTCAGCTACGTTGACGGCAGCTTGCAACTCAGGCTCAAGCTCAGCAACTATCTCTTCATTGCGCAAGACGCGCTTTACTTCAAAACTTACCTCAATAGCCTGATGTACGCGGCTGTCACGACCGTGCTGTGCCTGTGCATCGGCTACCCGTTTGCCTACTTCATGGCATGCGCCAAGCCCGCCACGCAACCCATTTTGCTGATGCTGGTGATGCTGCCGTTTTGGACTTCGTTTTTGCTGCGCGTGTACGCATGGAAAGGGCTGCTGAGCGACGGCGGTTGGGTGTCCAACGTGTTGATCGCTGTGGGTGCAGACCACCTCTTGATGTTTGCCGGGCTCATCGCCGCCGAAGGCAAGTTCATGAACACGCCCTTCTCTTTGATCATAGGCATGGTCTACACCTACCTGCCCTTCATGATCTTGCCGCTGTACGCCAACTTGGCAAAAATGGATTTGCGCTTGCTGGAAGCGGCGGCCGACTTGGGCTGCGCGCCGTGGCTGGCGTTTTGGAAAATTACCGTGCCCTTGTCCAAGGCCGGCATCATCGCGGGCTCGATGCTGGTGTTCATTCCCTGCATCGGCGAGTTCGTGATTCCTGAGCTGTTGGGTGGCCCGCAAACCTTGATGATTGGCCGCGTGTTGTGGGATGAGTTTTTCAGCAACAACGACTGGCCGATGGCGTCGAGCGTGGCCGTGGTCATGGTGCTGCTCATCTTGGTGCCGTTGGCAATTTTCAACAAATACCAAGCCCAGGCCAATGAGGTGCGCCGATGAACGCCGCATCCAGATTCCCCAAACTCTTCGGCAAAGGCTGGTTGGCGGGTGGCTACTTGTTTTTGTACTTGCCCATCATTGCGTTGATCGTCTACTCCTTCAACGACTCGCCGTTGCCCACCAAATGGGGTGGCTTCACGACCAAGTGGTACGGCAGCTTGGCAAATGACCGCGAGATGATTTCAGGCTTGTGGTTGTCGCTGGAAATTGCGTTTTTCACGGCTTGCGGTTCGGTGGTGCTGGGCATGCTGGCAGCGTTTTCGCTCGTGAAGTTTGGCCGCTTCAGGGGCCGCACTTTGTTCAGCGGCATGGTGAATGCGCCGCTGGTCATGCCCGAGGTCATCATTGGTTTGTCGCTGCTGCTGATGTTGGTGTCGATGCAGCGCTGGTTGGGCTTTCCCGAACGGGGTGCGCTGACCATTTGGCTCGGTCACTTGCTGTTGGGCATGGCTTACGCCACCGTAGTGATTCAAGCGCGCTTGCAAGACATGCACCCTTCGCTGGAAGAAGCTGCCAGTGACTTGGGTGCCAAGCCGTTTCAGGTGTTCACACTCATCATCTTGCCGCTCATTTCTCAAGCGCTGGTGTCTGCTTGGCTGCTCACTTTCACCTTGTCGCTGGACGACGTGGTGCTGTCGGCGTTCCTGTCAGGGCCGGGTTCCACCACCATGCCTTTGGTCATTTTTTCAAGGGCCCGTTTGGGCATGAGCCCCAGCATCAATGCCGTGGCCACCGTCATCATCGCGGTGGTGTCGGTGGGCGTGATTGCCGCCAGTTATTGGATCGCCCACACCGAGCGCAAACGCTCGCGTGAGATGGCCGACGCGGCCCGCGCTTGAAGTTCAAGCAGAGCCAACAAAAAAATTCGAACGCACAGCAGACACAAAACACACAGGAGTCAATCATGAAAGTTTGGAAATTCACCACCCTCACGCTCGCCGTTGCGGCCGCGTTCCCCACAGCTGCGTTCGCACAATCCAACGCCGATGTGTTGACCGAACTGCGCGCCTTGCGCGCCAAAGTGACCGAGCTGGAGCAAAAACTGGGCACCGCACAAAACGCGAAACCCGCGGGTGCAGCTTCTGGTGCAGCTTCCGGTGCGCAGTGGGGCATGACACCCGAGCAAGCGGCAGAGTTCAACCGCATTTCGCTGAAGGCTGAGGCCACCGAAGACGCACGCGAGGCATCAGGCCTGCGCGGCTTGAAATTCAGCGGCTACGTCGATCCGACCTACGTCTACAACAAGCGCCAAAAGCGAGCAGGTTTTCAGTTTTTGAACAAAGTCGAAACCGACGGCTACAACTTCGACAACTCTTACTTTGGCTCGGCCAGTTTGGACCTGCAAAAAGAGATGGACGGCGGCACGAAATGGCGCTTGACGCTCATGCCCAACCGCGGCGCGGGTGCGTCGTTTGACGGCAACTCCATCGTCCACGAAGCCAGCGTGTCGGTTCCCTTGGGCGACTTGCAAACGCGATTGATCGCGGGCCAGATTCCTGACTGGTCGGGCTACGAGTACCTGCCTTCAACGCAAAACAAACTCATCACCCACAACTTGCTGTTTGACTTCACTTTGCCTGTGGCCTACACCGGTGCCGGCTTGGACTTGAGCAGCGGCAAATGGACCAGCAAAATCATCCTCGCCAACTTGAATGCCAGCAAACGCCAGGCCGGTGAGAAGACGCCCGTTGTCGCCTACCGCGTTGACTATTCGCGCGGTGAGTACCAAGGCTTCGGCTTCGCAGGCGTGCACGGCAAGGCCACCAATTTGCGCGCGGCCGACGCAGCAGGCAACCTGATCACCTTGCAGCCATTCAGCACCAAAGACACTGCGGTCAATTTGTTCGAAGTGGACGGTTATTTCATCCGTGGCGATTGGACGGTGCAAGGCCAATTCAGTGTGGGTGGCCAGAAGTCGGCCAGCGTCACGGCCGATCCCGTCACCGGCGAATTGCGTGACGCCAAATGGTGGGGCGCATCGGCCTTGGCCGCCTACAAATTCACACCGCGCCTGGAAGGCATCGTGCGGGCCGACTTCATCAACAACAAAAAGAACGGCGGCGGTTTGTTGGGCTACAGCAGTGCCGACGGGCGCAACGGCATTGGCCCCGACGTTGCAGCTACAGGCGACCCGGAGTTGGGAGCAAATCGCACCGCGTTGACCGCCGGCGTGAGCTACGCGCTCAACCCCAACACCACTTTGAAAGCCGAGCTGCGCCTGGACCGCGCGTCGCAGCCGGTGTTCTTGGACATAGGCGACGGCACCTACCGCAAGTCCAACCAATTGTTTGGCACCTCAGTCATGGTGTCGTTCTAAAGATGAACGCGCCGAGCGTTGATTGGCACGCACGCGCGGCCGCCATTCAGATTGACGGCCGCGCTTTCATTGGCGGCCAGCGCGTGGCCGCTGTGGGCGGGGAAACATTTGCCTGCGTCTCGCCCATAGACGGCCGCACCTTGACGCAAGTGGCACGCGGACAAACGGCCGACATCAACGCCGCCGTGGCGTCCAGCCGCAAGGCGTTTGACGACGGCCGCTGGGCGCACAAACCGCCGGCAGTGCGCAAAAAAATCTTGCAGCGCTTTGCGGAAAAAATCTTGGCCGCGAAAGACGAATTGGCCTTGCTGGAATCCCTGGACATGGGCAAACCAGTGCAATACAGCTTGGGCGTGGATGTGCAAGCCGCAGCGCGCTGCATTGCTTGGTACGCCGAAGCCGTCGACAAAATTTACGATGAAATTGCGCCCACCGCGCGCAACGCTTTGGCGTTGATCACGCGCGAACCCATGGGCGTGATCGGCGCGGTGGTGCCTTGGAATTACCCCATGATCATGGCCGCCTGGAAGTTGGGCCCGGCCTTGGCGGCGGGCAATTCGGTGGTGCTAAAACCCAGCGAAAAATCGCCACTCACCGCCTTGCGCTTGGCCGAGCTGGCGATAGAGGCAGGCTTGCCCGAAGGCGTGTTCAACGTGGTGCCCGGCCTGGGTCACGAGGCCGGTGAAGCGCTGGCGCTGCACATGGATGTTGACGCCATAGGCTTCACCGGCAGCACACGCGTCGGACGCAAGATGTTGGGGTACGCGGGCCGCAGCAACTTGAAGCGTGTCTACAACGAGCTGGGCGGCAAGTCGGCCTTCATCGTGTTCCCCGACTTTGACGACATCCCACGCGCCGCCAAAACCGTGGCGGGCAGCATGTTTTTCAACCAGGGCGAAAGCTGCAACGCGCCTTCGCGCGTGTTTGTGCACGACAGCATTGCCGACGAGTTTGTGCGAGTCGTCGCGGCCGAGACCCCGAAGTACGCGCCCGGTGATCCGCTCAGCGGCACGGCGCAAATGGGTGCCATCGTCGACGAGGTGCAACTGCGCACGGTGTTGGGCTACATCGCCGCCGGTTCAGAAGACGGCGCGCGCGTGGCCGCGGGCGGCAAGCAAGTGCGCCTGGACAGCGGCGGCCATTACGTCGAGCCCACCGTGTTTGACGGCGTGACCAATCAAATGCGCATTGCCCGCGAAGAAATTTTTGGCCCCGTGATGTCCGTCATCCGTTTCAAAACCGAAGAAGAAGCCGTGGCCATGGCCAACGACAGCAGCTACGGTTTGCAAGCCAGCGTGTGGAGCCACAACATCAACCGCGCCCACCGAGTGGCCCGCGCGCTGCGCGCAGGCACAGTGCACGTGAACCAATACGACGAAGACGACATCACCGTGCCCTTCGGCGGCTTCAAACAAAGCGGCAACGGGCGCGACAAGTCGCTGCATGCGTTTGACAAATACACCGAGTTGAAGACGACTTGGTTGCGGATTGATTGACTCCCTCCCCTCGACGGGGAGGAAGTTTGGCCCCCTCCCCTCGACGGGGAGGGTTGGGGAGAGGTGAAAACTCACCCCAAAAACCGCAAGTGTTCGAAGCTCTCACCTCCTCCCCTACCCTCCCCCGTCAAGGGGGAGGGAGAAAAAGCAAACACCGCCATGAACCACTCACCCAACGAACAACTCATGGCCCGCAAAGCCGCTGCCACGCCACGCGGTGTTGGCGTGATGGGCAGCTTCTTTGCTGACCGCGCCGACAACGCCGAACTGTGGGACGTAGAAGGCCGCCGCTTCATTGATTTTGCTGGCGGCATCGCGGTCATGAACACCGGCCACCGTCACCCCAAAGTTGTTGCGGCATTGCAAGCGCAGTTGGAGCGCTTCACGCACACCTGCTACCAAGTCGTGCCGTACGAGAGCTACATCGCGCTGGCTGAAAAGCTCAACGACATGACGCCGGGCACACATGCCAAGAAAACCGCGCTGTTCAGCACCGGTGCCGAGGCGGTGGAAAACGCCGTGAAGATTGCCCGCGCCCACACCGGCCGCTCAGGCGTGATTGCCTTCAGCGGTGCCTTCCACGGCCGCAGCATGTTTGCCGTGGCCATGACGGGCAAGGTGCAGCCCTACAAGGCAGGTTTCGGGCCCTTCCCGCCGGAGATTTATCACGCGCCTTTCCCCTGCCACTGCGCCAATTTGGATGAGGTGAAGAAAGCGGTGCAGCACCTGTTCAAGGCCGACATCGAACCCAGCCGCGTGGCAGCCATCATTTTTGAGCCCGTGCAAGGCGAAGGCGGCTTCAACGTGATCCAAGCGGCGGCCGTGAAATGGCTGCGCGATTTGTGCAACGAGCACGGCATCGTCATGATTGCCGACGAAGTTCAAACTGGCTTTGGCCGCACCGGAAAAATGTTTGCCATGGAGCACTTTGACGGCGTGCTGCCCGACATTTTGATCAGCGCCAAGTCGTTGGCGGCCGGCATGCCGCTGTCGGCCGTGACGGGCCGCGCCGACATCATGGACGCGCCCGCACCCGGAGGTTTGGGCGGCACCTACGCAGGCAACCCGATGGCGATAGCGGCAGCGCATGCGGTGATCGACGTGATGCACAACGAGCGCCTGCCCGAACGCGGCCAACAGCTCGGCGATCAATTGAAAGCCGTGCTGCAAACACAGCGCGCAGCCGTGCCTCACATCTTTGACATACGCGGTTTGGGTGCCATGGTGGCGGTTGAATTCAATCAACCCGGCACCGACATTCCTGACGCCAATGTCACCAAGCGCGTGCAAGCCGAAGCACTCAAACGCAACCTGATTTTGTTGACCTGCGGTGTCAACGCCAACGTGATTCGCTTCCTGTTTCCGTTGACGATTGCCCAGGCACATTTCGACGAAGCCATGGTGATTCTGAAAGACGCTTTGCAAGCAGCGGCGCTGACCGCTTGACGCCATGAGCGCGCTTCAAGACAGCCTGAAAGCGCAGGGCGTTCACACCCTGATCGCGCAATTCACCGACCTGCACGGCGTGGCGCGCGGCAAGTTTGTGCCGCTGAACCAACTCGACTTGCTGCTGCGCGACGGCGTCGGTTTTGCGGGCCCGTCCATTTGGGGCACGGGCTTGCCACGCACGGGGCCACGGTCTGAGTACTACGGTCGTGGTGACGTTCTCAGCGCGCGCGCTTTGCCTTGGATGCCCGGCTACGCAAGGGTGGTGTGCGACGGCTTTGTCGCAGGTGAGCCGTTCGGCGCCTGCCCGCGCCAAGTGATGAAGCGCCAAACTGCGCGCTTGGCCGAGCGCGGCTGGGTGCTGCGCACCGGCATCGAGCCCGAGTTTTTTCTGCTGCGAAAAACGGCTGACGGCTACGCGCCAGTTGACCCGCGCGACCAACTCCTCAAGCCGTCTTACGACCTGAAAAGTCTGCCGCGCCAACGCGAATTTTTGAAAGAGTTAGGCGACGGTTTGACTGCCTGCGGCCTCGATGTTTTTCAAGCCGACCACGAAGACGCGCATGGCCAATACGAGCTGAATTTTCATCACGCCGACGCCCTCACCAGCGCTGATCACTTGATGCTGTTCAAGATGGCGGCGCACGAGTTGGCCGAGCAACACGGCATGGTGTTCTCGATGATGCCCAAGCCGTTTGCCAACCAACCCGGCAGTGGCATGCACTTTCATGTGTCGATGTGGGATGGCGCGAGTTCAGCGGGTTCGACCAAGGGCGCGAAATGCGTGTTCGACGACGATGGCAGCGACGACGGCGACCTGTCGCCATTGGCCCATCACTTCATTGCCGGTGTGCTGCACCACTCCGCTGCGCTGTGCGCCTTGGCCGCGCCCACCGTCAACAGCTACAAGCGCTTGACGGTGGGCGAGTCCATCTCAGGCACCACGTGGGCACCGGCCTACATAGCCCACGGCCCCAACAACCGCACCGCGCTGGTTCGCACGCTGCGTGGCCGGTTTGAGTGGCGCGTGCCAGATGCATCAGCCAACCCTTACCTGGCCACCGCCGCAATGATTGCGGCCGGTTTAGACGGCATCGACCGCCAGCTCAAATTGAGCGCGCCTTGCACCGAAGATTTGTTCAAGCTATCACTCACCGACATCCGCCTGCGCGGCTTCAGCGTGCTGCCGCAAAGTTTGAATGAGGCGATCGACGCACTGCAAGCCGACGAGGTCATCGCCGACGCCTTGGGCGACACCCTGTGCGACCAGTTCTGCCAACTCAAACGCGATGAATGGATGGAGTACGCACGGCATGTGAGCGGCTGGGAGATGGCGCGGTATGGGGCGATGTTTTGAATTTGAGGGTTCGCTGCAAAGCCTTCGGTTCAGGGTCGCAGACCCAACAACCCGCACACTAAAAATACCCGTTCGAATTGAGGCGGGTTGTCCGACCGCCCTGAGGTATCGAAGGGAGTCCCGCACGAACCCTCCCTTCGATACATCAGGGCAGTCGGAAGTGCCACCTCAGTGCGAACGGGGGTCGGGTTCTTTGCTTACATCCAACACGCCAGCTTTGGTTCACCAGCTTTGATTCGCCAGCCTTGATTTGAATCGCTCGGCGCGGAAGGCCAGTCTTCCCTCCCAATCCCACCATGACCACACCAAACCGCCCCTGGCTCGCTTACCTCTGCCTCGCGTCCGCGATGGCCTTGGTGGGCGGCTACGTGGGTTTGTCGAAGCTGTTGGTGGCGGTGTTTCCGGTGTTCTTATTGGCTTGGATGCGCTTCGGGATTGCTGCGCTGGCCATGGCAAGCTGGACGCAACGCGCGCCCTTTGAAGAAGCGCTTAGCCCGCGCGACCGCAAGCTGCTGTTCCTGGAGTCCTTCTTCGGCAACTTCTTGTTTTCGATTTGCATGCTCTACGGCATGGCGCTCACTTCTGCCTTGGCCGCCGGCGTGATCATGGCGGCGATACCGGCCGTGGTGGCGCTGCTGTCGCGCGTGTTTTTGCATGAACGCATCGCGCCGCGCACTGTGGCGGGCATTGCTTGCGCGGTGGGCGGCATTGCGTTGGTGTCTTTCACAAAGCATGACAGCACCCACGCTGCCAGCTCCATTTTGGGCAACGTGATGCTGATGGCCGCCGTCACCTGCGAAGCCGTCTACGTCGTGATCGGCAAAAAACTCACCGGCAAGGTGTCACCGAAACGCATCAGCGCGCTCATCAATTTGTGGGGCTTGGCATTGGTCACACCCTTCGGAATTTGGCAAGCGCTGCGCTTCGACTTCAGCGCAGTGCCCGCGTCATCTTGGTGGCTGCTGGTGTTCTATGCCGTGGCCGCCAGCATGGTCACGGTGTGGCTTTGGATGACGGGCCTGAAGCACGTTCCTGCGTCCAGCGCAGGTGTATTCACTGTGCTGTTGCCCATCACAGCGGCAGCCGTTGGCGTGGTGTTTTTGGGTGAGCGCGTCAGCAGCGTTCAAGCGGCAGCGTTTGCCTTGGCATTGCTCGGGGTGGTGCTGGCCACGTGGCCGGGCTCGGGCGAAAAAGGCCTGACAGCTTCGGCAGCACGCTGACGCGCCAGCGCGCTCACCCGTTCAGGCGCAGTGTCTTTGAGCTGGTGGTCTGACCACACCTGGCGCCATGCCCTCGCCCCCGGCAGCGTGTTGCGCAAACCCAGCATGTGGCGCGAGGTGCGCGACCACGGCTCACTGTTGGCCAAGCAAGTGGCCATGTAGCTCACCATCTGAGCTTCTGCTTCGTCGCGCGTCAACGTGCTAGCGGTTGAACCGAAGAAGCGTTCGTCCCAAGCTGTCATGGCCCACGGGTTGTGGTACGCCTCGCGGCCCACCATCACGCCGTCGACATGCGCCAAGTGTTCGGCAATTTGTGCGTCGGTGGTCACGCCGCCGTTCAACACAATGGTGAGCTGCGGGAAGTCGAGCTTCAAACGGTAGACCATCTCGTAACGCAGCGGCGGCACCTCGCGGTTTTCTTTGGGGCTGAGGCCTTTCAACCACGCGTTGCGCGCATGCACGATGAACACCTCGCAACCGGCGTTGGCCACCGTGCCCACAAAGTCGCGCATGAGTTCGTAGCTCTCGTCGTGATTGATGCCGATGCGGTGCTTCACCGTCACCGGCAAGCTGACTGCGTCGCGCATGGCCTTCACGCCGTCGGCCACCAGCGCAGGCTCGGCCATCAAGCAGGCACCAAGGGCACCGCGCTGCACGCGTTCGCTGGGGCAACCGCAGTTCAAATTCACTTCGTCGTAACCCCAGCGCGCCGCCAGCTTGGCGCAGGCTGCCAGGTCGGCCGGTTCGCTGCCGCCGAGTTGCAAAGCCACCGGATGCTCCTGCGCATTGAAGTCCAAATGTCGAGGCACGTCGCCGTGCATCAGCGCCCCCGTGGTGACCATCTCGGTGTACAGCCGCGTGTGCTGGGTCAACACGCGGTGAAAGGCGCGACAGTGCTTGTCGGTCCAGTCCATCATGGGCGCGACGGACAAGCGCCAGGGGTTGGAGACTTGATTGGCTTGCACTGAAATAAATTGATCGGGATGGGTGGGCGAATCGCGCAGCAGCTGAACAAACTCTGCGGTGGGACGACATTGTCGGCCTCACGGGCACCCCGGCGTTTGAGCACCCGCGTTTTATCAAGCCAATCAAAGACAAGACCCAACGGTCAGGCTGACCAAACGTCGATCAGGTCGAGCTGCGCAATTTGTCTCGAACTTGCTGCTCCAGCAACGGCAACATGCGTTCCAGGCCAACGAGGTTGGGGTTGACTTCAAGCGCGCGCTGCAATAAGTCGAGCGCCTTTTGAGGTTGATCCAGCTTCAAGTGAATTTGCCCCGCGCCCGACAAAGCGCCAAAGTGCTTGGGATTGCGGCTCAGCACTTCGTCGCAATCGGCCAAAGATTTATCGAGTTGGCCCAGCAAAAAGTGAACCGTGGCGCGCTTGTTCCAGCCCTCGGCAAAGTCAGGTTGACGCTGCACCACCGCCGTGAAAGTTTGCAGCGCGTCTGGCAACTCTGCGTCTTGCATTTGCTTCACGCCTTGGGCAAACAAAGCGTCCGTTTCCTTGTTTCCCGAACGGCTCCAAATTTCCCACAGTGCCGCCGCGGCCGACGCGCGCACCCCCGGGTTGGGGTCAGTCAAGCGCATCAGCACCGCGTCGGTGTCGTCCATGGTGCCCACCTGCATCAAGCGTTCGACACCCTTCAGGCGCTGCGCTGGCGCGGCTTGGGTGATGGCGCTGAGGGCTTCTGCGCGCGACAAAACGTCGTCCGCGCAGGCCGTTTCCGCACTCAACAACGCAACACAAATCAAGGCTGAAGAAAAAACGGTGTTCATGCTGCGCTCCAAATGTTTGATCAAACCCAACCGCGCTTCCAAAGCGCTGCGTCTTTCAATTCGCGCCAAGCAATGCGTCGGCTGGCCTGCGAGTAAACGGCTTCAATGTCGATCCATTCCAGCTTGCCACCGACGTCCTCAGGCAGGTACAACTTGGACACCAAAAAGTGCTTTTCTTTGCCCACATGCCTCACCGCCGTCCACTTGCTGAGCAGCAATTTCTTTGGATGCACCGGATTGTTCAAGACAATACCCACGTTACCCACGTTACCCACGTTACCCACGTTACCCACGTTACCCACGTTACC
>JANYJJ010000098.1 GCA_025358485.1 Burkholderiales bacterium | reverse complement strand
TGATGGTGGGCTTGGGCTTGCTCGGCACCTTCATCGGCTTGTTGGAAACCTTGGTTCAAACCAGCGCCTTGATCGGCACCATCGCCAAAAGTGCGGGTGGCGGCGGCAACATGGAAGAAGAATTTGCCAAGATCGTGGGCGGTCTGCAAGGCCCGCTCACGGCCATGGGCACGGCGTTTTCGGCATCGATGTTTGGCTTGGTCGGCTCCATCATGCTGGGCTTCCAAATGGTCATCGTGCGCAAGGCCGCACAAGACTTTGTGGACGAAGTTCGCACCGAGGTGTTGTCGCTGGCCGAGAAGAGCACGGTCAATGCGCAGGTTGAAATCACCGAACGGTTTTTGTCCACTTTGTTGGCCGATATTTTGTTGGCCCACAAGCAAACCAGCACCGGCTTGGCCAGCGTGATTGCGCGGCTTGATGAGCTGGTGCCCGCGGTGAAAGTGGCGGCCACCACGGCGGCCGAATTGGCGTTGCGGGTGAAGTCGCAGGAGAGGGTTCTAGAGCAGACGTCCAGCACCGTGGGCGGTGTGGCCAAGGTGGTACCGATCATGAGCAGCTTGGCGGCGTCGTCTGCGGCGATCCTGACCAAGACCACCGATTCGAATGAACGCGTCGAGCAAATGCTGACCTTCTTGCCACGTCAAACCGAGATGCTGGAAGAGGTGCAAAAAGCGCTGGTGCGCGTCGACACACTGAGCAGAGAAGTGAGTTCGCTGCGCGGCACCACGGGTGCGCTGCGCGACGAAGTCAAGCAGCAATCGGTGGTGGTCAAACGCATGGACACAACCTTGTGGAACTCGGAGCGCGATGGCCTGCGCGATGCCTTGGCAGCCCCGGTGGGTGCGCCCAACAAAACGCCGTCGTCCGGCAACTGAGGCCACCGCACCATGGAATTCGTTACCGACGCCGCACGCGGCCAACTCAGCATGCCGGCCATCCCGCGCATCGTTCGTCGCTTGGTGACTCAGCTCAAAGACCCTTCGGCGTCGCTGAGTCGCATCGTCACCGAGTTAGAGCAAGACCCTTTGCTCAGTGCGCGCACTTTGCAGTTGGCCAATTCACCTTTTTACAGCGGCCGCCGCAGCATCAGTTCCGTGACCGATGCGGTCGCGGTGCTGGGAGTGGAAGCGCTTCAGCGCGTGGTCATGACGGTCGGTTTGGCAGCGGTTTTCATTGAAGTGCCGGGTGTCAACTTGCGTCAGTTTTGGTTGGATGCCAGTGTGGCTGCGGCCGCTGCAAGGCAAATTGCGCAGATGGCCCAGATGTCGCGCGAGGACACAGAGGCGGCCTATTCAGCCGGCCTGCTGCACACCAGCGGCCATTTGATTTTGTGCCTCGCGTTTCCTCAAGAAGCCGTGCAGGCCTTTGAGTCGCAGCCTTCGTCGCGCATCTTGCGTGGTGCCAAATTGGCTGCCGCCGAGTTGGCAGCTTTTGGCATGGTCTACCCCGCAGTGGGCGCGGCTTGGGTCGAAAAAATGGGCTTTCCGCAGCAGGTGGAACACGCCATTGCGCATCACTTGGACCCGCAAGGCTCGATGGCCGGCAGCTTGGCGCCAGTGATTCATTTGGCTTCACAGGTGGCCGCCAGCGTGAGCTTGGGTGACACCGCTGAACAGGCCTACGCCAAGATCGACGTGGCCTTGATGCAAGCCGCCGAAGTGGATCCGCAAGACTTCGAGCAGAACTTGCAAACCCACTACGGTGAACTGATGTCGATACCGGGGCCGCTGTGATGACCACGCCCCGGTCTGCCCCCATGTCGATCAGCCGTCGCATCGCGCTGTGCGTTTGCGCGGCGATGTTCGCCGCCTTGGCTTTGAGCTGCGGCGCCGCACTGTGGTGGAGTCAGGACAAGCAGCCCCTGTGGCTGCTGTTGAGCGGGCTGGCCGCAGCGCAATTGCTGCCGCTGACGGCGCTCATGCTCATGTTGGCCAAGCTGCGCCCCTACGCGTTCGATCCGCAACTGCAATTGGTGCGTCAGCTCACCGCAGTGGGTGAGGGCCAGTACGAACACGTGATGCAGCCCGCTGCGCTGGAGTGGGCCGAGCCCTTCCGTGCGGCCAACGTCATGGTGGCGCGCCTGGTGCAGCGCCGCGAGGCGCGCGACAAACAGCTCAGCCTGCTGCGCGAAGAGGTCGCCACCGACAGCCTCACCGGCCTGGCCAGTCGGGCGCAGTTCATGCAAACCTTGATCCACGCTTTGACGCGCGAAGGCGCGGCCACCGTGAGCAGTGCCACCGACCGCGGCATGGTGGCCATCGTGCGAATTCACGATTTGGTCGGCGTCAACCAACGCATGGGCCGCGATCGCGGCGACGAGCTGCTGGCTTCTATCGCCATGCTGCTGCGCATGCACCTCATGCGCCTGGGCACAGCCGATTCACTGCTGGCGCGCTTGAACGGTGCAGACTTTGCCGTCATCGCCACCGGCGTGCCCGCGTTGGCTCTGAACGACTGGTTGGAAGACTTGGCGCTGGGCTTCACCGAGCTGCACCACAACGCAGTGGCCGACCGGCCGCATGTGGCGTGGCTGGGTGCCACCACGTTCACGCGCGGCGAGCCGCTGCCCGATGTGATGTCGCGCGCCGACGCCATGGTGCAAAGCAGCGAGTCGCAAAAATTGCCTTACCGCTTGACCAATGCCATGGAGTCTGACCATGCCGTTCCCACGGTGCAGTGGCGCATGCACATCGAGCGCGCGCTCGACACCGGCATGGTCAGCCTGGCTTACTTTCCGGTGTTGTGCGCCGACGGCAGCGTGCTGCACCGCGAAGCGGTCGTGCGTTTGACCTTGGCCGATGGCGCAGTCATGACCGGTACCCGCGTGGTGCCGCCTGCGCTGCGCACAGGGCGCATCATGGATTTGGATTTGCGCGTCATCGAGCTGGCTTTGGTCGAATTGACCAACCACCCTGAAGCCAGCGACGTGGCGGTGAACGTGTCGCCGCAGTCGCTGGCGCGGCCCTTGTTTGTCGAGCGGCTGCGCCATGTGCTGGCGCAAGCTGGCAAAGTGGCCGCGCGTTTGTGGATCGAAGTAGATGAAGCGGTTTTGGACAACGACGCCGCCGACTTGAATGCCCTGGCCACGCTGTTGAACTCACACCGCACGCGCTTGGGGCTAGACCACTTTAAATCGCAGTGGGCGCAGGTGTTTGATTTGCCCGCGCGCGGGGTGTCTTTTGTCAAACTGGATCCCAGCCTGTGCCACGGCATGGCCGCACGCTTGGACAACAGCGACGGCGACCGCGATCACGCCAGCGTGCTGCGCGCTTTGTTGGGCAGCACCTACGGCTGCCACGTCATCGTCACCGGCTTGAAGCAGGCGGCCGACGTGAGCGCGTCCTGGCGTTTGGAAATCGACGCCGCCACCGGGCCCGAGTTGACCCGACAGTGGAAGGCGCAAAACACCAACGCACCGCACCCCGAGCAAGCAGCAACGTCTGAAAAAGTGGAGCATTGAGATGGCCGTCCGCACCGTAATTCACTCGCCCGCCGTGGCGTCCACCAGCTTGAACTTTGCGCGCGCCTCGGTCGTGAAGGTGTCTATCGTCGGTGTCGACGTGGTCTTGCAAACGTCCGACGGTTCGCAGCACTTCTTGCGGGGTTTGGCCTTGCAGGCCATGACCGACCCGAGTTTGAAGGTCGTCTTCAGCGACGGTGCGGTCGACGCCAGCAGCCTCATCAGCGCGTCGGGCAAGGTCGAGATGAAAGACGCCAGCACGCGCACGCTGCAACACTCACCCGACACCACAGAAGTCAAACCCGCCACACCCGAATCGTCCCCCGACGAACCCCGGCCCGAGCCCAAGGTGGCCGTGGCCGTAGAAGGCATGACGCCACCTGCGCTGGGTGCTGAATTGACCCAAAAAGCCGAGCTGGTGCCCGAGATGCGTTCGCAGATCACGGTGCTCAACACCAGCAGCGCCAGTGGCAGCAATTCGTCGCCGCCAGCGGCACCGGGTGCGCCTGCGCCACCGCCTGAGGCATCGCGCCTCAGCGTCAAAGGTGCGGTTTACAACGTTACCGGACAAGACATTTCCGCCAGCGACAGCGGCTCCACCATCACCGGCTCGGGCGGCGCAGCGCGCGCCGCCACCGACCGCAGCGCCGAGGCGCAGTCAGCGCGCGAGCTGATCACCGGCACTGCAGGCAACGACACCATACGCGGCGACGGCGGGCGCGGCATGGGCAATGGTTTTGCGCGCCTGCTGGACATCGACATCAGCGGCAAAACGGCGGTCACCGTGAAGTCGGTGGAAATCTCTGGGCTGCCTTCTGATTGGGTCATCGTCGGGGCCAAACAAGACGGCGCGAAATGGATTGTTGAACTGCCCGTGGGTGGCTCGATCACGTCCAAGTTGCAGGTGATGATTCAGTACCCGGTGGCAGCCGACAACGGCGGTTTTTCACCCAGCACCTTCAACCTCACCATCAACGTGGTGGGCGAGGTGGGCGGCGAAACCATCAACGGCCAGTTGGTCATTCCGGCCGTCGTGCGCGACGTGACCGGCCCGGCCGACATGGCCTACACCGACGCATCGGGCAAAGAAGGCGTCGTGTTTGCTGCCTTCGGTTTGGGCGACGAAATTCACGCCGGGGCCGGTGACGACAACGTCAGCGGCTTGGTCGGCAACGACAAAATTTACGGCGATGCAGGCAACGACACGCTGGACGGCGGGCAGGGCAACGACCTGTTGGTCGGTGGTCAAGGGGCCGACCGTTTGTTTGGCGGCACCGGTCGCGACACCGCCAGCTACGAAGGCTCGGTGTTGGGTGTCAACGTTGACTTGCGATCCGGCACCGCCACTGGCGGCGACGCGCAAGGCGACACCTTCGACAGCATTGAAAACTTGATTGGCAGCGACCAGGCCGACACCCTGCGCGGCGACGACAACGCCAACCGCCTGGACGGCGGCGCGGGCGACGACTTGCTGGAAGGCCGCGGCGGTGCCGACGTGCTCGTCGGTGGTGATGGCTTCGACACAGCGTCTTACTTGGCCTCGACCGCAGGCGTGAGCGTCAACTTGGCCACAGGAATAGGCACAGGCGGCGACGCCGAGGGCGACACCTTTGTCAGCATCGAAGGCGTGGAAGGCTCTGCCCAAAATGACGTGCTCACCGGCAACGCCAGCGACAACCTGCTCAGCGGCGAAGCAGGCGACGATTTGCTGAACGGAGGCGGCGGCGCCGATGTGTTGCAAGGCGGCTCGGGCAATGACACCGCCAGCTACGCCGACTCAGCCCAAGGCGTGAGCGTGAGCTTGGCCACCGGCCAAGGCAGCGGCGGCGATGCAGAAGGTGATCGCCTGGAGGACATCGAAAACCTCATCGGCTCGCGCAGCGCCGACGAGTTGACGGGCAACGACGGCGTGAATCGTTTGGACGGCGGCGCGGGCAACGACTTTTTGTACGGCGAAGGCGGTGCCGACGTGTTGACAGGCGGTGCGGGCAGCGACACGGCCAGCTACGTGGGTTCGCTCGCGGGCTTGCGCGTGAGCTTGGAAAACCCGGCAGTCAACACCGGCGACGCGTCGGGTGACAGCTTCGACAGCATCGAAAATTTAGAAGGCTCTGAGTACAACGACGAGCTGACAGGCGACGCCAACAACAACATCTTGGACGGTGCGCCGGGCGACGACATTTTGCGCGGTCGCGCAGGCAATGACACCTTGATAGGCGGTGCCGGAGCCGACGTGCTCGACGGCGGCGATGGGTCAGACACCGCCAGCTATAGCGGCTCGACCAGCGCGGTGCAGGTCGATTTGTCAGGTGCCTTGTCCAGCACCGGCGGCGACGCCGAAGGCGACACCTTCATCGATGTTGAAAACCTCATCGGCTCACGCTACAGCGACGTGTTACGCGGCGACGCCGGTGCCAACACCCTTGACGGTGGACGTGGCAACGACCGCCTCGAAGGCGGCGCGGGCGCAGACCGTTTGATCGGCGGGGATGGTCAGGACATTGCCGACTACAGCCGCAGCGACGCGGCCGTCAACGTCGATTTGTCCACCGGCACCGCCACCGGCGGCGACGCGGCGGGCGATGTGCTGCAAAGCATAGAAGGCGTGTCGGGCTCGGAGTTTGATGACGTGCTGAAAGGCGACGCCAGCGCCAACGTGTTGGAAGGCAATGGCGGCGACGACAAGCTCACCGGCGGCTCGGGCAACGACAGGTTGTACGGCGGCGCTGGCAACGACCAACTTTTTGGCGGCGGCGGGGCCGATTTGATTGACGGCGGCGCGGGCGTGGACAGCGTCAATTACTCAAGCCTCACGCGCGCTGTGCAGATCGTGCTGAACGATGCCGGTGGCACCGTCACCAGCACCGGCGGCGAGGCCGAAGGTGACCTCATCACCACCGTTGAAAACGCTGTGGGCACGGCCTACAACGACAGCTTGCTGGGCAATTCAGCCGCCAACCGTTTGGAGGGCGGAGACGGCGACGACACGCTTGACGGCGGTGCCGGGGCCGACATGCTGCTCGGCGGTGATGGCAACGACACCGCCAGCTATGCGCGTTCGCTGAACGGCGTCAGCGCCAGTTTGATCAGCGGCAGTGGCTCACGCGGTGAGGCATTGGGCGATGTTTTCACCAGCATCGAAAATTTGAGCGGCGGTGCGTTCGACGACGTGCTGGTGGGTGACGACGCGGCCAACAAACTGTTCGGCGCAGCCGGCAACGACGTGCTTGAAGGCCGCGACGGAGCCGACATGCTCGACGGCGGTTTGGGTTCAGACACCGCCGTGTACGCCAACAGCACGGCCGCCATCACCATCAACCTTGCCACCGGTTTGGCGCAAGGCGGCGAAGCGCAGGGCGACACGCTCATCAGCATTGAGAACATCACCGGCACGGCCTACAACGACGTGCTCATCGGCGACGCCGCAGCCAACACCCTGGACGGCGGCGCGGGCGATGACCGCCTGACCGGCGCAGCCGGTGCCGACGTGCTCATCGGCGGCGATGGCCGCGACGTGGCCAGCTACGCCAATTCCAGCGGCGGCGTGCAAGTCAACCTCACCACCGGCATCGGCTTGGGCGCAGACGCTGCGGGCGACGTGCTCAGCGGCATCGAAGACCTGCAAGGTTCGGCTTTCAACGACACCCTGGTGGGCACCGCAGGCGTGAACCGCCTGGACGGTGGCGCAGGCGACGACATCTTGGAAGGCGGCGCGGGCGACGACGAACTCATAGGCGGCGCAGGCCGCGACACCGCCAGTTATGCAGGCTCAGGCAGCGGCGTCATCGCCAACCTGCTCGACACCACAGCCAACACCGGTGACGCCAGCGGCGACACCTACAGCAGCATAGAAAACTTGACCGGCAGCGCCTACAACGACGTGCTGATCGGCGACGCCGGGGCCAACGTGCTCACCGGCGGCGCAGGCAACGACACCCTCACCGGCGGCGCAGGTGCCGACACCTTGATCGGCGGCGCAGGCACTGACACGGCGCTTTATGCCGCATCGGCAGAAGCCGTGACGATTGACTTGTTGCTCGGCACTGGCTTGGGCGGCGAGGCCGAAGGCGATGTGCTCAGCGGCATCGAAAACTTGACCGGCAGCGCCTACGACGACGTGCTCTTGGGTGATGCGTCCAGCAACATCTTGATCGGCCGTGCAGGCAACGACACGCTCGAAGGCGGCGACGGGGCCGACGTGTTGCAAGGCGACAGCGGCAGCGACACCGCCAGCTACCGGGGATCGAGCAACGCGGTGAACGTGAACCTTGAAGCGGGCACGGCAAACGGCGGCGACGCCACCGGCGACACGCTCGTCAGCATAGAAAACCTCATCGGCAGCCGCTACGCCGACACCTTGGTGGGTGACGCGGGCGACAACCGGCTTGACGGTGGCGCTGGCGACGACCTGCTGACAGGCGGCGTGGGTGCTGACGAACTCATAGGCGGCGCAGGTGTCGACACCGCCAGCTACGCGGCATCAGGCGCGGCCGTGCAAATCAACCTCGCGGCCAACGCAGGCAACGGCAGCGCGGTGGGCGGCGACGCCAACGGCGACACCTTGCGCGGCATAGAAAACCTCATCGGCACCGCATTTGCCGATGTGCTGACGGGCGACGGTTTCAACAACCGCCTGGAGGGCGGCGGCGGCAACGACCTGCTCGAAGGCGGCAGCGGCGCCGATCAACTCATGGGCGGCAGCGGTGTGGACACCGCCAGCTACGCGGGCTCGCTTGACGGCGTGAACGTGAGTTTGCTGACGGGTGCTGGCACGGGCGCTGGTGTGGGAGGTGACGCCGAGGGCGACGTTCTAAACCAAATTGAAAACCTGCTCGGCAGCGCGGCCGACGACGTGCTGACCGGCGACGCCAACGCCAACCGCATCGACGGCGGCGCTGGCGACGACGTGCTTGAAGGCGGTGCCGGTGCCGACCAACTCATCGGCGGTGCGGGCAACGACGCCGTGAGCTACAGCGGTTCATTCGACGCCGTGCAAATCGACCTGGCTGCGGGCACCGCCAATGGCGGCGACGCCACCGGCGACGTGCTCAGCAGCATCGAAAGCGCCATCGGCTCGGCCTACAACGACAGCCTGATCGGCACCAGCGGCGTGAACCGCCTGGACGGTGGTGCAGGCAACGACTTGCTCGACGGCGGCGCGGGGGCAGACACCTTGATCGGTGGCAGCGGCGTGGACACCGCCACCTATGCAGCTTCGGCGAACGCAGTCAATGTGAACCTGGCCGCAGGCAGCGGCAGCGGCGGTGACGCCGAAGGCGACCGCCTTTTCACGATTGAAAACCTCATCGGTTCGGCCCTGGCCGACAACTTGGTCGGCGACGCCGGAGCCAACCGCCTGGACGGCGGCAGCGGCAACGACACGCTGGAAGGCGGCGCAGGGGCAGACACCTTGATCGGCGGCGCGGGCACCGACACCGCCGCCTACATCAACAGCGACGCTGGTGTGATGGTCAGCCTGATCGGCAACAGCGCCAGCGGCGGCCACGCCGAAGGCGATGTGCTGATTGGCATAGAAAACCTCACCGGCGGTGCCTTCAACGACCGCTTGGTCGGCGATGCCAGCGCCAACGTGCTGGACGGCGGCGCGGGCGACGACGTGTTGGAAGGCGGCGCGGGCGGCGACGACCTGCGCGGCGGCCAAGGCTCGGACATGGTCAGCTATGCGGGCAGCGCATCGGCCGTGAACGTGGACTTGGCCTCGGGCACCGCCAGTGGCGGCGACGCGACGGGTGACACCCTCACCAGCATCGAAGGCGTGCAGGGCAGCAACGGTGCCGACGTGTTGCGTGGTGACGCCGGTGCAAATCGTTTGGACGGCGGCGCTGGCGACGACATTCTGGAAGGCCGTGGCGGTGCCGACACCCTCATGGGCGGCAGCAACGGCGCGCTTGGCGACACCGCCACCTACAGCGCTTCAGGCGCGGGCGTCACCGTCTACCTCACCGGCTTGGCCGGTGTGGGCGGAGACGCCGAAGGCGACACCCTGAGCCAAATTGAAAACCTCACCGGCAGCACCTTGGCCGACGTGTTGGTGGGCGACGCATCAGACAACGTGATCGACGGCGGCAGCGGCAACGACGTGCTCGAAGGCGCGGCCGGTGCCGACACCCTGCAAGGCGGCGCGGGCGTGGACACCGCCAGCTACGCGGGCTCGGCGCAGGCCGTCAACGTCAACCTGGAATTGGCCACGGCCAACGGCGGCGACGCCACCGGCGACGTGCTGTTGAGCATAGAAAACCTCACCGGCAGCGCGCTCGGCGACACGCTCACCGGCGACAGCGGCGTGAACGTGCTGAATGGCGGCGCGGGCAACGACCTGCTGGCAGGCGGCGGCGGTGCCGACGTGCTGATCGGCGGCGCAGGCAGCGACACGGCGGTGTACGGCTTAAGCATCGGCGGCGTCAACGTCAGCCTGCGCGACAACGTGTCCAGCGGCGGCGATGCCGACGGCGACACCTACAACAGCATTGAAAACATTACCGGCAGCGCTTTTGCCGACGTGCTCATAGGCAGCGGTGCCGACAACGTCATCAAGGCGGGCGGAGGAAACGACGCGGTGGAAGGCGGCGCAGGTGCCGACAACCTGGACGGCGGCGCGGGCACCGACAGCCTGAGCTATGCAGGCTCGCTCGACGGTGTCAACGTCAACCTGGCCAGCGGTGTGGTCAGTGGCGGCGATGCCGACGGCGACCTGATCGCCAATTTTGAGAATTTGACTGGCAGCGGCTTCAACGACGTGCTGGTGGGCGACAGTGGCGACAACCGCATCGACGGAGGTGCAGGCAACGACCGCCTCACCGGCGGCGGCGGCGCAGACGACATCAACGGCGGCGCGGGCACGGCCGACTGGGCCGAGTACCGCACCAGCAGCGCCGTCAACATCAACTTGTTCACCGGCGTGCTCAGCGGCGGCGACGCGGCCGGCGATGTGCTCACCGGCATTGAAAACCTGGCCGGATCAGAGCAGGGCGACGTGCTGACCGGCGACGCGGGCAACAACATGTTGGCCGGTTGGGGCGGCAACGACGTGCTCGACGGGGCCGACGGCAACGACAACCTCAGCGGCGGCGCAGGCGCAGATTGGCTCATCGGCGGCGCAGGTGCCGACGTGCTGAGTGGCGGCGCAGGCACAGACACCGCCAGCTACGCAGGCTCAGGCGCGGGCGTGACGGTGGACTTGACCTTGCTCACCGGCCAGCTCAGCGCCGGTGACGCACAGGGTGATGTGATCAGCGGTGTGGAAAACCTCACCGGCTCGGTCTACGCCGACACGCTGACGGGCGACGCGGGCGTGAATGTGCTGGACGGCGGCGCGGGAGACGACGTGCTGGAAGGCGGCGCGGGGGCCGATGTGTTGATCGGTGGTGCGGGGCGCGACACCGCCAGTTATGCGGGCTCAGTCGGAGCCGTTCAGATCAACCTGGCTCTCGGTACCGGTTCTGGCGCAGACGCTGCTGGCGACACTTATTCAAGCATTGAAAACGTCATTGGCAGCGACTTCGATGATGTCTTGACCGCATCAAACACTGGCGGCGTGCTGGACGGTGGCGCGGGAAACGATTACTTTTACGCGGGCTTGGGCGCAGACCAAATCATGGGTGGCGCGGGTGAAGACCGCGTTTATTACAACGCCTCCACGGCGGCGGTGAACGTGAATTTGTCAACCGGTGTAGGCAGCGGTGGCAGCGCACAGGGCGACACCTATTCGGGCATCGAAGTGCTGGTCGGATCTGTATTCGATGACAGCCTGGTCGGTGACAGCGCGAACAACCTGTTCCTCGGAAACGACGGCAGCGACTACCTCAGCGGCAATGGCGGCAGTGATTCTCTGACGGGTGGTGAAGGGGCCGACACCATCGACGGGGGCTCGGGTTTTGACTATGCCTATTACGTCAATTCAAGCGTCGCCATCGACGTCGATTTTCTGCGCAGCTCGCAGATGGGCGGCGAAGCGCAGGGTGACCAACTCATCTCCATCGAAGGTGTCATCGGGTCGAACTTCAACGACGCCTTGCGCGGCGATTCTGCTGACAACTACTTGGCCGGATTCGGCGGCGATGACATCTTGGAAGGTCGCGGAGGCGCCGACGCACTGGACGGCGGCGCGGGCTTCGACACCGCCAGTTATGCAGGTGCCCTGAGTGGAGTCCGCGTCAACCTGACGGCGCCCGCGGCCAACACGGGCGAAGCGGCAGGTGATACGTTCAACTCCATCGAAGCCCTCATTGGCTCTGCCTACAACGACACCTTGACCGGCGATGCGGGCGACAACGTCATCGACGGCGGCGCGGGCGACGACTTGCTCGAAGGTGGCGCGGGGGCCGACACGCTCATAGGCGGCACCGGCATCGACACCGTCAGCTATGCCGGCGCAGCCGCAGGCCTCACAGCGCGCTTGGACACGAGTGCTAACAGTGGCGACGCGGCAGGCGACAGTTATGCAGGCATTGAAAACCTGACCGGTGGGGCTTTTGCCGACATCCTGGTGGGCGACAGTGCCGACAACCGGCTGGACGGCGGCGCAGGGGCCGACCGGCTCACCGGCGGCGCGGGCAACGACGCTTATGTGGTCGACAACGCGGGCGACGTGGTGACTGAGCTCGCGGGGCAGGGCACAGACACCGTGCTGTCGTTCATCAACTACACGCTCGGTGCCAATGTCGAAAACCTCACGCTCATCGGCAGCGCCAATGTCAGCGGCACCGGCACCTCCACAGCCAACATCATCACCGGCAACGGCGCAGACAACCTCATCAGCGGTGGCGGTGGTGCCGACTTTTTAGACGGGGGCGCGGGCAACGACACCCTGGTGATTTCAGACACCCTAACGGCATCGGTCAGCGGCGGGGCGGGCTTCGACACCGTCAAGCTCAACGGCAGCGGCGTGACCTCGCTGGGCGGCATCGCCAACACCATCACCGGCATTGAGCGGGTGGACCTGACCGGCGGCGCGTTGGACAGCTTCACCGTGCAGGCCAGCGTCTTGAACCGTGCAGGTTTGCTCGGTGCTCAGGCCAACGGCAACTTAGAGGTGTTGGCCGACGACGCCGCCAGCGCAGGCGGCCGCGACGTCGTGTTGTTGCGCAGCACCGAATTCAACAACGCCCTGACACCCGGTGCCGCCACACCCATCACGCTGAGCAACGGCGCGGCAGGCTGGCTGTACACCTCACTCACCGCGGGGCAGGCCGGCGTGGCAGTGGACACCAATGCCTTGGTGCTGCTCGACCGCACTGAATTGCAAAGTGTGTGGGGCGTGAGCTATACCGGCGCAAAACCCAGCATTGCGAGCATTGCAGGCCTTAAAACCTGGATAGACGCCAGCGACATCGACGGCGACGGCGTCTCGGAAGGTGCCGCTGAATCGAGCCTGTATGGTGCAAATGTGGTCGATTGGGTCGACAAATCCAGCAACAACAATTCGCTGAGCAGCTTGCTCGGCGGTGGCGGTGCGGGAAATCAACCCACCTATGTCGCCAACGGCCTGAACGGCTTCGCCACGGTCCGCTTTGATGGCAATGATTTGCTGCGCTCGAGTTATCTTTTTGGCAACGACTACACCGTGTTTGCGGTGGCCCAGCAGCAGGGCTCACAAAACGCCCGTCTCATCAGCTCCACCAGCCAAAACTGGTTGCTGGGCTGGCACGGCGGCCAGCAAGACGTGATGTATGCCAATGGCTGGCTGTCCTACCCCGGCACCGCTGTGACTGCAGGTGCGGTGAAGTACTACTCTGCAACGAGTTCGGCGTCTGGCAGCGCGCTGTACAGCGACGGCAACCTGGTGGCGTCGGATAACTCTCAATACGGCCCTCTGGGCAGCTTGGCCTTGGGCGGTTTCGGGCCAGGTTCCGAATACAGCAAAGCCGATGTCTCCGAGGTGTTGGTGTTTGACCGCGCCCTCAGCGACGCGGAACGCAACCAAGTAGACGCTTACCTGCGCATCAAATGGACTACCGGTAGCGTCGCGCTGACTCCAGAAAATCCGGCCTTGGGCACCATCGCCAATGACACTACTTGGTACCAAGCGACGCTGAAATATGGTGACCAGTTGGCGAACAAAAACGACGCCCTTACCGCCGACTATGGCACCACGGCCGCGCGCGGCTTGAGCAGGCTCGACGCCGTTTTATTTGGCGGCACTGGCGACGACGTGCTCACCGGCGGCGCGCGCAACGACGCCTTATTCGGCGCCGACGGCAATGACACACTGGACGGTGGCGCGGGCAGCAACTACCTAGACGGTGGGGCGGGCAACGACACCTACTTCGTCAATAGTGGTAGCAATACTTTGGTCGAAGCTGCAGGCGGCGGCACCGACCTCGTGTTGGCATCGGTCAGCTGGACGCTCGGGGGCAATTTCGAAAACCTGACCCTCACGGGCAGTGCCAACATCAATGCATTCGGCAATTCGCAGGACAACGTTCTGACGGGCAATGCGGGCAACAACAGGCTCGATGGGCTCGCAGGCGCTGACGTGATGACCGGCCGAGCCGGTGACGATACTTATTTTGTCGACAGCGCTGGTGATGTGGTGGTGGAGGTGGCTGGTGAAGGCAATGACACCGTCTACAGCGTGGTCAACTACACACTCGGGGCCAACGTTGAAAACTTGGTCTTGACGGCTTCCACTGCCACGGTGGGCACCGGCAATGCGTTGAACAACAGCTTGTATTCAGGTGCCAACGGCGTGGCCCACACCATGATCGGCGGGCTGGGCGACGACACCTACTACTTTCAGTACAACTACACCTCCGGGTTGACCAATGTGAACCACACCGTGTTGGAAAACGCGGGCGAGGGCACAGACACCATCAACATCGTCAACTATTCAGGGTACGAGGTGGTCAATTTCACCTTGCCCAACCACGTCGAAAACCTGGATTTGTACTACACCATGAGGACCAGTGGCACCGGCAATGCCTTGGACAATCGCATCACGGGGTCGGTTTTTTGGCAGTATTACAACGGCAACGCAACCAGCCTCAGTGGCCTGGGCGGCAACGACACTTACGTCATCAGCATCCCGCTGACGAATGTGATCGAAGCGGCCGGCGCGGGCAACGACACGATAGAAACGCGCATTGATTTTGTTCTGCCCGACAACGTTGAAAACATCACCCTGATCGAGGGAACCGAAGCGCGAACGGCGGTTGGCAATGCGGCCAACAACCTGCTCACTGGCAACAGCTTTGACAACCTGCTGGACGGCCGCGGTGGGGCCGACACCATGGCCGGCGGCGCCGGCAACGACACCTATGTGATCGACAACGCGGGTGACGTGATCATCGAGGCCGCAAACAGCGGCACCGACACCGTGCTCACTGCCTTCACCAGCTACACCCTGGGCGGCAACGTCGAAAACCTGCGCTTCACCACCAACGCCAGCAACACCGGCGTGGGCGACGCGGCGAACAACACCATCTTCGGCAACACAGGCAACGATGTGCTGAGCGGCAATGACGGCAACGACATCCTGTACGGCGGGGGCGGTTCAGACACCTTGAACGGTGGCAACGGCGATGACACGCTGGTGTCGGCGGGCCCGGCGGTGCTGGAGCGAACCGCAGGCCTGACGGCGCAGTTCTTCAACACGACCAATTTCAGCGGCAGCTTGGTCCAGGCCACTGGTCAGACGTTGAATTACAACTGGGGCAACGGCAGCCCGGGCGCTGGCGTGAATGCCGACAACTTCAGCGTGCGCTACAGCGGCAATTTGACCGTCGATGCGGACGGCTGGTACAGCTTTCGCCTGAGCGGCGACGACCAAGTTTTCTTTACCGTGGACAACGTGCGAGTGGGCATGGAACACGTCGCCAGTGTCGGCCCCGTGGTCACCCTGCCCATTTATTTGAAAGCCGGCGAAGTGCCGCTTCTCACTGAAGTGACCGAGTACGCAGCCAATGCTTCGGTGCGGGTGGAATGGCAACGCCCAGGCGATGCGAGCTTCAGCGACATCCCGCTCGACCACCTCAGCAGTGGCCAGGTGGCCGTGGTGGACACCGTGGGTGACAACTTGTCGGGTGGCGCGGGCAACGACGTGCTTGACGGCGGCCTGGGCAACGACACCATGACCGGTGGCACCGGCAATGACAGCTACGTCGTGCGCAACCTGGGTGACACCATCGTCGAGAACGCCGGTGAAGGCACCGACACCGTTCAAAGTTACATCGACTACAGCGTGGTCGGCACCCAGCTTGAGAACATCAGCTTGCTGGGCAGCGCCAACCTCAACGCCACCGGCAACGCCTTCGACAATGTATTGATCGGCAATGGCGGCAACAACACGCTGTCTGGCGGCGACGGTGCCGACGTGTTGGACGGCGGCCTCGGCAATGACCTGCTGTTGGGTGGTGACGGTGCCGACAACTTGACCGGCGGCGGCGGCGTTGACGTGCTGCAAGGCGGCGCGGGCAACGACACCCTGACAGCCACCAGCGGCAGCACCTTGGACGGCGGCGACGGCGACGACGTGCTTCGCGTGATTGACGCTTGGTCGCCCAGCCAGCTCATCGGCAAAGCGCTGTGGCTGGACGCCAGCGACCTCGACGGCAACGGTATCAGCCAAGGTCTGGCCGAAGCCGGTTTGGCTGGCAGCGCGGTGCAAGTGTGGCGTGACAAAAGCGGCAACGGTCGTGATGCGGTGCTGTCCAGCCTGAGCGGATCGCAGGCGCCGGTGATGGTTGTCAACGGCATGAACGGCCTGAGCACCGTGCGCTTCGACGGCAGCAACGACGGCTTGGAGGTGAAAAACTTGCCCAGCAGCAACGACAGCGCCAGCAGCTTGTTCTGGGTGCAAAACGCCACCAAGAGCTCCTACATGCCGATGGGAACCAACAATGGCGCTGGCGCCTGGGTGTTGATTGCAGAAGCCAACGATTACAACTCCCGCGATGTGACGGGGTATGGCAACACGCACACCGCGTCATCGTTTTTCAAAGACGGGGCAGCGGTCAGCTGGTCGACGCGGAGCGATGTAGGAAGTGCGCTGAGCAATGGGCCTGCTTTGGTTGAATCGATCAACCAATCGTTTGCCTGGAACGGCTCCATGTTGATGGGCAACAGCTATCCATATAGTGGTTATCACTTTGGCGGTGACATTCCCGAAATCATCATCACGACCAGCGCGTTGTCTGTGGCCGATCGCCAATTGATCGAAGGCTACTTGGCTAACAAATGGGGTACGCAGGCCAGCTTGCCCATAGACCATCCCTACCGATACGCCGCGCCCGAAGGTGCTACCACCACCGCAGGCGCGCAGCTGCTGGGCGGCAACGGCAGCGACACGCTGACCGGCGGCCAGAACGGTGACACCCTCGACGGCGGCACCGGCCCCGACACCATGGCAGGCAAGGGCGGCAACGACACTTACGTGGTCGATGACGCTGGCGATGTGGTCACTGAATTGGCGGGCGAAGGCACAGACACCGTGCAAACCGCCCTCGGCTACACCTTGGGTGCCAACCTTGAAAACCTCACTCTGACAGGCAGCGCCAACGTCAATGCCACCGGCAACGCCTTGAACAACGCGCTGGTCGGCAACAGCGGCAACAACACGCTCGACGGCGGCGCGGGCGTTGACACCCTGAGCGGCGGCGCGGGCAATGACACCTACATCGTCGACAACAGCGGCGACGTGGTGACGGAAGGCGTCGGCGCAGGCACCGACTTGGTTTTGTCGTCGGCCAGTTTTGTGCTCAGTGCCAACGTCGAAAACCTGACACTCGCTGGCACGGCCAACATCAACGCCACCGGCAACGCGCTCGACAACATCCTCATCGGCAATGCAGGCAACAACATCCTCGACGGCGGCGCGGGCAACGACAGCATGAGCGGTGGCGCAGGCAACGACACCTATGTGATCGACAGCGCGGGCGATGTCGTCACCGAAGCGGCCAATGCAGGCGCAGACTTGGTGGTGTCGTCGATCAGCTTTGTGCTCGGGGCGAACTTCGAAAACCTGACGCTGACTGGCACGGCCAACCTCAACGCCACCGGCAATTCACTCGACAACGTTTTGACCGGCAATGCCGGCAACAACACCTTGGACGGCGGTGCGGGCGTGGATGTGATGAGCGGCGGCGCAGGCAATGACACGTACATCGTCGACGACAGCAGCGATGTAGTGAATGAAGGCGTCGGCGCGGGTACAGACTTGGTGTCGTCGTCGGCCAGCTTTGTGCTCAGCGCCGACGTCGAAAACCTGACACTCACCGGCACGGCCAACATCAACGCCACCGGCAACGCGCTGGACAACACCCTGGTCGGCAACAGCGGCAACAACACGCTCGAAGGCGGCGTGGGCGTTGACACCCTGAGCGGCGGCGCGGGCAACGACACCTACATCGTCGACAACAGCGGCGATGTGGTGACGGAAGGCGTCGGCGCAGGCACAGATTTGGTCTTGTCGTCGGCCAGCTTTGTGCTCAGCGCCAACGTCGAAAACTTGACACTCACCGGGGCGGCCAACATCAACGCCACCGGCAACGCGCTCGACAACATCCTCATTGGCAATGCAGGCAACAACGTCCTCGACGGCGGCGCGGGCAACGACGTCATGAGCGGCGGTGCAGGCAACGACACCTATGTGGTGGACAGCGTGGGCGACGTGGTCACTGAGCTCAGCGGCCAAGGCATCGACACTGTGCAAAGCAGCGTGGCGTACAGCCTGGGCAGCAACTTGGAGAACCTCACGCTGACTGGCAGCGCCAACGTCAATGGCACAGGCAACAGCTTGGACAACACGCTGATCGGCAACAGCGGCAACAACCTGCTGGACGGCGGCTTGGGCAATGACGCGATGAGCGGGGGCGCAGGCAACGACACCTATGTGGTGAACGCCAGCGGCGATGTGGTGACTGAAAACGCAAGCGAAGGCACAGACAGTGTGCAAAGCAGCGTGAGCTTCAGTCTGGGCAACAACGTCGAAAACTTGAGCCTGGTGGGCGCGGCCAACATCGACGGCAGTGGCAACGCCTTGAACAACATCTTGATCGGCAACAGTGGCAACAACACCCTGGTTGGCGGCGGTGGCGTTGACGAATTGCAAGGCGGCGGCGGCAACGACACTTTGGTGGCTGGCAACGTCAGCAACCTGTCGCAGGCCAATGGCGGCACAGGTGCCGACGTGCTGCGCCTCACGTCCACCAGCGCCAGCTTCGACATGAGCACGCTCATCAACGTGGGCTTCAACATTGAAACGCTTGACCTGCGCAACAGTGCCAACGGCAACATCAGTTTGAGCAGCTTGGCCTTGACCAGCCTGACCGACAGCAACCGTGATTTGACTTTGCAGTTGGACAACGGCGACACCATCAGCCTGAGTGGGACCACCAGCACCGCGGCGTTGTCGTCCGGCACCAACGGCGACGGCTCCCGCTACGCCGACTACGCCGTCTACAGCACCGCCGACCAAACCGGCCCCGCCGATTCAACCTTGCACATTTATTGGGGGCCTTGAGTTCATTTGTGTCGGTGTTTGGGTTCGGGGCCAGCGAATGTGAGTGGCGGCTCTGAAAAGTAGCGCCCGCATGCCCCAGGTTTTGGGCTGAGGTATCGACGTCGCACGCCCATCCCCCCCCCCGTTCGGGCTGAGGTATCGAATCCGCGCGCCGGTCCTTC
>JANYJJ010000097.1 GCA_025358485.1 Burkholderiales bacterium | reverse complement strand
CGTGTCTCGCGGATCAGGCGCGGGAACAGCCGGTTGCGCAGCAGCTCGAAAAAGCGGTCGGGAATGTAGTGGTCGCTCAGGCCCGAGAACACGAGGATGCGCACGAACTCGCGCGCGAAGATGGCCCGTGCGTAGTCGCAGTAAAAGCGGGTGAACTTGGTGTGCGCATCGAGCTTGGGGTCGTCTAAGGTGCGTTCCCATTCGGGTTTCCACAGACCCTCGAACAGCTCGACATAAACCCGGTCGATCAGCGCTTGCTTGGTGGGGAAGTAGTGATACAACAGGGCGTGCGTGACGCCTATGTTTTTGGCCAAGTCGCGCAGTTGACCGTCCAGGCCGCGGTCGGAAAAAAACGCAATCGCACCGACCACGATCTGCGCTTCGCGCTCGGTGGTGGTCATGCGTTTGCGGTCGGCGGTGGCAACGGTCATGGGGCGGAAGGACAGGCAACAGGAAGAGCAGGCTTGCGGGTAAGTGCTGACGAATCGCCGGTCAAGCGCTGTTTACCAATCGGTTAATTCTGATTAGTATTGTTGATCCGTTGGTAAATAGCTTCATCCGTGCTTACCCCAGAAAGTGCCCGATACGGTCGCGCGATTGATGCTGATGAACCCGCATTGACCACCCCGCATCGACCAACCTGCCAGAACGCCGTCCCGCCTCAAACCCGAATCACGCCCTAATCAAACCCCACTTCAGCACTGCTCAGACCGCCCATGAAAGCTCCTCCGTTCGACTATGCCAAGCCCACCACGCTCGACGAGGTTTTTCAACTCATGGCCGAGCACGGCGAACAAGCGCGCCTGCTGGCGGGCGGTCAAACCTTGTTGGCCACGCTGAACATGCGCCTGTCGGAACCGGCCATCCTGATAGACATTGGCGGCATTGCCGAGCTCAAAGGCATCCGCGTGCAAGGCAGTGTGCTGAGCATCGGCGCGTTGGTGACGCATAGCGAAATTGAAGCGTCTGCGTTGGTGGCCGAGCACGCGCCTTTGCTTAGCGCCGCCGCGCCGCACATTGCGCACCGCGCCATTCGCAACCTGGGAACCTGGGGTGGCTCGATTGCTTATGCCGACCCCGCCGCAGAGTGGCCCGCCTGCTTGGTGGCATTGGAAGGCACCGTGGTGCTTCGCAGTGCCGCTGGTGAACGCCGTGTTGCAGCGAAAGACTTTTTCATTGATCTTTACACCACAGCCTTGACTGACGGTGAGTTGGTGACTGCCTGCGAAGTGCCGCTGCGCGCCGCGGCCGACGTTTTCGTTTTTGATGAGCTGGCGCGTCGCCATGGTGACTACGCCATAGTAGGGATGGCGTTGGCGGCGCAGCGAAATGCAGGCAGCCTGACCGCGGGTTTGACAAAAGCGCGCTTGGTTTTTTTAGGCATGGGCAACACGCCGGTGCGCGCACCTCGCTGCGAAGCCCTGTTGCTGGGCAAGCCGCTCACGCCCGAACTGATAGACGCCGCCATGGCCTCATTGAAGCGTGAGCTTCATCCCATGGCCGACCTCACCAACTCAATCGACACCAAGCGTCACCTGGCCAGCGTGTTGGCCCGCCGTGCGTTGACGGGTTTGATGCGTAAGCAAGCCTCCGCTTGAAAACAAGCCCGGCCTGAGATCTCCATGACTCCCACTCGCCCGATCCACCTCACCGTCAACGGTCAAGCGCATCGCTGCGCGGTCGCACCGCGTCAGCACTTGGTTGACTTTTTGCGCGAAGACCTCGGCCTCACCGGCTCGCACCTGGGCTGCGAGCATGGCGTTTGCGGCGCTTGCAGCGTGCGCTTGGACGGTCAGGTGGTGCGCGGTTGTTTGGTGCTGGCGGTGCAAGCCGACGGCCGGTCGGTCGAAACCATTGAAGGTTTGACCGACGGCGGCACGGCGCGTGATTTGCAAGATGCGTTTGTGGCGCGCAATGCACTGCAATGCGGTTACTGCACCTCCGGCATGCTGATGGCCGCAGCTGAATTGCTGCATGCCCAACCCCACGCCACGCGCGAGGAAGTGCGCGTGTGGATGTCGGGCAACTACTGCCGATGCACGGGTTACCAAGCCATTGTTGATGCGGTGTGTGATGTGTTGATCAGCCGCAAAGCGGCTGAGGTTTTGATCAGCCGCAAAACGGCAGAGGTATTGACCAGCCCCAAGATAGCAGCTGGAACGCAAAGGGCCGCATCGTGAACTCCCCCGACCGCGTGCCTCGCGAACTTCACAACGTCACCGCCGACCCGCGCTACATCGGCGCTTCGGTCAGTCGCCCGGGCGCGCAGCGTTTGGTCGAAGGTCGCGGCACTTACATCGACGACATCAAGCTGCCGCGCATGGCGCATGTGGTCTATTGGCGTTCGCCGGTGGCGCATTGCCGCATCACCGCCATCGACCGCAGTGCCGCCGAGAAGATGCCCGGTGTGATTGCCGTCATCGACGGCGCGCAAGTGGCCACGCTGTGCAAACCGTGGGTCGCCACGCTGGGCCATTTGGCTGGCATGAAATCGGCCCCGCAGCACGCCATGGCCATAGCCCGCGCTTGCTGGCAAGGCGAGCCTGTGGTCGCCGTTGTGGCCGAGACGCGCGCACAAGCCGAAGACGCGCTTCAGCACCTGCAAGTTGACTGGGAGTTTTTGCCCGCAGCCGTCGACATGGAAACCGCGCACCACCTGACCGTCCAAGCGCACGCTGCAAG
>JANYJJ010000090.1 GCA_025358485.1 Burkholderiales bacterium | reverse complement strand
CTGTTTGAACCCTGCGGGGTCGCGCAGTGCGACGGGCAGCAAGAAGGGCACGCGAAAGGCGTTTCCAAAGTAGTCAACGACGATGGGCGATATCAACATCACCTTCACGGCATAGCCATCGACCAAGGTGTAGCCCGCGATCAGCGCGCCTGTGATCGCCCCGTAGCGCAGGCCGATGTGCAAACGCTGCCGTTTGGCGCCGTCATGCGCTTGTTTCCAAAGGCCAGGCCCGCCTGCAATCAAGAACACGCCGAAGGTCACGCCCAGCACACCGGCCACGCCGAGCAGGCCCATGTGCTCGCCCAAGATCAACACGGCGCCGAGGGAACTCAGCAAGGGTCCGCTGCCGCGCGCAACCGGGTAGACCACCGTGAGATCCGACAAGCGGTAGCCGCGCAGCAAGGTGTTGAAGTAGACGAGGTGTATCGAGGCGCTGGCCAAGATGATGGCCACTTGCGGCGTCGACCACGATGGCGCGTCGCGCCAGCCCACCCACAAACCCACCGGTGCCCACAAGACCAAAATCATCAGCGACGTCATCAGGGCAAAGCGGCTGTCGCCGCCCGCCTTTTTGGCGGCAATGTTCCACAGCGCGTGCAGCAGCGCTGCGGTCAAAACCAAGGCCAGTGCCTGTGCCGACATTCAGCGGCGCAGTGCGTTCAAAAGCATTTGCTTCAAGCGCCAGCGCGCACGTACATGCCGGTGACTTTTTCCATCACGCTCAAGATGTTTTCGCTGGACGCGAACACATTGGCTCCGCGTTCGGGTGCGGCGCTTTCGCCCGCCTTCAGCGTGAGTGCTGAGTCAAAAAACACCCACTGGTTGCGGGCTTGGGCAAGTTCTTCTTTGATTTGCGGAGTGGTCTCGGGCGCTTTGCTCAACAGGTCGAGTGCGACTGAGAAATCTGAGCGCGCGGTGTTGAGTTCAGCCTGCGCACCAGCGATGGGCGCTTTCTACGCCATGGCCAAATACAGCTTGGCCACGCGCTGCGACAGCGCGCGCTGGCGGCCTGCCACGTTCACCAACTTGCCTATGGGTTTGCCCACCAACTGCTCCAAAGCCGATGTTCCTTTGTTGGCCAGCGTCAGCAACTTTCCGTCGATGTCGATCAGCGCCTGCGCGGTCTCGCGTTTGGGCGGCGCACCGATCAAGGCGGTTTTGTAATCGCTCCAAACCGGCTCCATCTCAGCGTAGATTGCCTTGATATCAGGCGTCGGCGAGAAGGCTTTCAGCTCGACCAAATGGCGATCAAATTGCGTCATCGACAGGCTCAAAATTTCTTGCGCCTTGGGCACTGAAATGCCCATGCCTATGGCGAAATAAGCTTTGGCGGCGCGCTGCGCCAGCATGCGTTGGCGACCTGCTTTGTTGACCGCATCGGTCAGGTTGACGATCTGCGCAACGCTATATGGCGAGGTCAGCAGCGGCACCGCGCCCAGCCATGCCAAGGTGGATCGACGTTGAATCATGGTGGGTCTCCAGCTTCGTTTTCGTCAAATTCAAACCGCAGCTTGCGCTTGCGCTTCGCGGTGCAATCGCCGCACACCCGCCCAAACGGCCACAGCGATGAGCGGGATGCTCACCGACACCACCAAGTCAGGCCGCACGCCCAAACCCATTGAATTCGTGCCTTTGGCCACGTAGGCCACCAAACCGGCCCCGTAGTAAGTCACCGCCGCCACCGACAAACCTTCGACTGCGGTTTGCAACAGCATTTGCGCTTTTTGACGCCGGTTCATGGTGTCAAGCAAGTCTTGGCTGCTTTGCTGTTGCTCAATTTCCACGCGCGTACGCAGCAAGTTGCTGATGCGTGAAATGCGCTCGCTGAGTGCCTGTTGGCGGCGACCGGCCCAAGCGCAAGTTTGCATGGCGGGGCCGAGGCGGCGGTCTAAAAATTCACCCATGGTTTGCAAACCGGCGTGGCGTTCTTCGCGCAGCTCGGCCAAGCGGCGTTGAACCAATTCAAAGTAAGCCGAGCTGGCTGAGAAGCGCGCGTGCGTGTTGGCGTACAGGCTTTCAACGCGGCCTGCCAGTTGGGTGAGTTTGCGCAACAGCTCGGGTTCCTCGCTGCGCGCGGCGCTGCGAATTTGTCCTGCGACGTCGGCCAAATCGCGTTCGGCGTGATGCAAGTTTCCGGCCACCTCGCGCGCCACTGGCAATCCCAGCAAGGCCATCATGCGGTAGGTTTCAATTTCCAACAGGCGCTGCACCGTGCGGCCCAGGCGGCGCGGGTTCATGGTGGTCACGCTGACAATCTGCCGTCCAAACCCGTCGGCGTGCAAGCGAAAGTCGGTGTACATCTGCGCTTGACCTTCGCTGATGGTGGCCCCGACCAAACTGGTCTCGTCCAGCTGGTCGCGCGCCAGCGAATGCGTGCCTTCGCCTTCTTCGACTTCGTTGGGCACGACCATCACGTGCAAGCCCACCAACCATTCGCCCGGCAAGGCTTGCATCCATTCGGTGCTGACATGCGCGATGGCAGTGTCGTCAAAACCGTTTTGGCCTGCACTCAATGCGCGCCAAAAGGTGTAGGTTTGAAATTCGGTGTGTTGCTCCCAACGCAAATGCACGTCGCCGAGTTCCACGCTGAGGTGGCTCGCGCTAACCGCTGGCAAGGGCAAGTGGCGCGCACTCAGCAAGCGGTGCAGATGTTCCCTCGACGCCGCAGCGTCGGGAGTCAACAAGGCCAGATGCGACAAGGCCAGTGGGGCCCTCATTTGCTCGTAGGGACGAGCATGAACTTCGTTGTGCAGCGCTTCGCGTTGCGGGTGTGCGGTCAGCATTCAAGATACTCCTGTGCGCCGGATTATCTGTGCGCAAAAGAGGTGCCGAAAAAAGCACAAGCCGCCTCTCGGCGGCCTGTATGGGCGCAGAGCCGCGAGTTTTCAATCTTCCTTGAACGTCTCTTCGCGCTTGTTCTTGATGGACGGCAGCATCACCACCACGATCATCAAAGCCGCTGCAATCAACAGGCCAGCCGACAAGGGGCGCGTGGCAAAAGTTGTCCAGTCGCCGCGCGATAAGAGCAGGGCGCGGCGCAGGTTCTCTTCCATCATCGGGCCCAAAATGAAGCCCAGCAGCAGCGGCGCGGCCTCGCAACTCAGCTTGTAAAAGACGTAGCCAATCAATGCGAACAGGGCGGTCAGAAACACGTCGAACGTGTTGTTGTTCAGGGTGTACACGCCGATGCAGCAAAACAGCGTAATGGCCGGGAACAGGAACCGGTAAGGCACGGTGAGCAACTTGATCCATATGCCGATCAGCGGCAGGTTCAAGACAACCAACATCGCATTGCCCACCCACATGGAAGCGATCAAACCCCAAAACAATTGCGGGTTGCTGGTCATCACCTGCGGGCCAGGTTGAATGCCTTTGATGGTCATCGCACCCACCATCAACGCCATCACCGCGTTGGGTGGAATGCCCAGCGTCAACATCGGGATGAAGGAAGTTTGCGCGCCAGCGTTGTTTGCCGACTCCGGGCCAGCCACGCCGCGAATGTTGCCCTTGCCGAACGGCACTTCGCCCGGGCGGCCGCGCGTTTTTTTCTCCACCGTGTAAGCGGCGAACGAAGCCAACAAGGCACCACCTCCAGGCAAGACCCCCAAGATCGAACCCAATGCCGTGCCGCGCAAAACGGCGGGCCATGCGTCTTTGAAGTCTTGCTTGGTGGGCCAAAGGCCTTTCACGTCTTTGGTGAAGACTTCGCGGTCTTCTTCGGGCTGGCCGAGGTTGGAGATGATTTCTCCGAAGCCGAACACGCCCATGGCAATCACGACGAAGCCGATGCCGTCGGTGAGCTCAGGGATGTCAAAGCTGTAGCGCGCAGTGCCCGAGATCACATCGGTGTTCACTTGCGCCAACAGCAAGCCCAAAATAATCATGGCAATGGCCTTGATGAGCGAGCCTGAAGCCAAAACCACCGCGCCTATCAGGCCCAGCACCATGAGCGAAAAGTACTCGGCCGGTCCGAACTTGAAAGCCAGCTCGGTCAGTGGCGGTGCGAACGCCGCGATGATGATGGTGCCCACACAACCCGCGAAAAACGAACCCAATCCTGCGGCGGCGAGCGCAGGGCCTGCGCGGCCTTGGCGCGCCATGGCGTAGCCGTCAATGGCCGTGACCACAGACGACGATTCACCCGGCACGTTGATGAGAATGGCGGTGGTCGATCCGCCGTATTGCGCGCCGTAATAAATGCCCGCCAACATAATCAATGCGGGTGTGGCATCAAGCGCGTAGATCGACGGCAGCAACATGGCGATGGTGGCCACGGGCCCCAAGCCCGGCAGCACGCCAATGAGGGTTCCCAAGATGGAGCCGAAAAAGGCATACAGCAGGTTTTGCGCCGTGAACGCCACGCCAAAACCCAATGCCAAGTTGTTCAGAAGTTCCATGTCAATGTTCTCGTCTTGTTTTTGTAAGCAGCGGTTTTGACTTCACTTGATGAAGCTTGGCAGCAGCGGAATCGTCAGCTTCAAGCCCCACACAAACACAAACCAGGCAAAAGCGGTTAGCACCACGCTGTTGATCACAACACCCGTCCACTTGAATTCAGCCCCTGCGAAGCTCACCATGACGATCAGGATGGGCACGGCCGCCAACATGCCAAGCAAGGGCAGCGTGAAGCCAAAAGTCGCAATCGAGGCCACGATGACCAGCAGGGGACGCCACGCGATGTCGCCAACCGGATCGCCACCTTCGGTTTCTATCGTCAGCGACTTGAACAGAACCACGCAGCCAAGCAGCGCCATGATGACGCTCAAAATGAGCGGGAAGTAGCCCGCACCGGGCCGTGCCGACGTGCCCATGTTGTAGTTGGTGGCACCGACGGCGAACACGACGCCGACAATCAAAAACATCAGGCCCGACAGAAAGTCACGTTGACTTTTGATCTTCAAATTAGCGCTCCTCGCGAGTTGTCACTGGCAACGAGTTTAGAGAGCGCTGGCCCTTCGATTTGTGTGGTTTACACGTAGCGCCATGGGCGTGAACTCAGCGGGGAAACTTCAGCCGCAAACCGCGCAATTCGGGTCGCGCAAAGTGCGAATTTCAGTCCACTCCATCGCGCGTGCATCCAACATTTGCATACGGCCCGCCAACGGGCTGCCCACACCCGCCAAAAGCTTCAATGCTTCGGCGGCTTGCATGCTGCCGATGATGCCAACCAAGGGCGCAAAAACGCCCATCGTGGCGCAGCTCACTTCATTGGCCAACAGGTCGACTGGGAAGACGCAGGCATAGCAAGGCGCATGTTCAGTGCGCATGTCGTGGACTGAAATTTGCCCGTCAAAGCGAATCGCCGCGCCCGACACCAAGGGCACGCCGTGCTTCACGCACGCCGCGTTTATTGCATGGCGGGTGGCGAAGTTGTCGCAGCAATCCAGCACCACATCAGACTGCGCCACCAGCGCATCCAATGACGCATCCAAGGGCGCACCCAATGACGCACCCAAGGGCACCGCACCGGCACGAAGCTGCAAGGCGGTGATGCGCACTTCGCTGTTGATGGCGGACATCGCGGCTGCCGCAGAGGCAACTTTCGGTTGCCCGATGCTGGCCTGTGTGTGTGCGATTTGGCGTTGCAAATTCGTCAGCTCGACCGTGTCGTTATCGACCACCGTGATGTGGCCGACACCCGCGCTTGCCAGGTACATCAACACCGGTGAGCCCAAGCCGCCCGCACCGATGACCAGCGCGCGAGCATTCAATATTTTTTGCTGGCCTTCGATGCCGATTTCATCGAGCAAGATGTGGCGCGAATAGCGCAGCAGTTGCCGGTCAGTCATGCCTTCGTCGGGGGCGGTTTGCATGGACATATTGGAACATTCGCGCCACCATCAAAGCACCATCAAAAACGCCCGCAAGCTGCGGGCGTTTTCAAGTTTTGGGACGGAATCAATTCGCGACGGGTTCGTCTTTGCGCTCGGCCATGGTTTTGCTCACCAAGACAGGTTTGCCCTTCAAGCGGTTCAGCGCCTGGCTCAACTGGAAGTCTTCTGCGCTGCCGAATTCAGGCAATGGTTTGGGCGGCGTGTTCCGCTTGGCAGATTCTTCTTCCAATTTCTTGCGCGCTTCTTCGCGGGCTTTCTCGCGGGCTTCGTCTTTTTTCTCTGCGCCTTGGCCGCTTTGCAAGTGCTTTTCCAAGTCGGCTTCGCGCACGCGCAATGACGAAAACAAATTGCCTTCAGCGGTCTCGTCCAGCATCACATCAGGGATGATGCCTTTGGCTTGTATGGACTTGCCACTCGGCGTGTAATAGCGCGCGGTGGTGATCTTCAGCGCCGTTTCGGGAGACAACTGACGCACCGTTTGCACCGAGCCCTTGCCGAAGGTTTGAGCGCCCATGACGATGGCGCGTTTGTGGTCTTGCAAGGCACCGGCCACGATTTCGCTGGCAGAAGCCGAGCCTTCGTTCACCAACACGATGAGCGGCACACTTTTCAGCGCTTCAGGCAAACGCTTCAGCGGATCGGAGCCGCCGCGGCGTTGATAAAACTCAGGAGACGCTTTGAAGCTTGATTTGGATTCAGCAATTTGGCCGTTCGTGGTCACCACCACGGCGTCGGCTGGCAAGAAGGCGGCCGAGATGGCAACCGAGGCTTCCAGCAAACCGCCCGGATCGTTGCGCAAGTCCAGCACGATGCCTTTGATCTTGGGGTCTTCCTTGTAGAGCTCTTCCATCTTGCGAGCGAAGTCTTCGACCGTGCGGTCTTGGAACTGGTTCACGCGCATCCAGGCGTAGCCGGGTTCGATCATCTTGGCGCGCACGCTTTGCGCGCGAATTTCTTCGCGGGTGATCGTCACGGGGAAGCTGCGCGTTTCTGATTTGCGGAAGATCGTCAGGCTGACTTTGGTGTTGGGCTCTCCGCGCATGCGTTTCACGGCTTGATCCATCGTCAAGCCTTTGACCATGGTCTCGTCGATCTTGGTGATGAGGTCGCCGCTTTTCAAACCCGCACGGAAAGCCGGTGAGCCTTCGATGGGCGAGACGACTTTCACCAAGCCATCTTCCATGCCAATTTCGATTCCGACGCCAACGAAGCGGCCGGTCGTGCCCTCACGAAATTCTTTAAAGGTTTTTTTGTCGAAGTACTGTGAGTGTGGGTCCAGCCCCGAGACCATGCCGCCTATGGCGTCGGTGATGAGTTTTTTCTCGTCCACCGCTTCGACATAGTCAGACTTGACCATGCCAAAAACCGACGCCAGTTGTTGCAACTCTTCCAGCGGCAACTGCGAGACCGAGTTGCGCGCGGTGGCTTGCAACTGCATGGTCGCCAGTGCGCCTGCGACAGCACCAACGGCAACCCAGCCAGCGACTTTCAGTTTGGCACCCATGTATGACCTGCTTCCTGACGAGAGTGATGATTTCAACGAAATTCCAGTATAGAACTGTGCAGCCTGCTGAGAGTGGTCTGACGCTTGGGAAGTTTCACCGTTATCGGCAAAAACGGGTCAAGGGTCAAGGGTCAAAGAAAAGGGCTGCCGGCGGCGAAGTTCGCCTGCCGACAGCCCTTAGGCTCAGTGCCGCGCTCTCTCAATCGGCTTTGCGACGCCGCGCGACGAAGGTCATGGCACCCAGGCCAACCAGCATCAAGGCATAAGTTTCGGGTTCGGGCACAGGCGTGGTGATCACAGAGACGTTGTCAAGCACGCCGTCCACGCTGAAGGTGTTAGCGCTGGTGTCGCTGAATTGAAGGCGCGTTGTGGCGCTGTCAGCGGTGAACGAGAACGAATAGCCCTTCAGCAAAGTGCTTAAGTCGCTCGTTCCGGTAGCCTTGAGGTTGATGGCGGACAACACGCTGCTGAACGACGCGCCGCTCAAGGCCGACACCTGCATGGATTGCAGGGTCGGGGCGGCAATGGCACCGTACTCAAAACTTACTGTGTAGTCCTGTCCGGCCACTGTGGCCAGATCTTGCCAAATGCTGCCACCCGGCGAATCGCCCCAGCCGAAGAAGGCCGCGTTGTTGCCGCCTGTGTAGGTGCCGTAGGGCGCGCAGCAAGGGCCGTAGGCACTGATCGGCGCGAAACCCGTGGTGTCGGTGCTCGACCATGCAGTGCCGGGGACGCTGTTTTCGAAGTCGCCATTGGTCACCAAGTTGGCGGCAGAGGCCAGCAGCGGGACAGACAAGAGGCCAGCGAGGGTGAGGGTGCGCAAGTTCATTTGGACGTCCTTTGAGGGTGATGTCTGCGAGCTGAAGTGCCTGCAGCGAAAGAGGCAATCCTCTCGCTGGTGCTCTGCCCGGCCAACCCCGCGAATCAAGGGATACCCCGTTCACGGCGTGCAATTTCTCACCCTTCAAATGTCGAAAAATCAGCGACTTGTAACGTCGTCCACTTTGTCACGCAGCGCCGAGCGCGCCGGTTTTCCTCGGCAGCGTCAGGCCTTGCGACGGCTGGCGGCCACCGCCATCATTCGCCGATCACGCCAGAGTTGGCGCTGAGAAATCTGGTCTAGCGGCAAGGCCGCACGGCGCGAAGCGGCCGCTTTTTCCAGAACCGGGCCTGCCCAATCGACCACTTGGTTGTGCGTGCGCGCCAAGCGGTCATACAAAGCTTGGTAGCGCGCCACGTATTCGCGCACACCGCCCGGCGAGTTGAGGTCTATGGTCTCAAACGGGCCGATCACCGACCACCGCAACGCCAGGCCGTCGCGGATGGCGCGGTCCACGTCATCGGCGCTGGCCAAGCCGGAATCGACGATGCGAAAGGCCTCTTGCATCAACGCGCCTTGCAGGCGGATGGTGACAAAGCCCATGTCTTCGCGCTGCATGACGATGGGGCTTTGGCCAACGCTGCGCATGAATTCGGCAGTGCGCTCAACCGTTGCTGTTGATGTCCAGCGTGACGGCACCACTTCCACCGCCGGCATCAAGTAAGGCGGGTTCAGTGGGTGCGCCACCACGCAGCGTTCGCGTCCGGCCAAGGCTTCAGGGAACGGTCGGTTTGTTCTTCACCTGCCGCGACCGAACTGCCGCTTTTGTGATTTCAGGCCCG
The DNA here is from genome assembly GCA_025358485.1 of Burkholderiales bacterium. Taxonomy (GTDB): domain Bacteria; phylum Pseudomonadota; class Gammaproteobacteria; order Burkholderiales; family Burkholderiaceae_C; genus JANYJJ01. The sequence continues at coordinate 509 of JANYJJ010000090.1, read as the reverse complement.
GCAGCCGAGTAACTTAGTCCTCCGGCCCGAAGAAGTCTCAAGCCGCATAGCGCACGCGGCGGTCTTGGAAGTAGGCAATCACGCGCTCGGGCGTGCGCTCCAACATAGTCGGGTGTTCGTTCGCCGGCTCGCGTAATTTGGTCTTCGTGCGCACTGGCACACGCTTGCTCATTTCTTGTTTCAAATCCGCATTCAGCCTCTCTTCGGTCTGGGCCGAATCAATAGCTCGTTAACTGGTGCGGGCCGCATCGGTTTTAGTCACTTGCTTTCGGTGCAATCAATCTTCTCCTTCCGAGGCGTAGTCGCAGCCCACCCAAGCGGGCACACTTCGCCCACGCAGTCTTTCTCAAACGCAAACCAATGACCACCGCCTCATTCCCCAGCGCTCCAATGGCCACCGCCGCCCTGGACGCATTGACCGGCACCCTCAACTTCACCAGCACCACCCGCCTGTACCGCCTCAGCGCCCAAGGCGAGCTGTCCAGCCTGATGGTCCAGGCCTGGAGCCT
>JANYJJ010000089.1 GCA_025358485.1 Burkholderiales bacterium | reverse complement strand
AGGCTCCAGGCCTGGACCATCAGGCTGGACAGCTCGCCTTGGGCGCTGAGGCGGTACAGGCGGGTGGTGCTGGTGAAGTTGAGGGTGCCGGTCAATGCGTCCAGGGCGGCGGTGGCCATTGGAGCGCTGGGGAATGAGGCGTTGAGCATTGGTTTGCGTTTCAGAAAGACAGCGTGGGCGAAGTGTGCCCGCTTGGGCGGGCTGCGACAACGCCTGAAGCGAAGGGTCGCAGGCAAGGCCAACGTAATCGGTTGCAACTGACACGACGTTCAGCCATGTCGATCAAGGAATATCGCAAGGCGTCCATTGCAATGGCTCGCGGCGGCGCAATCTCTGGGCCCCTGCGGCAAAGGCAAATCAGGCACAAAAAAAGCCCGGATCAAACCGGGCTTTTTCATGAGGGTGAAGCACTTCAGCGAACGCCGATGACCTGGATCGCGACGCGTCGATTTGGCAACAAGCACTCTTCTAGCAAAGGTGTGCTCTTGAACTTGCCGTCGCACTGGGCCACTTGCTCGGTGTCACCTTTGTACTCATAGCTGATGAGCAATGGACTCACACCGGCTGCCACCAAATACTCGCGCACTGTGATGGCGCGTTTTTCTGACAGCTGCTGGTTGTATTTGACGTTGCCGGTGCTGTTCAAACGGTCGGCGTGGCCGCTGAGTTTGACGGCGCTGACCTTGATGCCAGACTTCAACTTGGCGATCAATTCGTCCACCTCAGCGCGGCTTTGTGGGCGCATTTCGCCGGTGGTGTGGCGGTCAAAGTTGAACACCACATTGGCAGCCAACTGCACCGGTTGTGCTGCTGGTGCTGGTGCGGCAACAGGCGCAGGGACAGGCACTGGCGCTGGTGCCATCGCTACTTTCGGCACCGGTGGGTTACAGCTTTCAGCCAAGCGCTCGGCTTCGAACAACTGGTCTTCAGCAATCTGCACGTAAGGTTTGGCATGACGCCATTGCTGCTGGTTGAACTCATTGCCCGCATGCACCAATTCAACTTCTGCACAGGCCGTGCGCTGCGCCGCACAGGCAAAGCCTTCGTGCTTTTTCAGGGCATCGTAGCGCGCCCACAAATCGGGGCGCAGCTTGGCAGCGTTGTTGACCAACGGCGTTTCCCAGGGGCCATTCAACGGTTTGGGCGTGCCTGCTTTTTCCATGATGACGATGAGTTTGTCCGACTCGGTCATGGCCTCTTGCGGGAACGCGCTGCGGTCGTTGCGGGTGTATTCGTGCATGGACACATCGAGCCAGCATTGAGCTTTGCTGAGGTGGTAGTCGCGCACAGGGCGGCCGGTGTCGTTGATGCCTTTGATGCGGCCTTGCAGCGCTTCATAAGCCTTGTGATCGGCCTGGATCACGGGGTCAGAAATTCGGGTGGCTTGCGGGGCCAGCGTGGTTTGCGCCAGCGCGCTGAAGCAGGCGCTCGACGCGATCAACGCCGCCACCAGTGTCTTGCTGAAATGTGTGCCCATGGTCATTTGCTTGTCCATTGAGTTGATGCTGATGTTTGTGTTTGGGGATGTCGTTGTCATGTCGGTGCTCGCTTTCAGCGGTCCAGGCTGCGGTTGATGTCAACGTTCTTGCCTTTGAAGATGTCTTCATCGAACTTGAAGCGCAGGCGGATGTAGGCACCGCGTTGGGTGTACTCATAACCCGTCAGGTCGGCGTCGCCGCTGAAGCCGGTGGCGTTGAAGCCAGCCGACAGCCACAGGTTTTGGCGCAGCAAGTAACCGGCCTCTACGCCCAGGGCTTGTTGACGCGCACCGGCTTGGCCCAACTGCACAGCAGCCAAGACGCCGAGGTCCCAGTTTTCGGTGATGTCGTAGACCAAACGGCCGCCCAACAAGGCCGCTTTGAAGTTGCTTTTGACACCGCCTTCAAATTGATCGGTCTGCCACTTGGCTGCCACGCGGCCCGTCATCCACCAAGGGCGCGAAGGGTGGTAGTCGGCGTGTGTGGAAAGTATGGTGGCGCGGGTGCGCAGCTCGCCCGTGACGGCGTTGCTTGCATCGGTTTCGTTCTTGAATTCCACCTTGGCCAGCGCGTTCACACGGTTGGTGTCGTTGTCTCGGTAAGCCAAGCCGATTTGGAAGCGGTCTTGCAGCACATCGCCTTTGGCCGTGTAGTCGGTCTTGAGCAAATAGTTGCGCGCCAGCGCGGTCCAGTCGCGGTCTAACTTGCGGGCCACGGTGACTTGCCACAGCAAGGTGTTGAAGGCGTCGTTGCCGATGGTGTTGGCCACGTCACCCGAACGGCGGAACTCGCCGCGTGTGGAAATGCGCCACAGCGGATGCACGCTGTAGTCCACACCCAGCGCCAGCGCCGTACCGTCTGCCACGTTGCCGGACAACACCTTGGTGTGCTCGGCGGCGGTGGAGATGCGTATGCCTTCCTTGACATCCCACACATTGCGCACGCCTGAGGCAAGTTGCAGGTCGCGGCCGCCAATGGCATCGCGCAAGCGGTATTCGCTGAAGGCCTGTGTGTCACGCAAATAGGTGCTGTCCACACCGAACACCAAGGCGTTGCCCCGGCGGTCGGGCGTGGTGATAGCGTAAGGACCTGCCACGCCGGTTTGCGATTCAAAGCGGCCGTAAAGCTTGGTGCGCTCGGCAATTTGGTAATCGCCGCCCAGGGCCAAGCGGCGACGCCGGTCACCGCTGAAGCTGGCCTCGGCTTCACCGCCCAGGGTGACCTTGTCGTTGGCACGCCAGCCCAGGCCCACGCGAACGGTGTCGCTGCGTGAATCGGTGGTTTGTCCAGCACCGGTGGTCGGGACTGAACTGCCTGCGTTGATGATGGGCAACCCGGTGGCGGGGTCGATCAGTTGATTGCCAAAACCCACCGCGCCGCCACCGCTTCCGGTGGCCACGCTGCCGGTCAAGCCTGATGTGGAACCGAAGGCACCGGTGGCTGTGGGGCCCAGCGAGCCGCCGCTTTCGCGAATGGCGCGCAAGCCCACATCCAAAGTCAATGACTCACTGAGTTTGATGTTGGCACCGACCTGCCCTGCGGTGCGTTCACCGCCGCCAGCATTGCGGTCTTCGCTTTTCAGCCATTCGCCGTAAACGCGCACCAGCTCGGTGGCGCGGTAGCTTGCCTTGGCCTGCACTTCTCCCCTGCCCCCGGCCAATGGCGCGGCCGGGTTGACGAAGGTGGTGCCGCTGCGGCCGACGAAAGCGCGGGCTTCCAAGCGGTCGTTTTCATAGACGGCTTCAATGCGTCCGGCGCGGCCTTTCACATCACCGCTCTGCCCTGCCAATGCGCCTTGTGTGTTTTGATTCGTGGGGTTGGTGTTGACCTCGGCACGCGACTGCGCCACTTCAACCACAACGCGGGTGTTGTCGCCCACACGAACGCCGGCATTGGCGCTGACTAAGCGGTATTTCGCAAGCGGGTTGGCCTCATTCACCAAGGCACCGCCGACTTCTAAGTTGTCAGTGAGCTTGACCTGCACATCACCTCCCGCCACCCAAAACGCCGTGCCGCCTTGGTCAACTTCGTAGCTCACGCGCAGAGACACGGGGTTGAGCTGCTCGTCGAATGCAGGCAAAAAAGTGTTCAACAAAATCCGGCCTGAAAACGGCTCGAAGCTGTAGTCGACCAAGGCTTGCAACGGCCGTGTGCTGACGATGCGCGAAGGCTGGTTGCGGTCACGCACCACGACCTCGACTTTTTCTGAGCCTTGGGCTGCGCCGTTGTTGGCCAAGCCGTAAGGGCCGCTGCCTTGGCTGGTGAATTCCTCCACCACTTGGCGCAAGGTGTCGCGCGTGGCGAACACGTTGCCGATGTATTTATCGGTCTCGTTGTGGGCGCGCACGCCAGTGGCGGTGCGGTTGTACGCACCCAAACTGCGCTGCTGCATGCTGGCCACTGCACCGCCGCCGCTGGCTTGGCTGAAGCCGTCGCCGGTTTGAAAGTCGCCGTAAAGAACGTAGCTTTTGTCTTTGTCCAAGCGCACGTACAAGCGGTCTGCCGAGCGAGCATCGAAGCCGCGCAGTGATGAGTCGCCGTAGACGGGATAAAACTCTTCCGGTTTCACATCGCGCAGCAAACGCGAGCGCGATTCTTTGTCGGAGTCGTAGGCGGCTGTCAGCAGCATGTCGCCGCGCACCACGCCTTTGATGAAGAAAGCAGCGCGGGCACCGACGTTGGCTTTGCCGTCGTTGAACTCGCGGGTCCAGCGTTGCAGGTCTTGCTCAAACGCATCGCCGCGACGAACAGGCTGAATCACATTGCTGGATTTGCCACGGAAGTTGACGATGCCTTCAATCAAACCGGCGGCCAACATCTCGCGCATTTCAGGCACGAAGCTGACCGTGCCCGAGGCCTCAACGTCGCCGGCGGTGACGCGCAAACGCACGTCTTGCGGCGTCATGGGTGCGAGCAATGAGAACTCGGCCACGCCGTTCAGCACGCGCAGTTGCACGCCGGGGATGACTTTGTCGGCGTCCATGCCACGCGGTCCTTGCTCGTCGGTGCGCGCACCGGCCAACAAGATGCGGCCGCCGCTGGACTCAATGGTCACAAAGGCCGCAGAGGGCAATGGTTTGCCGTTGGCACCGAACAAACGCACGGTGACTTTGGTCGGCGATTGGCCGTCGGCCGGGACGGCGTTGCGATCCAACTCGACCACCATTTTGGCAACGGCTTGGTTCAAGGCGTAATCGAGAACCGATTCGCCGCGCAAGGCGATAGAGCGGCTGGACGAGGTGGTCGGCGAGGCGGGGTACAAAGGCGCGCCCACACCCGAGATGGGCTGCGCAGCTTGTGCCCAAGCTGAAGACGACGCCGTCAACGCAGGCAGTGCAGCCCACAAGGCCAAGGTCATCAAACGGGGCCGGTGGCGTGAATTCATGGCCTGGGCTTTTGCTTTGAGGGTGGTTGAGTTAGCGCGCATTGCTGCCTCCTTGGACTGCTGAGGAAGGCGCGTTCAAAGGCAGCTGCCACACAGGAATGTTGCGTTCCGATTCAGAGCGCGGGATGTCTGTCCCACCTCCGGGTGCCGGAACCCTCGGTTTGACGATGGGTTGATTCGCCGAGTCGGTTGCCTCTTGCGGGGCACCGCGTGGCTTGCTTTCAAACTTCAAAGCGGGGCCTTTCTTTTTCTCGGTCTCGACCGAGCGAATTTCGCCTTGGCTGCGACGCGCCTTAACTTGTTCCAGCACGGTGTTCGAGCAACTGCCTTCGATGAAGTCGGCCCGGTGCAGCTCGCCGTTCTTCAGGTCAATGAACAAGCTGCCAGCATCACCCAGGTTGCGGTTGCTGCTGGTGGTGAGGCGCGAACCGCGAGGCAATGTCAGCGGGTCTACCTTGAGCACGTGGCTCTTTGGTGAGATGTCGCACTGGCTGTATTTGCCTTCGGAATCACTGACCACGTAGCTGCCGTCTTCCAAGTACAGACGCACGCCCGGAATGCCCAGCTCTTCTGGGTCTTGCACGTGGTTGTTGTTGCAGTCAACAAAGATCTTGCCGACCACACAGGCCTGCGCAGTGAACACGCCGCCGGTGACCTTCACTCGGTGTTGGCCCTCGTTCGACGGCACTGCACCGGCAATGGGTGCGAACGTCGGCGTCAGGCAACCTGCGGGTGTGCCGCAACCGAATGCTTTCGCCCGGTTGGTGCCGTCACCTTGTTGGCTGCCCACGCCCACACGAACGCGGTAGGTCAAGGCGATTTGCGCGTTCTTGCCTATCGGTCCCAGGTTGAAGCCCAAGTTGGGGCCGAGGCCGCCCACTGGATCGGCAACCGACACGCCGTTCACACGCACCGTGCCACGAATCAAGGTGAAGCCTGCGGGCAGGCGGTCGTGCACCGTGACCTGGTTCAGCGCTGGGCCCGAGACCTGACGAACGGTCACGGTGTAGAGCACCGAGTCGCCCACTTCAGCCTGTGCCTTGTCGCCGGTCTTGGTAAGAGCCAAAGCCGTCGGCACTGCGGGGTCGATGGGGATGTGGTTGTGAATGATGTTGGCAGCCGCCGAGCCGCTGTTCAACGCGAGGTAATACGTCGTGGCCGAACCCGGCACGCCGTTGGGTGCCGAAGCTTGCGGTTGCACAGCGAAGGTCGAGCCCGCAGCGCCAGGGGCTGTGAGGGTGGTGGTCTCGGCCGGGATCACGGTGGACGCAAAGGTGTAGCCAGCCGGTGGCGTCACGCTGAGCGTGAAGGCACAGCTTGGCGGCGCGGCAGGCGCAAACAAGAATTGATAAAAGCCGTCGGCACCCACCGTCATCGACGTGCTGGCGTTGTTGCCAGAACCGGCCACGGTGTAGCCGCCAGCAGCGATGTTCACCAAAGATGTGGCGGGGTCGTAGCCAGTGCACACGCCGGTTGGGGTGAGCGTGACGACCGAGCCCGGCACCGGTTGACGGGTGGTGGAGTCATAAACCACACCGCTCGGATCGACCGGCAAGCTTTGCTGTGCCAGGTTTTGGCCCGGAGCCAGCACGATGGCCAGCTCGGTGCTTGGACTGCGCTGCACACATGAGCTGGCAGTGCCATTTGCCAAGGCGGCGGTGGCATCGCAAGTCACGCCCGATGAACCGGGGGCCAAGTCGCCGTTGACGGGATAGCCAAACACCACGTTGGAACTTGGGTCGCGGAAGCGAACCGACAGTGGCATGCCGGGGATCAGATCGACCAACTTGTAGCTGCCGTCGGTGCCCGTGGTGGTGGTGGCCACGACTTGGCCAGTGGCTGGGTTGACCAGTTCCACTTTCCAGTTTGGCAAACGGCGGTCGGCAGCGTCCAGCACCTTCAGGCTGGTGCCAATGTCGTACCACACCGTGCCACTGAGTGACGCTGCCAGCTGCACGGGCGTCGGGTCGCGACACACGTTGTGCAGCACAGCCGGATCGCACACTGGCAAGGCCAATGGGTTGTTGTTGAAGGCGTCACGCTCGGCCGTTGTTGGGCGGCGTGCGTCGTATTCACCGCCGCCGTCCACCAGCACCACGTTTTGCGCGGGTGACGCTGCTGCTGCGGCGGCACTCACGGCAATTTTGGCCTCGAAGGTTTGCGCGTTGATGGCACCCGCGTTCACAACCGTGCTGCCGGTGCAACTGAAGCTGCTGGCACCGGCCGCGCCGGTACAAGTCCAACCCGTGCCCGAAGGCGTGGAAGCCAAAGTCAAACCAGGCGGCAAGCGGTCGCTCACGGTGTAGGTGCCCGTGCTGTTGCGTTGACCGGCATTGCGCACGGTGAAGGTGTAGGTGCCGACGTTGTTGACAGTGAACTTGGCGGGGCTGTGCGACTTGCTGACCAGCATGTCAGGCGAGTCGCCAATTTCACCAAAGTTGTTGTTGACCGACTGCGCACCCGCGCCCAGCACGATGGCCGAGATCACAGACACAGGATCAGTCACCGGTGTGGCCGCGCCCAACGCGACGCCGCCTACCGTGCCCACGCTGGTGATGCCGTTCACGGTGTTTGCGGGCTGCGTGGGTTCAGTCACTCGGTAGGTGCCTGGACGCAGTGACGGGAAGTTGTAGGTGCCGTCGGTGAGCGTGTTCAGCTCGACTCGAATCACGGCTCCCAGGTCGTTCACGCCGTCCAAGATCACAGGCACATTGGCGATGCCGGTTTCGCCGGTGTCGATGCTGCCGTTGTTGTTGTTGTCGTTGTAGACGCGTCCTGAAATCGACGCCACAGGCACTTCGCCGAAATTGTTGGCGCTGGAAATTTGTGCAATGCCGATGGTGATGCCAGCAATCGCGCTGGGCAGTGTGGCCACGGGCGTGGCTGTGCCTGTGGTGCTGCCTTTGACGGTGGTGCCGTTCAAGGTGCCCGCAGGTTGAACCGGCTCGGTCACGGTGTAGGTGCCCGGCGGCAAGCTGTTGAACGCATAGCTGCCGTCTGGCAAGGTGTCGGTGAACCTGGTGACTGCTTGACCGGCAAGATCTGTCCCCGTCAGTTCTACGCGAACGCTCCCGATGCCCAGCTCGCCGTAGTTCAGCAAGCCGTCGTTGTTGGTGTCTTTCCAAACAAAGCCGGTGATGGCGCTGCTGGTCGGAATTTCACCAAAGTTGTTGTTCGGGCTGATGCCGCCGGCTGGCAGCGCGATGTTGTTCACAGCGCTTGGTGCGGTGGTCAAACCCGTGGCCACACCCGGTGTGCCGCCAGCAGGGATGCTGGTGACGGTGCCTGCGGTGGTGATGCCGTTGGCGCTGTTGGCGGGTTGGGTGGGTTCCACCACGCTGTAGTTACCAGCACGCAAATTGGTGAAGCTGTAGGTGCCGTCGGGTGCGGTGTTGATGGTGATCGCACCCACCGCGCCCACGGCGGGCAAGACGACGTCGTCGCCACCGCCGGGCACGCCGTCCAGGCCGTAGTCGGTGCCACTCAGCACCATTTGCACGCCGCTCAAAGGCGCGTCGTTCCCACCAGGTGCAGGTTCAAACAAGCCGTTGTTGTTGGCGTCCAAATACACGCGACCTGAAATCACGCCGGGTGGGCGCTGGGTGAAGTTGTTGTTGCCCGAGCTGGCCAACAAACCTGTCAAAGGAATGCCGCTGAGCACGGTGCGGTTGGCACCCGTGGCAGCGCCCGTGCCGCCGGTCGAACCGACGACGGATTTGCCCAACGTGTTGCCCGCAGGCGAGCCTGCGGTGGCGTAACTCACGGTGTAGCCCGCGCCATTGCTTTCAGGCAAATTGGCGAATGAGTAAGTGCCGTCAGCGTTGGCGTTGACCGTGCGGTTCACGGGCGAGCCGCTGGCGTCCAGGCCACTCAACGTCAGCAACTGACCACCAATGGCGGTGTCGGTGGTGTTGAACGCACCGTCGTCATTAAAGTCGGTGAAGATGCGGCCGCTGACAGATCGGCTGGTCGGGATTTCAGCGAAGTCGTTGTTCAACGACTCTGCGTTGGAAGGCAATGTGATCGGCACACCGGTGCCGCCGTTGACACCAATTCGGCTGGTGCCCGCAGGCGCGGTAACTGCCAACACGGTAGGTGCGGTGGCCGTGCCACTGACGCCGCCGGGCGCGGCCGTGCCGCTGCCAATTTGGTTGACCGCAGCAGCCGTGGTGATGCCGTTGGCCGTGCCCGCAGGCTGCGCGCCTTCGGTGATGGTGTAGCTGCCCGGACGCAAACCCGTGAAGGAATACGAACCGTCTGCGGCCGTGGTCGCAGTGATCCCTGCTGGCAGAGGGCCGAGGTCATTGCTGCCGCTCAAGGTCATAACAACCCCGGCAATGCCGGGCTCGCCGCCTTGCTGCGTGCCGTTGTTGTTGGGGTCGAGGAAAACCTTGCCCGCCAAACGGCTGGGCACCAATTCGCCGAAGTTGTTGTCGATGGAACTTTGACCGCCTGCCACCGTGATGGCGGAGATCAAGCTCGGTGTGGTGCCGACCGCCGTGCCCGTGCCTGACGGCGCGCCAGCGATGGTGCCCACGCTGGTGGTGCCGTTCAAGGTGCCTGCGGGTTGAGCAGGCTCACGCACACGGTAGGTGCCAGGCGTCAAGCCCAGGAAGGCGTAGTTGCCCAAGCTGTCGGTGGTGGTGGTGGCGACCACGGTGGTGCCGGTGGAATCAAGCAGCTCGATCACTTGCGCGTCGATACCGGCCTCTGCGCCGTCGGGAATGCCGTTGTTGTTGTTGTCGCGGTAGACACGGCCGCTGATCGAGGCCAGCGTGTTGCTGACCAAGACCGACGCCGTGGCAGGCACAGGATTCGAGCCGCCATTGGTGGCCAAACCACCGCCAGGAATGACGTTGTTGTAAGTGCCTTCGGCTGTGGCAGTGACGTTCACGACGATGACGCAACCGCCTGACGGAATCGTGGCGCCGCTGTTGTAGGTCACGGTGTTGCCACCGGCAGAAGCGTTGACGCTGCCCAAGGTGCAAGTGGTGGCAGCTGTGTCAATGGGAGTGGCGGCCAAGGTCATCGCACCGGGTGCGGTGGGCAAGTTGTCGACCAAGTTGGAACTCAAGGTGAGCGCGCTGGAATTGGTGTTGCCCAAGACGATGCGCAACTTGGCATTGCCGCCCGAGCTGATTTGCACAGGGATGAACTGCTTGCCCAAAACAGGCGGATCAAAGGTAGTGAACTGCGCCACTGCGGGCGCGGGGTTGGTCACGCCTTCAAACGAGGTGATGGCTCCGTCAGGAATGCGGTTGACGAAGGTGCCGATTTGATTGCTCAGCACATCGGCTTGGAAGGTGCACGAACCATTGGCTGGAATTTGCGCGCCGGAAATTCGAAGCGACGTTCCACCTGCCGTTGCACCCACGTTCACAGGAACGGTCAACGGCGCGCCGTTTTCGGTGATGGTTGAAGACGTGCAAGTGGTGCTTTGAGCAGGCGGGTTGGCCAAGTAAGCGTTGGTCGGCAAGTTGTCAATCAGGCTCACATTGTTGATGGCGCTTGCGTTCGGGTTGCTGATGGTGATGGTCAGGGTGTCTGACTGGCCCGGAATGCGGTTGGCATTGGCAAAGGCTTTGGTCAGCGACAGCGGCTGCAAGGTGCGGAACACGGCTCTCGCCGGATCCAAGTTGGAGACGGTGGTGCCAAGGGAGCTCAGGCCCGTCACGCCACCGGCCGGGATGGTGTTGGTGAATGCGCCGAAGCTGGCGGCCTGCACCAGCACGGTAATTTCGCAGGTGGCTGCCACACCACCCGAGGCGGCAGGCAATGACGCACCCGTCAACGAGATGGTTGACGACGTGGCACTCTCTGCCGCACCGGTACATGTGGTGCTGAGCGCTGAAGGTGACGACACCGTCATGCCGGCAGGCAAGTTGTCCGTCACCGACAAGTTGGTGAACGAAAGGTTCAGCGAGTTGATGACGCGAATCTTCAACTGCACAGGCGTGTTGGGCAACGCAGCCACAGGGTTGAAAGCCTTTTCCACACCAAGTGTGGCCAAGGTGGCCAGCGAGGTGCTGAACGGGTCGGCGTTTGACACGTTCTGGTCGTTGGTGAGCACGCGAGCAGGCAGCGTGTTTTGGAAGGTGCCCGAGGACACCAAGGTCACGTTCACCGCCACCAAGCAACTGCTGTTGGCCGCCAACGTGGCGTTGGCCATGGCAAAGCTGCTGGCACCTGCAACGGCGGTCATCGACGCGCCAGGGCAATTGCTGACCGGGTTGGGTGTGGCGCTGAGCACCATGCCAGCGGGCATGTTGTCAACGAAGCCCGCATTGGTCAGCAACACCGCGCCGGGCGCGTTGTTTTGCACGTTGACCGTCAAGCGCGACACCGCGCCAACGGAAGGCAAGGTGATCGGGTTGAACGCCTTGGAAATGTTCACGCCAGGCGACGCAAACTTGTTCAGCGTGGCCGACGCCGGCGACGCATTGAACACGCCGTTGTCTGCCGTCACGTCATTGGGATTGACGGTGTTGACCGCCGGTGTGTTGGTGGAGCTGACGACGTCAAACTGAACCAAACAAGTGGAGTTGGCGTAGAGCGTGCCACCCGTCAAGTTCACTGCGGTGGCACCCGGCAAAGGGTTGACCACTGAAGCGCCGCCGCAAGTTGTGCTGGCGTTGGCAGGGTTGTTCACCGTCAAGCCTGATGGCAAGTTGTCAACCGCCGCCACCCGCGTGAGCGCTGCGTTGCCGACGTTTTGCAAGGTGATGCTCACGCGTGACACACCGCCCGCACCACCCACCGTAGCGGGCGAGAAGCTCTTGCTGACGTTGAGCACCGAGTTGACCGTCATGTCTGTCGTGGCATCGCCCACCGCGTAGAAGGTCACTGGCCCAGCGCCGCTGTCCACCGTGCCCGACACATTGGCTGCCGGCAAGGTGTTGGTGTAAGGGCCACCGGGATTGATGCCCACCACGCGCCACGTCACCACGCAATTGCCGCGTGCAGGAACGGTGAGGCCCGAGGCCGCAAAGCTGGAGCCTCCTGCGGAGTAGGTGTAGGCAGGCGTTCCAGAGCAAGTGGTTGACGGATTGGTTGGGCTGGCATTGCGCACAGAATTGCTCGCGCCAAACAGTGCCGCGTCATTGAACTGCGCCGCCGTCATGGCGTTGTAGCTGTTGTTGTTCAAGGTCACCGTGACCACGGCGGTGTCGCCTTGGAACACCGTGTTCGGGAGCACCGATTTGCCTATGGTCAAACGGTTGACCGTGGGACTGGTGGCAACCACCGCGCCGCCCTGCAATGACTTGGTGCCACCGGCATAGGTGATGCTGGTGGCCGGAATCGAGTTGACGATGCCGGTACCGACAGGCCAGTTGGTGGGTATCTGAACCCAAAACTCCAACACGCAAGTGCCGGGGTTCGCACCCGTTCCGGCGGGCACGCTGATGCCATTGAAGATGGGCACAGCAAAGGTGCCGGTGACGGACGTGGGGCCTGAGCATCCAGAGCCGGTGACGGACGTTGGCGTCGACACAGAGCTGGTCAAGTACAAAACTTGCGCGCCTGAAACAACCTCAAGCGGCAAGGGGTCGGTGACCTGAACATCGCTGATCGCTGACGAGGTGTAGTTGGACACCGTCACGCGATAAACAATGCGGGTGCCCGGAGCCACCACGTTCGCGCCGTTGTTAGGGTCGCGGGGGTCTTGAGCTGATTTGCTCGCCGTGATTTGGTCGTAGGCCGTCAGCGTTGCCGAGGCAGGGCTGTTGGTTCGCGTGCCGACGTTGGAATCGGCACTGGTGTAAGTCGTGGCAGAGGTGACGTTGTTGTAGACACCGTCGTTGTCCACCGTGACAGGTACGGTGTAGCTGCAAAACGAGTTGGCCGGAATGGTCAAACCAGATGCGCTGAAGGATCCCGCGCCCGTGGTGGCAGCGAACGCCGATGCTGCGGCGCAACCTGCACCGCCGCCGCTGAGGCTGGCACCACCCGGTGCCCGAACCGTCATGAGACCGCCGCCGCTGACGGCGCCGGGAAAGGTGTCGCTCAGCGAACCAGCGCTGATGGCAAAGCCGGAGCGGTTTTGCAAGGTGATCGTCATCGTCACCAATTGATTGGCCGCCGCCGTTGACGGCGTGAAGCTTTTCGAGGTGAGCAAAGGCGACTCAACAGTCAAGTTGGCATTCGCCGCAGGACTGTTCAGCAAACGCGAATTGCCCAAACCATTGGCCGGGATGTTGTTGTTGGCGGTGTAACCGTTGCCGTTTTGCGACTGCGCGCGCACCGTAAAGCTGATCGTGCAAGTGCTGCTGGCGGCGAGCTTGGTGTTGGCGGGGAAAGTCAAATTGGGAAAGCTGCCGCCCATGTTGGTCGCAGCAGACGGGGTGCCAGAACCTGCACATTGCACAGTAGGCGTTGTCGTGGCGGTCAGCGTGGCAGGAAGGTTTTCGACCAGCGACGTCAAATCGACATCTGCCGCCGCGTTGTTGGTGATGGTGATGGTGGCGATTGATGTGCCGCCCATAGGAACCGGACTGGGCGCGAAGCCTTTGCTTATCGAGGGGTCAGCCAGCTTGGTCACCTGAATTGATTGGGCCGCAGCGCTGCTGTTGCTCACCGGACTGCCGCCATCGATGCCGGTGATGTTGCCAATTGGAATCACGTTGTTCATGGTCGTGATGGCACCGGCAGCAGCGCCGAGTGCACCGTAAACCTTGACCCTCACGTAGACGCTGCAGCTGCCCACCACAGCGCCAGACGCGGCGGGCACTTGCAGGCCCGTGAAACTCAAACTGCTGGTGCCAGGAACGGCCGTGAAATTGGCTGCCGTTGAACTCCCGCACGTCGGCGCTGCAAAGGGCGATGGGTTGGCTGCCAGCAATAAACCTGACGGCAGCGGATCGGTGCCCGCCAGTGCAGTGACGATGCCAGCGCTGCTGTTGATGACCGTGACTTCCAACCACGCTTCGTCGCCTTGGTTGATGGGTGCCGACAGCGGCGCGGGCGCGACGCCGACGCCGTTCCATGAGCCGGGAAGGAAGGTCTTGGACGGCGTGATGTCTGCTTGTGCCGCGGTGCCCACCACAGCCAACATGCCAAACAACGCCCAACGCTTGAATGTGGATGCGTTTGCGTTTCCGCTTGCGTTTGCGTTTGCGTTTGCGAAAGGCAAATCCAACAGCTTGGCGGCAGCGTTCTTCACAGCGGCCTTGGCGGTCATCACGAAATCAATCATCTGAACTTCCCTTGTGCTTCGTGTCCTCGAATCAGCACTTTGCAATCTGCAAAAAACTTAGATCCGACACTGAAATTTATTCAACACGAGCGACTGTTGTCGGTTTGGGTTGGCCTTTTCTAAAAAATCAACCCCCTCGTTTGTGGGGGCGATTATGGGCAGCGGATTGAACGATTTAGAACACCCTGCACGCCGCCAAGCGCGCCAGCGCCGAAATGAGTAACTACGTCACAGTAAGAGTGATGACCTCCATTTGCGCTTTGTTTCAAAACGTGGTGCAGCACCCGCAAACGCCCTTCTTTTCTAACGACCGGCTGGACGCTGCTTCTGCATTGGCCGCTTGCGTGTGCCAGCAAAGCGCAAATTGAGGTAGGCAACAAATCAGTTGCAAAGCCACTTGTGGCTCGAACGCAGGGGCTGCTGCGCCTCGCAGGCCTTGGGCGGGAAACTGGAAAGGGTCAGAGCGGCCAGGTGTGTGTCGTGCGCGCGAAGATTTCACGTCAACTGCGCACCGCGCACAGGCTTGCCACCCAATGCCGTTCAGCGGGCTCGGTGCATGCGCCTTGACAGGCGGGGTCCGACGCATCAGAAAAAATCACCCCCGGGGATGGTGCGCAGCATGCAAAACCCGCAGCCTCTCCCTGGCCACATGCGTATAAATCTGCGTGGTCGAGATATCGGCATGGCCGAGCAACATTTGCACCGCCCGCAAGTCGGCCCCATGGTTCAACAGGTGCGTCGCAAACGCGTGCCGCAAGGTGTGCGGTGACAAGGGCACATGCACGCCACCGGCCACCGCGTGCTTCTTGATGATTTGCCAAAACATCTGCCGCGTCATGGCCGCACCGCGCGCCGTCACAAACAAGGCGTCGGTCGCCTGACCGCCCAAAATAACTGCACGCGCCTCGGCCAAATAGCGCAGCAACCAGGCGTGCGCTTCTTCGCCAAACGGCACCAAGCGCTCCTTCGCTCCTTTGCCCGTCACGTGCAAAGCGCTTTCGCCCAGGCCCATGTGCACGGTTTTCAGGTTCACCAATTCACTCACGCGCAAGCCGCTGGCGTACATCAGCTCCAGCATGGTGCGGTCACGCAAACCCAGCGGCGTATCAACGGCGGGCGCGGCGAGCAAAGCTTCAACCTGAGCCTCGCTCAAGGTCTTGGGAACGCGCTGAATTTGCTTGGCCATCAGCAACTTCAAGGTCGGGTCAGCGCTCAGCAAATGCTCGCGCAAAGCCCAGCGAAAGTAGCGCTTGAAAACAGTCAGGCGGCGATTGCTGCTGGTGGCTTTGCTGCCTTCGTGGCGCGCGGCGATGTACTCTCGCAAGTCGGTTTCAAGCGTGTCGTTCAGCGGGCGTTGCTTGTGCGTTGACAACCAAGACGAGTACAGCGTGAGGTCGCGCCGGTACGCGTCCAAGCTGTTGCGCGCCAAGCCGTCTTCGATCCACAAGGCATCGACAAAGCGGTCTATGGCCTCACGGCTTTGTTCAACGGCGCTCATGGTTCAGGCAAAAAAGAAGGGAGCCCGCAGACTCCCTTGTTGACTACTCTCGCTTTGACGTTCGATTTGGACATTCTCTTCGGATGTTCGATTTGGAGATTCGATTTGGACATTCGCATCGTGAATTCCCATCGCAGATTCGCATCGTAAAAAACCCCGTTCGGACTGAGGTATCGAAGTCCCGCCCCAACCCTCACTTTGACGAGCTCAAGACAATCAGGCAAACCACCCGAAGGCGACCGGGCTGCGCAACGTTGCGATTGCCACAATTTGAAGAACCGACTCACTCCAGCGTGAGTTTTTGCTGCGCCACCACCTTCTTGTAAACCTCGAACTCGGCCGCGATTTGCGCCGCAAACTGTTCGGGCGTGTTGGCCACGATGAGTGAGCCGGTGTCCTCGATGCGCTTTTTCACGGCCGGGTCTTCCAGTGTTTTCTTCACTGCGCTGCTGACCTTGTCGACCACTTCTTTCGACAAACCTTTGGGCCCGTAGATGCCGTAGTAAGCCATGCGGTTCACCGGTTCCAGGCCCACTTCTTTGAAGGTGGGCACATTGGGCAACTGGCTCAGGCGCTGTGGGGCCGACACCACGATGGCAATCAAGCGGCCGTCTTTGATGAAAGGCAGCGCCGACGGCATGTTGTCAAAAATCATGGGCACTTGCCCAGCCACAGTGTCGTTCAACGCGGGGCCCGCGCCGCGGTAAGGAATGTGGGTGATGAAGGTGCCTGAAAGACTTTTGAACAACTCCATTTGCAAGTGACCAATGCCGCCGGTGCCCGAACTGGAAAATGAATATTTGCCAGGGTTCTTCTTGAGTTCGGCCAGAAAACCTTTGTAGTCACGTGCCGGAAAACTGGGGTGCACTGCAATCACATTCGGCGTGGCGGCCACGTTGATGATGGGTGTGAAATCGGTGACGGGGTTGTAGGGAATTTTCGGGTTGATGGCCGGATTGGCGGCAGTGGTGGACACAGTGGCCATGCCCAGTGCATAACCGTCGGGAGCCGCCTTGGCGATTTCATTCGCACCCACCGAGCCACCACCCCCGGCCTTGTTTTCGACAATCATCGTTTGACCCAAGGCCACGCTGATTTTTTCAGACACCACGCGCGCCACGATGTCGGTGGTGCCCCCCGGCGCAAACGGCACCACCAAACGCACGGGCTTGTTGGGATAGTTGTTGGCAGAAGCCTGCGACCAAGCAGCGCCACTCAAAGACACGCCCATCAAGACAGCAAAAACGCTGCGCGCGTGGGTGCGAAGGACGGAAGTTTTTAGGGACATCGAGCTTCTCCTGAAGGGGTTGCATTCACGAAACAGCTCTGGATTCTGGCGCTTGGTGCGCGGCATTGCGCGTGGTGACTACTTAGTCGCCAGCGCCAGCAAACCCGTCTTGAGCTTCTCATCCACCGGCTTATCACCGATGAAGATGCGCAGCAAACCGGCGTAAAAATCTGCACCCGGAATGGTTTGGCCTTTGACCACACCGTTCAGGCTGAACACCATGCCTTTGCCAGGCACAAAGTCCAAGGTGACCATGTCACCTTTTTTGATTTTGCCCACCGCGTCAATGCTGCGATCAAACTGCTCCATGCGGTCTTTCAGTGCCGCGCCTTCGGCTTCGGTCGAGTTGCGCGGGATGCCCACGTTGACGGCCTTGGTGAACTCTTTGGCATCTACGTCCAGAAGCATTTTGATTTGAATGCGCTTGGCACCTTTGACGGCCAAAACGGCGGCGGGCTTGTCGGCCTTTTCGGTCATGTAGAGGGCCGCGGCGTAAGCCTTGAACATCAAGACGGCGCGAAAGCCGACGCCGTTCAGCACCAAGTCGGTGTCGGCCACACGAATGCGGTCATCAAAACGGTGGCCTTCTACCTCGGCCGCCGACGCACCCATGCTGACGCAGAACACCCAGGCCATCAAAAGGTTGTGCGCGCGAAGCTTAGTGAAAGTCATGGTGGGCAGGCGCGAGGCCGTAGCGAGTTGAGTACTCAACGCAGCTGCGCATTTTGCGCTGACAGCCCAACTCTGCTCTGAACAGCAGCGCTGAACAACTAACCTCAAACCCTGCCAGCCGCTGTGCTGATGCCCGCCACAAAGCGCGGCCACAAGGCCATGGGCAAGTCGTGGCCCATTCCGGGAATGACGTCGATTTCAGCGCCTGCGATTTTGAGCGCCAAGTCGTGACCGGCTTCGACTGGCACCAAAGGATCGGCCGCACCGTGCAGCACTTGCGTGGGCACTTTGATTCGGCTGAGCAAGGCGCTGCGATCTCCGTCGGCGGCGATAGCCATCATCTGACGTGCAGTGCCTTGGGGCCTGTGGCTGCGCCTGACGGACATGTTCAAACGCGCGGTGAGCCAGTCGTCGCCCGGTGGGTAGGCCGGGCTGCCTATGGTTTTGTACAAACCCACGTAATGCGCCACGATGCTGTCAATGTCGCTGGCCGCACCTGTGCCTGTGCCTTTGGCCGGGCGCGACATCAATGCGCCGCGGGCCTTCAACGTCGGGCCGGGCAAGTGGCGCGCGCCGCTGGTGGTCATCATCAACGTCAAGCTTTTCACGCGCGTGGGGTGGCGCACGGCCATCTGCTGGGCAATCATGCCGCCCATCGAGGCGCCGCACACATGCGCACTGGGGATGCCCAGGGCGTCAAGCACGCCGGCCGCGTCTGCCGCCATGTCGGCCAGCGTGTAACTGCTGTCCACCGACATGCGCAGTGCGTACTTCAGGGTGTTCCAGCCCAAAGAAGGAACGCCAAGGTGGTCAAAGCTTTTGCTCAGCCCAATGTCGCGGTTGTCAAAGCGAATGACGCGAAAACCGCGCGCCACCAGGCTTTGCACAAAGTCTTCATGCCACGCCACCAACTGCATGCCCAAGCCCATGATGAGCAACAGCGGCTCGCCCGCCGGTGAGCCGTGGTCTTCAACTTCAAGGTGGATGCCGTTGCTTGGGATTTGCATGAGGTGCTCGGTTTGGGGATCTACTGCACATCAGGGCAGAGGGACTTGGTTCAAGCCTACTGGCTTGTCAGCTCAAGCCCGCTTCGCTTCAGCAGGATAAAACCAGCGCCGTGCACCCGTCGCGTCAAACCGCTTCCAGGCTTTGGGATCTTGCGCCAAGCGGTCGGCAATCGCAAAATGCGCCAACGGGTTCATGCCCATGCCAATGTGGCTGGCTGACACTTCTATGTTTTCAGTGATCGGCCCTTCTACGTTGATGCTGCACTGCCACGCCACCACACCGTCGGTACGCGAATAAATTGATGTGGTGGGCACGGGCGGGGCTATGCGAATTTGCTCTATCAATTGCGGGTCGGTCTCGCCTTGGTGGCTGACCATTTGATAGAAGCGCCACGCATTAGTCGCTTTCATGTTGCCAGTGAAGGGCGTGCCCAAGGTGATGACGCTGCGAGTTTGTGGGGCCAGCGCTTTGGCGGTCTCGCGGGCGTAGATGCCGCCCAAACTCCAGCCGATCAAACTCACCGCACGCTGATGGCGTTTGAAAATCGCGTCGGCCTCACTTTGACAACGCTCGAGCACACCTTCACGCGGACCAAAGTTAAAACCCTGTTCCCACGGATAGGCCACATAGCCGAGTGACTCTAAAAAGCTGCGCAGCGGCGCGGTGCTGTAGTCGTTGGCACCCAGACCCGGAAACACCAACACCGGATGGCCGTCGCCCGACGGCAGTTTGCGCATGAAGGGAATGGCCGCCAGTGAGGCCGCGTATTCCCACGGCGCCCTGCCCTCCATCAACATCAACCAAAAGTTGGGCGCTTCGATTGAGGCGCTTGGAGGCAGTGGGTCTGCGGTCTTTTTGTTGCGTTTGGAAGGCATTGCAAGAACAGCCAGTGAGTACGCTTAGATTTTAGCTTTTGGAGCGCTTGGCTTTTGGAGCGGCTGCCTTTTCGTCGGTCGCTGGCATGACGAGCGCAGTGACAGTCACAGTGACCTTTTTCTCAAGCGCAGGCAGCGCCTTCAGCTCATCGAAAGCAGCCGTGATGTGGATTGCCAAGTCATGCAAGTGCGGCGCGGCTTGGGCACAAGCAATCAAGCCCACGTCCAACGACTCGTTGTAGGTTTGCACCGTGATGTTCAAGCCCATGCCGTGAACCACGATGGAAGTGGGGAAGTTGGTGAGCATCTTGGCTCCGGCCAAGTAAAACGGAAAGGTCGGGCCGGGCACGTTGGAGATCACCACGTTGGCAATCGGCGGGATGCGGTCGGCCACTTTGGCGCGGCCGTAAAGCGACGCGGCTGTGGTCATCAACCACGGCACACCCAGCGAAGGAAAGTCGGTGGGCATCAAACTTTTGACGCTGCCCAAGTTGGCTTTCATCGCCGCGCAGGCCGCCTTGATGTAGACCACGCGCTTCATGGGGTTGGCAATGTGGGTGCCCAAGTTCACCACCGTCATCGACGCTTGGTTGTTGCTTGAGGCGTCACCGGCCGCTCGCAAGGAAATGGGCACAGCCGCAATCAAGGACTTGCGCGGCAACGGGCCATGCTGCAAAAAATAGCGGCGCAGCGCACCGCTGCACACCATCAACACCACGTCGTTCAAGGTGGCGTCAAACTGATGGCGCATGACTTTCAATTCAGCCAGCGGCAAGCTCACCGAGGCGAACACGCGACCGGCGGTGACCGAGGCATTCAGCCGCGTGCGCGGTGCGAGAGTGAGGTTGCGGACTTGGCCCTTGGGTGTGGCGTCTGACTTGGGATGCCCATGCGCGGTCGCAGTCGCCACGACTTTGTTCGCAGCCGAACTTCCAACACTGGCGGCTGTTTTGCGCGCCACTTCCGACAGCGCGCTCACCGCGCCGGGCAAGCTTTTGACGATGTTGGCGTATTGCTGCAACTGGTTGACGAGCACGCCGCTGAGCATTTCTGTCATGGTCATGACTGAGCGTTTGGCGCGCGGCTCGATTTGTCCGTCGCGCGCTGACGTTACATCCCTGGGGACAGGCCCGATGTCGAGAATGGCGTTGGCCAGCGCGACCGCCGCTTGGCCGTCCACCGCCGCGTGATGCAACTGCGTGTACAGCGCATAACGTTTGGTTTTTTCGGGCCCGGCTTTCAAGCCTTCAAACACATGAAATTTCCACAGCGGGCGGCTGCGATCCAGCAGCACCGTGTGCAGTCGGCCGATGCGCGCTTCAACGTCTTCCACGCTCGCGCCTTTGCGCAGTTTGATGCTGACGATGTGCTCGTTCAAATCGGGCTGCGCGTCCACCCACACCGGGTTGGTGATGTTGAGCGGCATTTTTTCCAAGCGGCGGCGCATGGCCGACACCAGCGGCAAACGCGTGGCGATGTGGGCGCGGATGTCGTCAACAAAACTGCCGCGGTAGCTGGCGGGCAACTCGCAAATGTGCAGCGCGCCCACATGCATGGGCATCTCTGGCGTCTCCATGTGGAGGAAGCTGGCGTCCAAGCCTGAAAGCTGTTTCATGAGGGCATCCAATTCGCTGCGGGAGGTTGCGATGCGCTCGATCCTAGGCCCGCCTTGACGCGCCACCTGTGAGGGGAAGCACCAGGACGTCAGAGTGCCCGCAACGGATGCGCGTGCGCAGGCCAAGGGCTCACGAAATATGCCTCGACCATGGCGGGCGTGACGTCTTGCAGGCGCGCTGGATTCCAACGCGGCGTGTGGTCTTTGTCGACAGCCAAAGCGCGTATGCCTTCAACCGTGTCGTTGGTGGCCAGCGGCTGGACGGCGAAGCAGTTGCGCACCAAATCGCGCTCCATGCGCAGGTCGTCTGCCAGCGTCATGCGGCGCGCGCGGCGCACTTGCTCCAACGCCACACACAGCATCAGCGGCGAACGTTTGTGCAGCGCTTGCAAGGTGTGGGCGGCCCATTCTGATCCGTCGGTTTGCAGCGACGCGACGATGGCGGGCACGTCTGTTTTTTCGAAGTGCGCGTCTATGGCGGGGCGATGTGAGGACATCAACGCTGCCGGTTTTTCAGCGGCACGTGCATTGACTGTTGCCACCACGTGAGCAGCGCTTTCCATGGGTTGATCGACCAGCGCTTCGATCAACACAGGCAAAGCGCTGGACGCCATGAACAGATCGGCCAAGCCCCACGCGATGGTGTCACCCGCCGTCAACACCTGCCCGGTCAAAGCCAAGTACTCACCCACTGCACCCGGACAGCGCGACAAAAAATAGCCGCCGCCCACGTCAGGGAAAAGGCCGATGTGGGTCTCGGGCATGGCCATCTTCGTGCGCTCGGTGACCACCCGAATTTGCGCACCTTGGCTGATGCCCATGCCGCCGCCCATCACCACGCCGTCCATCAAGGCCAGGTAGGGTTTGGGGTAGTTGTGGATGAGGTGGTTGAGGCTGTATTCCTCGGTGAAAAAGTCTTCCAAGCGCGCATCACCTGCGTGAGCTGCTTGGTGAAAAAAGCGGATGTCACCACCCGCGCAAAAGGCCACGCCCTTGCCTTCTTGCGTGGCACCGCGAACCACGACGGCGGCTATCGCAGCGTCATCAATCCATGCCAACAGGGCCGCGGTGATGTCGCGAACCATGTCCAGCGACAGCGCGTTCAAAGCTTGCGGGCGGTTCAAGGTGAGCAGGCCGATGTGGCCCTGCACTTTTTGGATGACGTGGTTTTGCGCGGTGTTCATGCGTTGCCTTGTTTGGCTTGGTTCATGCCGATGATTTCGTTGGCGGCCAAAGTGAGCAGCACAACCGACCCGCCCACCAACACATGCGGTGAAGGCCGCTCGTGGCTGATCCACCAGACCCAAGCGATGCCGAAAACTGTCTCCAACAAGGCCAGCAATGAAATCTCAGGCGCAGGCAAATGCCGAGCCAGCCGAACGGCCAAAGCGCAAGGAATCGCAAGCTGAAAGACTCCCAAAAAAGCAAGCCAGCCGAGGTCGGGAAGCGACGCGCGAAATGGCAAGGCAAACGGCAGCGCCACCACGCTGGAGATGAGCGCACCAATAAACAAAGCGGGTACCAAGTCCACCGATTTGCCGCTGCGCTGCAACAGGATCCAGTTGATGGCGGCGGCGATGGGAACCGCCAAAGCCACGAGGGTGCCGACAAGGTGTTTGGGATCGCCACTGAGGTTGTGGCCGTACATCCAGGCAATGCCAGCACCGGCCAACACGATGGCCACCCAGGTGCGGCGTTTCACGGCAGCGCCCAGCATCACGCTGGCCAGCACCGCTGTGACCAAGGGCGAAATGCTCATGGTGATCAGCACATTGGCCACCGTGGTCATGGTGATGGCCAACATGAAGCAAGTGAACATCACCGCCCACATCAGGCCCGACATCCAGAGCGTTTTGCCGCCTAGGCGCAAAAAAGCAAACGCGCTGCGGCCTTGTGTGGCCGCGAAGTACAAACCCAGCGCCAACAAGGTGAAGCTGCTGCGCCAAAACGTGACTTCAAAGCTGGCTGCAGATTGAAGCTGGCGCGTGACCAAACCTGCGCTGCTCCACATCAACGTGACCAGCAGCATGCCCGCGACTGCGCGGCTGTGGCTGAGGGTCATGTGGATGCTTCGCTCAATGTCATTTTGGAATTGGCAGCAGTCACGAAAAACCCGGTCAGCAAAAAACGGATCCCGTTCGCCCTGAGGCGCTTGCCGATCATCCTGAGGTATCGAAGGAAGGGCCGGAGCAGGACTTCCTTTGATACCTCAGCCCGAACGGGATGGGTTTGATGCGACCGTCGCGTGCTCAGAAGACCGAGCGCGCATTTGAGTCAGTTCACTCAATCGCGCGAAGCCTTCTTGCGGTCATGCTCTTTCAGGTGACGCTTGCGCAAGCGTATCGACTTGGGTGTGATCTCAACCAACTCGTCGTCTGCAATGAACTCGACTGCGGTTTCCAAGGTCAAGATGATGGGCGGCGTGATCTTGATCGCTTCTTCTTTGCCCGACACACGGAAGTTGGTGAGCTGTTTGCCGCGCACCGCGTTGACGATCAGGTCGTTGTCGCGGTTGTGCATGCCCACGATCATGCCTTCGTACAAGGGGTCACCGGCTTTCACAAACATGCGGCCGCGGTCGTCCAATTTGCCCAACGAATACGTCACCGCTTCGCCGTCGTCTTGGCTGATGAGCACACCGTTTTTGCGGCCCTCAATCTCGCCTTTGTAGGCTTCGTAGCTGTCAAAAATGTTGCTGATGAGGCCGGTGCCGCGCGTCATGTTCATGAATTCATTTTGGAATCCAATCAGGCCGCGCGCAGGAATGCGGTACTCCAAACGAACGCGTCCGGTGCCGTCTGGTTCCATGTTCACCAGCTCGGCGCGGCGCTCGCCCAAGGCTTGCATCACGGCGCCTTGGTGTTGGTCTTCGACGTCGGCGGTCACCAATTCAATGGGCTCGTGCTTCTCGCCGTCCACGTCGTGAAACACCACACGCGGTTTCGACACAGCCAGCTCGTAGCCTTCACGACGCATGGTTTCCAGCAAGATGGTCAGGTGCAATTCACCGCGGCCCATCACTTCGAAAATACCGTCTTCGTCGGTCTCGGTCACCTTCAAAGCCACGTTGGATTGCAGCTCGCGGTCCAGGCGGTCTTTGATCTGGCGGCTGGTCACGAACTTGCCTTCGCGTCCGGCCAGTGGTGAGTTGTTGACGCAAAAATTCATCGTCAACGTGGGCTCGTCCACCTTCAACATCGGAAGCGGCAGCGGGTTTTCGGCGCTGGTCAAGGTCACCCCAATGCCTATGCCTTCAATGCCGTTGATGAGCACGATGTCGCCTGGGCCCGCCTCAGTGGCTTGCTTGCGCTCCAGGCCTTCAAACTTAAGCACTTGGTTGACGCGCGCTTTGAACGGCGTGCTGTCAGGGCCGCTGTAGACCATCACGTCTTGCATGGGCTTGAGCGTGCCTTGGTTGACGCGGCCAATGCCAATGCGACCGACGTAGCTGGAGTAGTCGAGCGAGCAAATTTGCAACTGCAAAGCGTCGTCAGGGCTGCCTTCGTGGGCCGGCACGTTTTCCAGAATCGCGTCGAACAGCGGTGCCAAATCAACGCCGCCGTAGTTGCCGTTTTCGCCTTGCGTCAACGTGGCCCAGCCGTTCAGGCCTGAGGCGTAAATGACAGGGAAGTCGAGCTGTGCTTCGGTGGCCCCCAACTTGTCAAACAAGTCAAAGGTCGCGTTGATGACGTAATCGGGACGCGAACCAGGGCGGTCGACTTTGTTGATCACGACGATGGGCTTCAAACCCAAAGCCAGCGCCTTCTTGGTCACGAAGCGGGTTTGCGGCATGGGGCCTTCCACGGCATCGACCAACAACAGCACGCTGTCGACCATGGACAGCACGCGCTCGACCTCGCCGCCGAAGTCGGCGTGGCCCGGCGTGTCAACGATGTTGACGTGGGTGCCCTTCCATTCGACAGCGCAATTCTTGGACAGGATGGTGATGCCGCGTTCCTTTTCCAGGTCGTTGCTGTCCATCACGCGCTCTGCCACTTTTTCGTTTTGGCGGAAGGTGCCGCTTTGGCGCAGCAGCTGGTCCACCATGGTGGTTTTGCCGTGGTCGACGTGGGCGATGATGGCGATGTTGCGGATTTGGCGTGTCATGGTGCAGCTTTCTCGATTGCGTTTTTATCTGGTGGGTTAACTGAAGTCAGGCTTGGCGTGGACAGAAGGCCTTGCACCTCCAGCGGGCTCAAAAGCCTGGTCGAAATCAGTTCTCCAGCGGTGACGTGACCGCTGCCTAAAAATGCCTTGAGCTGCGGGCCGTAGACGCGCACTTGAGGCGCGTCTGCCAGCGACGGCAAGCGACGTCGAACGCCACTCAAAAATCGACCGGCGTCCTCGTCGCCCAAACGCACCACCGGCCAATCGGCCAGCAACATGTCGGCAGCAGCCAAGGCGGCGTCGCGCTCGGGTTCGGTCATGGCGGTGAGTTGTTCCAACGTCAAAGCGCCTTCTAAATTCAAAGGGCCGCTGCCAGTGCGGCGCAGGGCACTCAGGTGCGCGCCGCAACCCAAGGCTTCGCCTATGTCTTCGGCCAGGGTGCGGATGTAGGTGCCTTTGGTGCAGCGCACGTCCAGCGTCCACGTGTCATCGTCGCCGCTGACGATGGCAATGCTGTGAATCGTGATAACGCGCGGCTCACGTTCCAGCTCGATCCCGGCGCGCGCGTATTCGTAGAGCGGCTTGCCGTCGCGCTTCAGCGCCGAGTGCATCGGTGGCACTTGGCTGATGGGGCCGGTGAAGCGCGCGCAGGCTTGCTCCATTTGCTGGTGGCTCACAGTCACTTCGCGGGTCACCAACACGTCGCCTTCGGCGTCCGCCGTGCTCGTCGTCACGCCCAATTTCAAAG
>JANYJJ010000063.1 GCA_025358485.1 Burkholderiales bacterium | reverse complement strand
TAGTGAAATTACCTGACCTTGCCATTTCAGCCAGATGAACCCATCTGCCATCTGCAGTCTCCCATCTGACTCGCCACGCCCACGCCCACGCCCACGCCTACGCTTTCGCAATTCGCCAACCTGGAACCACGCTCATGCCGTCATCGACAAGCACTGTCACTTCAGCCGCCAAGGCACGTAAACCGCAGCCCCAGCCAGTCAACGCAGCGGCTGCTTTTGAAGTTGCTGTTGCGCGAGCGCTGTCACATTCGGCAGATGCCAGCAGCCCGCACGCCGCGATGCGCGCCGCAGCAGCCGCTTGCCGCGAAGAGCTTTTGGCGCGCTGGGCGCGTACCCAGGCCGAAGACCGCGCGCTGTTGGCTACACAAGAGAGTGCCCAAGAGAGTTCGCAAAAAAGTTCGCAAAAAGGCCCACAAAAGAGTCCGCAAAAACAAAGCAGCAAAACCACCGCAGGCCGCCGCGTTCACTACATGTCCATGGAGTTTTTGATGGGCCGTGCGCTCACCAATGCGTTGTCGGCCTTGAAGCTGGACGACGCCTTGAACGCGAACTTACAAGCCGCAGGCCTCAGCGTGGCGCAGGTGCTGGAAAGCGAAGCCGATGCGGCTTTGGGTAACGGCGGTTTGGGTCGGTTGGCGGCGTGCTTTTTAGACTCGTTCGCCACTTTGGGTTTGCCGTCTTTCGGTTATGGCGTGCGCTACGAATACGGCATGTTTGCGCAGGGCATAGAAAACGGTCGCCAGGTCGAGCACCCTGACCACTGGATGCGTTTGGGCAACCCATGGGAAATCGCGCGGCCCGAGCTGCGTTACCGGGTGGGATTTGGTGGTCGCGTCGAGTCTGACGGCTCGGGCAACAGCGCATCTCGCCGCTGGCAGCCCGCCGAATCCATCATCGCCCAAGCTTTCGATTTCATCGTGCCCGGCCACGGCACCCAGCGCGTGTCCACGCTGCGTCAATGGTCAGCCACCGCAGACGGCAGCATCGACTTCGCCATGTTTTGCCGCGGCGATCATTTGGCCGCAGGCAAGGCCCGCTTGGCGGCCGATTTGCTGAACTGGGTGCTCTATCCCGACGACAGCACCGACGCTGGCAAAGAGCTGCGCTTGAAGCAGGAATACATGCTGGTCAGCGCGTCGCTCCAAGACGTGATCGCGCGCCACCTCAGCGAAGGCAACGCGCTTGCCAGCCTGGGCAAAAAGAACGCCGTCCACTTGAACGACACCCACCCAGCCATCACGCCCGTCGAGCTGATGCGCTTGTTGTTGGACGTGCACGGCTTGGACTGGAACGAGTCCTGGGCCATCACCCAAGACGCCGTCAGCTACACAAATCACACCTTGATGCCCGAGGCGCTTGAAACCTGGCCGGTGCGCATGTTCGGTGCCTTGTTGCCACGCCATTTGGAAATTGCTTATCAAATCAACCAGCACTTTTTGGACGAGGTGCGCAAGCGCTTTCCGGGCGACGATGCGTTGGTGGAGCGCGTGTCGCTCATCAACGAAGGCAGCCACGGCGGTGAGCGGCGTTTGCGCATGGCGCACCTGTCTATCGTGGCGTCGCACAAGGTCAACGGCGTGTCGGCTTTGCATTCCGATTTGATGGTGCAAACCATCTTTGCCGACTTCGCGAAAATTTTCCCAGGCCGCTTCACGAATGTGACCAACGGCGTCACGCCGCGGCGCTGGTTGGTGCAGGCCAACCCGACGCTCAGCAGCTTCATCGACACCCAAATTGGCGTCGAGTGGCGCAGCGACTTAGACCGTTTGGCTGACCTGCGCGCGGTGGCCAAAAAGCGCGGCGTGGGCACGGCTTTCCTGAAGGCCAAGCTTGCCAACAAGCAGCGCCTGGCCGATGTGGTGCGCCGCGAATTGGGCGTGGTGATAGACCCGAAAAGTTTGTTCGACGTGCAGGTCAAACGCATCCACGAATACAAGCGCCAACTGCTCAACGTGCTGCATGTGGTGGCGCGCTACCAGGCCATGGTGGCGCAGCCCGATTTGGACTGGACACCGCGCACCGTCATCTTCGCGGGCAAAGCTGCGTCGGCGTATCACACCGCCAAACTCATCGTGAACTTGATGCACGACGTGGCCCGAGTGGTCAATTCCGACGCGCGTTTGCGCGACCGTTTGAAGCTGGTGTTCTTGCCAAATTACAGCGTGTCATTGGCCGAAGTGATCATCCCAGCGGCTGATTTGTCTGAGCAAATTTCCACCGCAGGCACCGAGGCTTCGGGCACCGGCAACATGAAGTTTGCGCTCAACGGTGCCATCACCATCGGCACCTGGGACGGAGCCAACATTGAGATGGGCAACGCCATGGGCGCCGAGAACATGTTCGTGTTCGGCCTGCGTGCCGACGCCGTGGCGAAAATCAAAGCGCTGGGCTACGACCCGCGCCTGTACGTTGAAGAAAACCGCCAGTTGTCGGGCGTGTTGAACGCCATTTCAGGCGGTGAGTTTTCACCCGGTGAGCCGGATCGCTACCGTGCTTTGGTAGACGGCCTGATGTCGCACGACACCTACTTACTGATGGCCGACTTTGCCGACTACGTGGCCACACAAACGCGTGTTGACGCGCTGTACCGCACGCCGGCGGCGTGGGCCGACATGGCCCTGCGCAACATCGCAGGCATGGGTGAGTTTTCGGTTGACCGCACGATCCGGGAGTACGTTGAACGGGTGTGGACTCTGCCTCAAAAATAAGCTCAAAAGTAAGTACAAAGAGAAGTGCAAAGCGAAGTGAAAAAAGTAGCCAAAAACCAAGGACTCACATGCTCGCTGCTGCCGATCTGACCGACCTGATTTCCGGCCGCCACGCCGATCCGTTTTCGGTACTCGGCATGCACAACGACAGCAGCGGAGCGCTGTGGATGCGCGCCTTCTTGCCAGGTGCGACCGAGGTCGCAGTTCACGACAACGTCGGCGATGGCAAGCTGGTCGCCAGCCTGGCATTGCGCCACGCTGACGGCGTGTGGGAAGGCAAATTGGCGCGTCGAAAAAACCGCTTCGACTACCGCTTGCAAATCAAGTGGGCCGACAGTTCTGAAGGCCCGAACGTAGGAAGGTACGCCGACGCTTATGCCTTCGGCACCTTGATTTCCGACGACGATTTGCACTTCTTCGGCGAAGGCTCGCACCTGCGCCCCTTCACCATGTTGGGCGCGCACCCCATGCGCGTGAACCAGGTTGACGGCGTGCGCTTCAGCGTCTGGGCACCCAACGCCAAACGCGTCAGTGTGGTGGCCGATTTCAACGGCTGGGATGGCCGCCGCCACGCCATGCGCCTGCGCCACGGCGGCGGTGTGTGGGAAATCTTTGTGCCGCACGCAGGCGTGGGCGATCACTACAAATTCGAGTTGGTCGGCGCGCACGGCCAACTGCTGCCGCTGAAGGCCGATCCGTATGCCCGCGCTTCGCAAATGCGCCCTGAGACTGCCAGCATGGTCGCGCCGTTGTTGCCCGCGGTGCCATTGCCCGCCGATCGCGCGGCCAAGAACGAGCGCCATGCGCCGGTGTCCATTTACGAGGTGCATTTGGGCTCGTGGCGGCGTCACCCCGACGGCCGTTGGCACAGTTGGGACGAGCTTGCAGCAGCACTCCCGGCTTATGCCGCCGACATGGGCTTCACCCACATTGAGCTGCTGCCCATCACCGAGCACCCTTTTGATGGCTCTTGGGGCTATCAAACGCTGGGGCTTTACTCACCCACTGCGCGCTTTGGCCCGCCCGAAGCCTTCGCGCGTTTTGTGGCGGCGTGTCGCGCACACGGCTTGGGCGTGATCCTCGATTGGGTTCCCGCCCACTTCCCCACCGACGCCTTTGGCATGGCGCAATTCGACGGCACGGCCTTGTATGAATATGCCGATCCGCGCGAGGGCTATCACCACGACTGGAGCACGCTGATCTACAACTTCGGCCGCCATGAGGTGCGCAATTTTTTAGTGGGCAGCGCGCTGTATTGGATCGAACGCCAAGGTATCGATGGCCTGCGTGTCGATGCTGTCGCGTCCATGCTGTACCGCGACTATTCGCGCAAAGACGGCGAGTGGATTCCCAACGTCAACGGTGGTCGCGAGAACCTGGAAGCCATCTCATTGCTGCGCCGCATGAACGAAGTGGTGGGCGTGGAATGCCCCGGTGCCACGACGTTGGCCGAAGAATCCACCGCGTTTGCGGGCGTGTCGGCCCCGACCTATCACGGCGGCTTGGGCTTCCACTACAAATGGAACATGGGCTGGATGCACGACACGCTGAAGTACATGCAAGAAGATCCGGTGAACCGCAAGTGGCACCACGACAGCATGAGCTTTGGCTTGGTCTATGCCTTTAGCGAAAACTTTGTTCTGCCACTGTCGCACGACGAGGTGGTGCACGGCAAAGGCAGCATCTTGGGCCGCATGCCCGGTGACCCCAGCGACCCGCAGCAGTGGCAGCGTTTCGCCAACCTGCGCGCCTACTACGGCTTCATGTGGGGCCATCCTGGCAAGAAGCTGTTATTCATGGGCCAGGAATGGGGTCAGCCAGGCGAATGGGCGCATGACAGCGAGCTGCCCTGGGGCCAGCTGACAGACAGCCGCCACGAAGGCGTGCAACGCTTGGTGCGCGACCTGAACAAACTCTACGCCGCCGAGCCTGCGCTGCACCGCTTGGACTGCGAAGGCAGCGGCTTTGAGTGGATAGATGCGCACGATGTGGAGCGCTCAACCTACTCGTGGATACGGCGCGATGGTCACGGTCAATGCGTCATCGTTATCAGCAACTTCACCCCCGTGCCACGGCCTGACTTTCAACTCGGTGTGCCTGAGGTGCCGGGGGGCTGCACCGCGTGGCGCGAAGTGTTGAACACCGATTCATCGCATTACGGCGGCAGCAATGTGGGCAATGGCGGCGCTGCGATTCGAGTTCAAGCGCAAGCCAGCCACGGCCGAGCGCAGTCCATCCGGTTGAATTTGCCGCCCTTGGCCACAGTGTTTTTGGTGCCTGTGGTGTGACTTAAAACAGAAGCGCTAAACAGAAGCGCAAAACCCAAGCGCAGAACACAGGCGCAGAACACAAGCGCAGAACACAAGCGCGAAACACAAACCAAACCCCGTTCGGACTGAGGTATTGAAGTCTTCGCAACACGCGACAACATCCATCGGCGCGTGCTGGCACTTCGATACCTCAGTGCGAACGGGGTTTGTGGGGTGACTGAAATACGAAGCACGGACGAGACGCACGGACACGCAGTACAGACAACGCAGTACAGGTACGAAGTGCAGCCACGCGGGACAAACACAAAATACAAACCCAGCCCCAGCCCCGTTCGGACTGAGGTGTCGAAGTCTTCGCGACACGCGGCAACACCCATCGGTGCGTGCTGGCACTTCGATACCTCAGTGCGAACGGGTTTGTGGGGTGGCTGAAATACGAAGCACGGACGAGACGCACAGACTCGCAGTGCAGGCATGCAGTACAAACAACGCAGCACAGACAACGCAGTACAGGTACGAAGTGCAGACACGCGGTACAGAAACGAAATACAAACCCAGCCCCAGCCCCGTTCGGACTGAGGTATCGAAGTCTTCGCGACTAGCGACAACATCCATCCGCGCGTGCTGGCACTTCGATACCTCAGTGCGAACGGGTTTGTGGGGTGGCTGAAATACGAAGCACGCACGAGACGCACGGACACGCAGTACAGACACACAGCACAGACAACGCATTACAGGTACGAAGTGCAGACAGGCGGTACAGAAACGAAATACAAACCCAGCCCCGTTCGGACTGAGGTATCGAAGTCCTCCCGACACGCGACAACATCCATTGTTGCGTGCTGGCACTTCGATACCTCAGTGCGAACGGGGTTTGTGGGGTGGCTGAAATACGAAGCACGGACGAGACGCACGGACACGCACTACAGACATACAGCACAGGCACTCGGTACAGGCACGAAGTGCAGACACGCGGTGCAGACACAACATACGCACCCACCCCCGTTCGGACTGAGGTATCGAAGTCTCGCGAAAGATCCTCAGTCCGAACGGAAGGTGCTGGCGTGTAATTTGAAGAAGACTTTTGGATCTGACCGATGAACCTCAACACCCGCGCCGCAGGCGTCCTCTTGCACATCACCTCCTTGCCCGGCCCGCACGGCATCGGCGATTTCGGCCCTGCCGCTCATCACTTTATCGATTGGCTGCAAGCCGCTGGCCAGCGCATCTGGCAGTTGTTGCCGATGACGCCCATTGGCCCCGGCAACTCGCCCTATCAAAGCGTGTCGGCCTTTGCGGGCAGTCCGTTGATGGTGGCGTTGGAGCCGCTGGTGCAGCACGGTTGGTTGCGCATCGACGCCGCCCCGAAGTTCAACGATCACCAAGTTGACTATGGCTGCGTGGTGCCTTGGCGCATGGCGCGTTTGCGCGAGGCCGCTGACGGCTTCGGCAGAAGAGCCAGCGTGGCGCAACGCGCCGCGTTGGATGCGTGGTGCCAAGCCGAGGCGTCGTGGCTCGACGACTACACCCTCTTCATGGCGCTGGAAGCCGCGCATGCCAACAAGCCCTGGTGGCAGTGGGACAAAAGCCTGGCCAGTCGCGACGCCGAAGCCCTGGCCGCCGCCCGCCAAACCCACTCCGCCGAAATTTTTTTTTGGCAATTCGTGCAGTGGTG
Source organism: Burkholderiales bacterium (assembly GCA_025358485.1). GTDB lineage: Bacteria > Pseudomonadota > Gammaproteobacteria > Burkholderiales > Burkholderiaceae_C > JANYJJ01. The sequence continues at coordinate 16,016 of JANYJJ010000063.1, read as the reverse complement.
TTTCGAGACCCAGTGGCTGGCCCTGAAGGCCTACGCAAACCAGCGCGATGTGGCCATCATGGGCGACCTGCCCATCTTCATTGCCCACCATTCGGCCGACTGCTGGGCCCGCCCCGACCTTTATTTTTTAGACGCTGAATTTCAGCCCACCGTGGTGGCCGGTGTGCCGCCCGACTTTTTCAGCGAAACCGGTCAGCGCTGGGGCAACCCGCTGTACCGCTGGGACCGCATGGCCGCCGAGGGCTACGGCTGGTGGGTGGCCCGAGTGAAGCGCGCCATGGTGCAGGCTGATGTGTTTCGCATCGATCACTTTCGAGGTTTTGCGGGCTACTGGGAAGTGCCCGCCAGCAGCCCCACGGCCATCGAAGGGCGTTGGGTGAACGGCCCGGGCAAAGCACTGTTTGACGCCATCGAAAAAGCGCTGGGCCAACTGCCCATCGTTGCCGAAGACCTCGGCGTCATCACGCCCGATGTGGAAGCCTTGCGCGACGGCTGCGGCTTTCCCGGCATGCGCATCTTGCAATTCGCGTTTGGCGACGATGCCACCAATTCGTTTTTGCCGCACAACCATGTCGTCAACAGCGTGGTCTACACCGGCACCCACGACAACGACACCACGCGCGGCTGGTGGGACAGCACCGACGCGCATGCGCGCGCCTTTGCCAGCACCTACACCGGCGCGCAAGCACACGATGTGCATTGGCAGATGATTCGCGCAGCTTGCAATTCGGTGGCGCGCACGGCCATCTTCCCGCTGCAAGATGTGCTGGGCCTTGACGGCCATCACCGCATGAACACACCCGGTGTGATGGGCGACCTGAATTGGGGCTGGCGATTCGAGTGGCGCATGGTGGGCAAAGATGCGGGCCGCATGCTGGGCCACATGACGGCTGCTTCGGGCCGCGCGCCCATGGCACTGTTGCGGGCTTAGCTGCTCTTTGCGGCGAGGGTCACGGAAAACTCACCACATCCCAAACTGCCTCATTGCCGCGAAACATCGGGCAGTTGTGCTGGCCAGTTGCATCCAAATTGACGCAAGCCGTTGTGATCAAACGCTGACTCCCACCGAAAGGCGGCGCTGCGCTGGCGACATTGGTGATGAGCCCCGCCATGTTGAATTTGTCCGCGGCACCCCACACCGAAGTAACTTGATTCATATCGCCTGAAGCATTGGCCAGCGTGTCAGGCGCATGCACAAATCCGTAAACAACATTCACAGAGGTTTGTGAGGGCAGGGCGTACCAGTTGGCAGCCACATTGGTCGCCAACACCCAATCGGAAGGGCCAGCGTACAGGCCCACGCGATAGACCTTGCGCACCTTACTGATGTAGCCCGCGTGGCCTGCGCCCTGCGAGTTGCCGCTGAGGCTGAGCCTGTCCCACACCACGCCGCCTTGCGAATCCAGGTATTGCGACCACCCATCATTCGGCCGATGAAAACTCAGGTAGTTCAGCAACGCAATCAAACGACCCTCGATCGAGTCTTCGCGTGAGACTGACACCAGCGAACTCATGTCGCGACCAGAAAAGTTCTCTTCGCGCACCGCGCCTGCACAGTCGGCGTTGCTTGCTGTGCTGTTGCACGTCACGTTGACCGAGGTGGTGTTGTTGTAGGCCAAGCCGATGCTGTGATAACCCCTTGCGGCACCGCGTTGCACGAAGGCAGGGAACTGTGCCGGGTAGCCTCCGGTGCCCGGCAAGAAGACGGCCAGCAAGCCCTTTTGTGGAATGGCAGGGTCGCGGTAAGCCTGGCTGGGTTCGTCCACGGTGGTGATGCAACTCGAAGCCGCGCTGGGCCTGACCTGCAACAACACCCGCGTGCCACTGGTTTCAGCCAACGGTGCCGCAGTCGACATGGAACAAATGGCGGGTGCGTTGCTGGGTTCGGGCGTTACCGCACCACCACCGCCGCAAGCCATCAGAAAAGCACAAACGGAACTGAAAAGCACGCAGCGTCTCATGATATTTAGCACAGGCTTAACCTTTTGAATGGGCAGCAGTTTGGCCCCTCGCATTTTTACAAACAACCGCAGCGGCAGAAGGCATCGGCCTTGCAAAGAATTTGCAAAACCGCTGCGTGAGCAAGCGCCGCAAATATCGCCTCTTACTTACAGACTCGATTTGGCTGCGTTTTACCGCAAGGTGAGCACGCGCACAGCTTGCGCGCCGAGCGTGACGCTGATCTGCCCGCTGGCATCAACAGACACATCAGCCGTCGCACTCGGATAAGCCGTGGCGAGCGTTCCACTGGCTGTCAAACCCGTCACCGACACCGCGGCTGCCGACGTGCCGTAGTTGATGACCACCACCGCGGTGGACGCGCCCACGCGGCGCTGAAAACTCATCACGCTGCCGTTGACGGTGACGGCTTCATAACTGCCGCCGGTCAGCGCTGGAATGCTGTTGCGCAGCCCCAGGATGGCGGTGTAGAAGGCCAGCATGGAGTTGGGGTCGGCTTGCTCAGCCGCCACGTTGAAGTTGCTCAAGTTGCCTGACAGCGACCGGTAAGGCGTGCCGGTGCTGAAGCCGACATTGGCGATGCTGTTGTTCCAGCTCATGGGCGTGCGCAGCTTGGCGTCGCCGCCGAGCGTGCCGCCACCGGCCATGCCAATTTCTTCGCCATAATAGATGAAGGGCGTGCCGGGCTGCAACAAATAGGTTGCAGCGGCCAATTTCATCTGCGCCACGTTGCCAATCAGTTGGTCAGACGCGCGCTGGCCCGCAAAGCTGTCGTGGTTGGACAGCATGGTGGACATGCGGCTGGTCGCGCCCGCCGCGGCCGTGGCGTGAAACGCCGCCACACGTTGCACGCCCGCAGCTTCGCCTCTCGCCGCAGAGAAAATATTGGCCGTGTTGTTGAACGCAAACGCGCTGCCGCAAGCGGCGGTGTAGCCGCCCGGGTCACTTGGCCCTTCGCACACCAAAAAGCGCTTGGCGTAGCCGTCCATCATTTGCCTTGCGGCGCGCAAGATGGTGTAGTTTTGGGGCTGGTTTTCCCAAGCGCCTGCGCCGTTTTCCACCAAGTTGCCCACCGCATCAAAACGGAAACCGTCAACGCCGCGGTTCATCCAAAAGCGCAGGTTGTCCATGTGCCATGCGGTGACTTTTGCGTTGGTCAAGTTGAAGTCGGGCATCTGATCCCAAAACGGCGCGAAGTAATAGTTGCCCACGCTGCCTTTCCATGGGTCGTTGCCGTAGATGCTCCAGCCAGTGGGTTTGGTGCCGCTCCACAAATACCAGTCGCGGTAGGCGTTGCTGTTGGCCGATTTGGACTGCACGAACAGCGGGTTCTCGGCCGCGCTGTGGTTGATGACGTAGTCGACGATCACGCCGATGCCGCGCGCGTGGGCTTGGCGGAGCAGCTCATCGAAGTCGGCCAAGCTGCCGTATTGGGCTTCGATGTTGCGGTAGTCAACCACCGCGTAGCCGTGATCTTTGTCTTGGCTTTGCGTCACCGGCATCAACCATAAACCGCGCACGCCGAGGGTTTTCAAATAGTCGAGCCGTTGTATCAAGCCGCGCAAGTCGCCGATTCCGTCGCCGTTGCTGTCTTGATAGCTGCGCACAAAAATCTGCATGAAGGCACCGTTTTGCCAGCCTTCGGGCAGGGCGCTGCCAGGGTCGGCCAGGGCAACGGCAGACACCTCCACGGGCGGCAGGTTGCCCACCACCGGTTCGGGCTGAACAACTGCCGGGCCGGTCGGTGGCGTGCTGCCACCGCCGCACGCGTTTAACGACAGTGCGGTGCCGAGGATCAATGCCGTGTTGCGCAGAAAAGTGGCGCCCAGAATGACGAAAGGTGACATGGTTTCCTTGAAAGCGCTGGCGTTGAAATCGACGTGCGTGAATGTAGTCGAACTAGACTTTCAGTTCAGACATCACCCTGTTGCTGGGTGGAAGGTGTGTGAGACCGAGGGTTAGTCCCGGATTTCTGTTGTAGCTTTCCTTCATTAGCATGACGAATTCCTCAAAGCTGCGGTAGCAACGTGAGTTTGCTGAGCGCTTTGCATGGGCCCTATTTCAATTGTTGGAGACACACATGAGCTACTCCCTGGGTGCGTTTTGGAGGCGAGCCTTTGCGGCTGCAGCCATGTTGTTTGGGCTGATGGTGTTGTCCGCCTGTGGAGGCGGCGAAAGCACGAACATCAGCAACGCGCCCACCGGACTGGAAGCTGGCGACGCTGGCGACATCAAGCAGATATTGAACAAGGTTCCGGCTGGCGACGCGCCTGCGGCAGGTGGCAACACCGTGCGCTTGTTTTACAAGCGACCCGCCGGTGACTATGCCGGATGGACTTTGTATGTCTACGGCGGTGCCGACTTTGGTGGCTGGCCCGGCAAAGTCGCTGACGGTGAACTCGCAGGCTCAGGCAAGTACTGGGACATCAACGCCACCGGCCCGGCCTTCAACTTCATTTTGGTGAAAGATGGCGGCGGAACGCGCGAGCCATCGGCGTGGTCTGGCAAAACCGGTGGCGACGAGCAGCAGCTTTGGACCGTGGCCGACGGCAAGAGCATCTACAAAGTTCAAGGCGACTCCACCAACTACAAAACCAACCCAGCAGGTGCATCAACGCCTGACATCACCACCGTTCGCGTTCACTACAAGCGTTTGGACGGTCAGTACACCAAGTGGGGCGTGCACATTTGGGGCTCCAGCGGCTTGGACGTTGCGGGCTTGAAGCCGGGCGTCACGATTGACCAGTGGACCAGCGCGGTTGCGTTCACCGATTTCAACAACTACACCTCAGGCAGTGGTGGCGTGGTGTTTGATATTCCGGTCTTGAATCCCAAGGCCGACGACACACGCAAGGCGTTGGAATTCATCATCCACGGCAACAAGACACAGGGCGGCGACGAAAACAACAAAGACGGTCGCAACGACAACATCAAAGTCAACTTCGCGGCCCTGACCATCACCAACAAAATAGGTGAAATCTGGCTGCTCCAAGACGACGCAACGGTCTACACGTCCTTCCCTGACACGCGTTTGGCCTCGACCACCGACGCGCGCGCTTACTGGCTGAACAAGCAGCTCATCAAATTCCCCAAGGGCGATGTGTCGGGCGTGTACAAGCTGTACCACTCGACCACTGGTCAGGTTAAAACCAGCAAAGACGCGGCTGTGTCGGGTGCTGACGGTTCGATCACTCTCGACGTGTTCACAGGCACTGTGCCTGCGGCAGCGGCCGAGCGTTTCAAGTACGTCGCCTCGGGTGTGGTGTTGAGTGTCAAAGCGGCTGACGTGGCGCAATTGGGCGCGCTGCATCAGAAACAACTGGTGCTGGTGCAAGAAGACGCCGCGGCCAAAGTGCAAAACGCGACCACCATGCAAGTCGCTGGTGCGCTGGATGATTTGTACGCTGCTGCGAATACCGAGCCTGACCTCGGCGTGAAAGTGTCAAGCGGCTCAACGGCCTTCAAGCTGTGGGCCCCTACAGCGCAAAAAGTTTCAGTGGCCATCTACAACGACGGCACCGACCTCACCACCGCATTGCTGCCCGCCACATTCAATGCCAGCACAGGTGTGTGGAGCGCCAGCAGCTCCAGCGACTTGTCCGGCAAGTACTACCGCTATGTGGTGGAAGTGTTTGTGCGCGGCGTGGGCTTGGTGCGCAACCTCGTGACCGACCCGTATTCCGTCAGCTTGAACACCGACTCCAAACGCAGCTACATCGCTGATTTGTCGTCTGCATCCTTGAAGCCTGCCGGTTGGGATGCCAGCAAGCCGCCAGCCAAAGTTGCAGCGCAAACCGACATGAGCATTTACGAGCTGCATGTTCGCGACTTCTCGGCCAATGACTTCTCGGTCTCGTCTGTGAACCGTGGCAAGTACATGGCTTTCACCGAAGCCAACTCCAACGGCATGAAGCACCTCAAAGCGCTGGCCGATGCGGGCATGACCGACGTGCATTTGCTGCCGGTGTTTGATATTGCCACCGTGCCCGAGGCCGGTTGCGCTGTGGTGGTCACGGGCGGCGCGGCTGACAGCATGGATCAGCAAAACGCAGTGAAGGCTGTGAAGGACGCTGACTGCTTCAACTGGGGCTACGACCCCTTCCACTTCAACGCGCCGGAGGGCAGCTTTGCATCTTCGGCGGGTGACGGTGCGAAACGCATCATCGAACTGCGCGCCATGATTCAGGCGCTGCACAGCACCGGTTTGCGCGTGGGCATGGACGTGGTCTACAACCACACGACCGCGTCAGGCCAAAACGACAAGTCGGTGCTTGACCGCGTGGTGCCGGGCTACTACCACCGCCTGAGCAACACAGGCACGGTTGAAAGCTCCACCTGCTGCGACAACACCGCCACCGAGAACATGATGATGGGCAAGCTCATGATCGACTCGACGGTGATGTGGGCCACGCAGTACGGCATTGACTCGTTCCGCTTCGACCTGATGGCGCACCAGCCGCGCGCCGTGATGGAGAAGCTGCAAGTGGCGGTGAACACCGCCACCGGACGCACCATCAATCTGATCGGCGAAGGCTGGAACTTCGGTGAAGTGCAAGACGGCGCGCGTTTTGTTCAGGCCTCGCAGTTGTCACTTAACGGCTCCGGCATCGGCACTTTCAGCGACCGCGCACGCGACTACGTTCGCGGCGGAAGCCCGTTCGACGGCGGTGATGGACTCATCAGCAACCAGGGCTACATCAACGGCTTGTTCTACGACCCCAACACCTTGGGTGGCAGCAAGTCGAAGGGCGATTTACTGTGGGCCACCGACGTCATCAAAATTGGCTTGGCTGGGTCGATTCGCAGCTACAAGATAAAAACAAGTTGGGGTGCCGAGATCCCTCTTGAAGAGGTGAACTACAACGGTCAGCCCGGCGGCTTTGTGTTGAATCCTGGCGAGGTGGTCAACTACGTCGAGAACCACGACAACCAAACGCTGTTCGATATCAATGCCTACAAGTTGCCACTCGGCACCAGCAAAGAAGACCGTGCCCGCGTGCAAATGCTGGGTGCGGCCATCAATGCTTTCAGTCAAGGCGTGGCTTACTACCACGCAGGCATAGACACGCTGCGCAGCAAGTCGATGGACCGCGACAGCTACAACTCGGGCGATTGGTTCAACCGTCTGGATTGGAGCTACAACGAAAACTACTTCGGCACCGGCTTGCCAGTGGAAGACAAGAACGGCGACAACTACAACCAAATCAGGCCGCGCCTGACCAACGACCTCATCAAGCCGACGCCGACCGAGATCGCTTGGACTCGCGATGCCTTCCGCGATTTCTTGAAAATTCGCTCCAGCTCCACACTGTTCCGCATGCGCACCGGCGATGACATCAAGGCCCGCTTGACCTTCCACAACGCGGGCCCCGACATGGTCGCCACGGTGTTGGCCGGTCACATGAACGGTGTGGGCTATGCAGGCGCGGGCTTCAAGGACGTGCTGTATTTGGTCAACGTCGACAAAGTGGCGCGCACTGTCACGCTGGACGCGCTGAAGGGCAAAGCCTTTGTGCTGCACCCCGTTCATACCGACGCAGCTGCCGCTGACAAGCGCCCCGCCGCCAGCGCCAGCTACACAAGCGCCAGCGGAGCCTTCTCCATTCCGCCGCGCACTGCCTTGGTTTATGTGGTGAAGTAAGCTTCGGTTTGCGAACAACGGCCACTCACCAGGGTGGCCTTTTTTTTGGATCGTTGACGAGTCGGTGCACCGTCCGGTTGGGCGGTTCGATCACCAACCCACCGTTCGCTTTTAGCGAATAGACGCAAGCAAAGAAAGGCAGGCGGCATGGTTGAGGGCAGGTCCAGATTGCTGGGCGATATCGGTGGAACGAATGCGCGTTGGTCGTGGCAAGCGGCACCCGGCGCGCCTTTGCAGCACTACTGCGAATATCCATGTGCTCGGTTTGAATCGGTGCAGGCCGTCATGGAACGCTATTTGGCCGACCACAACTTGCCGCCCCCGCTTGATGCCGCATTCGGCATCGCCACGCCCGTCATTGGTGACGTGGTTCAAATGACCAATCACACTTGGACTTTTTCGGTTCAAGACCTGAAGCACGCGTTGAACTTGCGGCGCTGTTTGGTGCTGAATGACTTTGCCGCCATTGCTGCGGCCTTGCCTGCGCTGGGGTCGGGCGACGTTCGGCGCATCGGCGGCGGTACGGCGGTGACTGCGGCACCGATGGCTGTACTGGGTCCCGGCACAGGTTTGGGTGTGGCCAGCTTGGTTTTTGCGCAAAACGGCCTTCCTGTGGTGGTGGACGGCGAGGGCGGTCACGTGAGTTTGTCGGCCACCACCGCGCGTGAATCGGCGGTGCTTGATTGGCTGCAAAAACGCTTTGGCCACGCGTCTGCTGAGCGCGCGGTTTCAGGCCCTGGTTTGGTGAGCTTGTACCGTGCCATATGCGCTGTCGATGGCAAGCCCGCGCTTGATTTAAAACCTGCGCAAGTCAGCGCCCACGCTTTGCCCGATGACGGCACCGACCGTCACGAGGCCTGCAAAGAAGCGCTGCATTTATTCGGTGCTTTCCTCGGCAGCGTTGCGGGCGATTTGGCCCTGACCGTGGGCGCCCGTCGCGGCGTCTACATCGGCGGCGGCATCGTGCCGCGCCTGGGCAGCGCATTTGACGCGCTGCCGTTTCGCGAGCGGTTTGAGGCCAAAGGCCGTTTTCGCGGCTACCTTGAACGCATCCCGACGTTTGTGATCACCGCGCCTGCACCTGCCCTGTATGGGGCCGCCAACGCCTTGGATTTACTCAACGACGAGCACTGAAAAAGGAGCGCCGCATGCCTCGCTACGAGAACGTGCTGGTCACCGGCGCATCGCGCGGTTTGGGCGCGGCGCTGGCCGCCGAATTGCTGGCACGTGGGCACCGCGTGGTCACGACGGCGCGACACGAAGGTGATTTGGCGCGCCAGAACCACCTGCTGCGCGAACAGCACGGCGACCGCATCAATTTCATCGTTGCCGATTTGTCCGACTCCGTTGCCGCTCAGCACTTGGTGAGCCACGTTGAGCAGCGCTTTGGTGCGCTCGATGCGCTGATCAACAACGCTGGCACCGGCACCTACAAGCCGCTGACTGAATGGTCGGCCGGTGAAGTGACCACCTGCATGAACGTCAACTTGCTCGCCCCGATGTTGCTGACGCAAGCGGTGCTGCCCGGCATGATGGCGCGCCGTCGCGGTTACATCGTCAACGTGGCGTCTGACCTGGCCCGCCGACCGCTGGCCAACATGTCGGCCTATGTGGCCAGCAAATTTGGTTTGTTGGGTTTTTCGGGCTCGGTACTGCGTGAAGCCAAGTCGCATGGCATCAAAGTGACCGCGGTGCTGCCCGGCATCATCGACACCGCTTTCAATGGCGCGGTGCAAGGCAGCAAGGAAGAAACCTGGGCGCTGCGGCCGCAAGCTTTGGCCTCGCAGATCGCTGCGCTGTTCGAGCTGCCCGAGAATGTGCTGCTGGACGAGTTGACCATTCACCCGCAGCACCAAGATTTCTGAGCTTCCATGCCTTCATACAAAAACCCTCGCTTGCTTGCCGACATCGGCGGCACCTATGCGCGCTTTGCGCTTGAAGTGGCGGCGGGCGAGGTAGAGCACGTGGCTTCGTTGCGCTGTGCGGAACACGCCGACTTTCATGCCGCTGTGAGCAGCTATTTGGCGACCTTGCCTGAACACCACAGCGGCCGCATCGAACACGCTGCCGTGGCCATCGCCAACCCCGTGGCCGGCGACGCAGTGCGCATGACCAACTACCACTGGGAGTTTTCGATCGAACAAATGCGTCAGCGTTTGGGCTTGGAACAGCTGGTGGTGGTGAACGACTTCACCGCGCTGGCGATGGCGCTGCCCCGTTTGGCGGCCAACCAGCGCCGCCAAATTGGTGGCGGCCAGATCCGTGCGCGCAGCGTGGTGGGCTTGATCGGTGCAGGCAGCGGCTTGGGCGTGTCGGGCCTGATTCCCGCCGACGACGGTTGGGTGGCGTTGGGCACCGAGGGCGGTCACACCAGCTTTTCGCCGCGCGACGAACGTGAAGTGGCTATCTTGCAATTTGCATGGAAGCGGTTCCCGCACGTGTCGTTTGAGCGCTTGTTGTCAGGCCCTGGTTTGGAGTTGATCCATGCCGCTTTGGCCCAGCGCATGGGCATAGACCTTGCCAAAGACAAGCCGCTCAGCGCGCCCGACATCACCCGCCGCGGCTTGGCCGGCACCGACGATTTATGTGTCGAAACCCTAGACGCCTTTTGCGCCATTTTGGGCACCGCCGCTGCCAACTTGGCCGTCACGCAAGGTGCGTTCGGCGGCATCTACATCGGCGGCGGCATCGTGCCGCGTTTGGGTGCTTACTTTGACCGTTCCATGTTCCGTGAACGCTTCGAAGACAAGGGTCGGTTCAGCGATTACTGCAAAGGCATACCCACCTTCGTCATTACTGCTGAAAACGCCACGTTCTTGGGCGTGTCGGCCATTTTGTCGCAGCAAGTTCGCGGCCTAGAGTCGTCACAAGGCTCGGCTTTGCTGGGGCAAATTCAACGTGCGCGCGCCAGCCTGTCGCCCGCCGAAAAACGCGTGGCCGATTACGTGCTGAGCCATCCGCGATCGGCCATGAACGACCCCATTGCGCAAATCGCTTTGGCCGCCGACGTGAGCCAGCCCACCGTCATTCGCTTTTGCCGCACGCTGGGCTGCGAGGGTTTGTCTGACTTCAAGCTGCGCATGGCTTCAGGCCTGACCGGCACCGTGCCGCTGACGCACACACAAGTCACCGGCGACGACTCGATGTTGGAGTTGGGCGTGAAGGTGTTGGGCAACACCGCGTCGGCGATTTTGCAAGTGCGCGACCACCTCAACCGCGAAACCATAGACCGCGCCATTGACATGCTCAACGCCGCCACGCGCGTCGAGTTTTACGGCACCGGGCAATACGGCGTGCTGGCGCAAGATGCGCAGTTCAAGTTTTTGCGCTTGGGCGTGCCGTGCACGGCCTACACCGACGCGCGCTTGCAGCAACTGGCCTCGAATGTGGTTGAGGCCGGCGTGGTGGTGGTCATCATCAGCAGCTCAGGCCGCGTGGGCGACCTCATCACGGTGGCCGACTTGGCCCGTGCGCGTGGTGCCAAAGTGCTGGCCATCACCGCGAGTCACACGCCATTGGCGCGCAAAGCCGACATGGCCCTCATCGTCGATCACACCGAAGACGTGGCCACCCAGTTGCCCATGATTGGACGTATTTTGTATTTGCTGATGATCGACATCTTGGCCGTGGGCGTGGCCATGCGACGGGGTGCAAAAGCGCAGTTGGCGCTGTCTAACGAAGCCATGTTGGCGCTCGACGATGCCGCTGTGGCGCAGCCCGTGGCAGGCACGCAGACGGCCCCAAAACCGTCGTCCACACCATTACCCACACCATCGCCCGCACCCGCACCCTTCGCTCATCTCACCACACACAGTCGGCGGGTGCTGACGGCTTGATGCCCGGTCACAGGCCCAGGCGCTTGCAGATTTCCAGCGTGGCGTGAGACTGGTTCATCGAGTAGAAGTGCAGCCCCGGTACACCTGCCAGTCGCAACTGGTCGCACAGATCGGTGATGACGTCCAGCCCGAATGCCTTGATCGATTCGGTGTCGTCGCCAAAGCCCTGCAAACGCAGGCGCATCCAGCGCGGAATTTCTGCACCGCAGGCGTCGGCAAACCGGATGATGCCGCTGGCATTGGTGATGGGCATGATGCCCGGCACCACCGGGATGTCGGCGCCCATTGCATACGCTTCATCGACAAAGCGGAAGTAAGCGTCGGTGTTGAAAAACATCTGCGTGATGGCTGAGCTGGCACCTGCTTTGACCTTGGTGACATACGCGGCCAAGTCGGCTTGCGGTGAACGGGCTTGCGGGTGCATTTCGGGGTAGGCACCGACCTCGATGTGAAAGTAGTCGCCTGTGTGCTCGCGGATGAAAGCAACCAAGTCGCTGGCGTAGCGGAACTCGCCCATGCCAGCCGCACCGCCGCCGTAGCCGCTGGGCAAGTCGCCGCGCAAGGCCACCAATCGGCGTATGCCCGCAGCCTTCATCACGGCCAATTTTTCTTGAACGGACTCGCGGCTGGCACCGATGCACGAGAAGTGCGGCGCGCCGTCAAAACCTTCGGCAATGATGGCTTGCACCGCAGTGAATGTGCCGTCTTGCGTGCTGCCACCTGCACCATAAGTCACCGAGCAAAACTGCGGCTTCAGCGCGTAAAGCTGCTGGCGCACGGCAGACAGCTTGACCACACCTTCAGACGTTTTGGGTGGAAAAAATTCGAAGCTCAGTGGCAGCTTTTGCGGTGAATTGCGGATCATGAAGCGTCCTCAAAAAAAAGGCGCGGCGACATCAAGCCGGTTGCGCCCAAACAAAAAATTCAGTGTTTCCGTTGCCGCCAGAAATGGGGCTTTGAAAATAGCCGCGCACCTTGAGCGACAGCGCTTTGCAGGCGGCGCGCAGGCGTGTTTCGACCAACACAAAAGAGGCCGCGTCTTTGACGATGCCGCCTTTGCCAATTTGCTCGGGCTGCAACTCAAACTGCGGCTTTACCAGCATCAACAAATGTCCATCGACAGCTAAAAAATTTACCATCGTGGGCAGCACCAGCGTCAGCGAAATAAACGACAAATCACCGGTGATGAAACCGAAGCTGTGCGCTGCGTGGTCGGCCGCGAAAGCGGTGCCATTCACGTCACGCGCGTTCACGCCTTCGTAAGCCTGAACCTGCGGGTGGTCTGTCAGCTTGGCATGCAACTGGCCATGCCCCACGTCAATACCGACCACTGTTTTTGCGCCTTGCTGCAACAACAAGTCGGTAAAGCCGCCCGTGCTTTGGCCCACATCCAAGCAAGTCAAACCGCTGACGCTCAGACCACATTTCGCCAGCGCGCCTTCCAACTTCAAACCCCCGCGCGACACAAAGCGCAGCTCGGCGTCGTCGGTGATTTGCAGCTCGCAGCCCTCAGGCAAATCTTCCCCAGCCTTGCGCGGCACCGCCCAGCCCTTAGGCCCCAACCAACGCACTGCGCCACTGTCAATCAGCCGCGCCGCAGCAGAGCGCGTGGGAGCCAAACCTTTCAGCAAAACCAATTGCTCAGCACGCATAAACGCATCAGTAGACACACTAGATCAAGCCGCCCCGAAGCTCGGGTCCCCCGAACCCATGGGGGCCGCCCCTTGGGGGCAGGAGCGCCAGCGACTGGGGGGCTCTATTTCTTTGGGGCTCAGTATCTGTAGGTGTCGTTCTTGTAAGGCCCCGCCTTGCTCACGCCAATGTAGTCAGCCTGCTCGGTCGACAACTCGGTCAACATCGCGCCGACCTTCTTCAAATGCAAGCGCGCCACCTTCTCGTCCAGGTGCTTGGGCAACACATAAACCTTGCCGTTTTCGTACTGATCGCTCTTGGTGAAAAGCTCAATTTGGGCGATGGTTTGGTTGGCGAAACTGGCTGACATCACAAAGCTCGGGTGACCCGTGGCGCAGCCCAAATTCACCAAGCGGCCGCGCGCCAGCATGGTGATTTTTTTGCCGTCAGGGAACTTGATGTGATCGACTTGCGGCTTGATCTCGTCCCACTCGTAGCCTTCAACTGACGCGATGTCGATCTCGTTGTCGAAGTGGCCGATGTTGCAAACGATGGCCTCGTCTTTCATGGCGAGCATGTGGTCGTGCGTGATGACGCGCTTGTTGCCGGTGGCCGTCACGAAAATGTCGGCCTTGTCAGCGGCGTATTCCATGGTCACGACTTTGTAGCCTTCCATCGCGGCTTGCAGCGCGTTGATCGGGTCAATCTCGGTCACCCACACTTGCGCGCTGAGGGCGCGCAGCGCTTGGGCTGAGCCCTTGCCCACGTCGCCGTAGCCCGCGACCACGGCCACTTTGCCGGCAATCATCACGTCGGTGGCGCGCTTGATGGAGTCGACCAAAGACTCGCGGCAACCGTAGAGGTTGTCGAACTTGCTCTTGGTCACGCTGTCGTTCACGTTGATGGCACGGAACATCAAAGTGCCTTTGGCGCTCATCTCGTTCAGGCGGTGCACGCCGGTGGTGGTCTCTTCGGTCACACCGATGATTTGCGCGCCTTTGCGGCTGTACCAGGTTGGGTCAATTGCCAGCTTGGCCTTGATGGCGGCGTACAGGCAGGTCTCTTCTTCGCTGGTGGGGTTGTTCAGCAGCGATGCGTCGGTCTCGGCGCGCTTGCCCAGGTGCATCAGCAAGGTGGCGTCGCCGCCGTCGTCCAAGATCATGTTTGGGCCTTCGCCTTGCGCGCCTTTTTCGCCGAACTCAAAAATGCTGTGGGTGTAATCCCAGTAGTCGCTCAAACTTTCGCCTTTGTAGGCGTACACCGGCGTGCCAGCGGTCACTAGCGCGGCGGCCGCATGGTCTTGGGTGGAGTAAATGTTGCACGAAGCCCAGCGGACTTGCGCGCCCAGCGCTTGCAAGGTCTCAACCAGCACAGCCGTTTGTATGGTCATGTGGATGCTGCCGGTGATGCGCGCGCCCTTCAGCGGCTGCGCCTTGGCGAACTCTTCACGGATGGCCATCAGGCCCGGCATTTCGGTTTCAGCGACCTTGATTTCTTTGCGGCCCCAAGCCGACAAAGACAAGTCGGCCACTGCGTAGTCGGGCTGCTGATTGGCCAATTTGGCGGTGCGGCTGAGGACGTCGCCCAGAATATCGGCGGCCGTGGCGGTGGTGGCTTGAGTGCCGTTTTTGTCGGCAGAGGTTTTCAAGTTCGCGGTCATGGGAAGGCTCCAAAAAAAGTGGGAACCTGCGCGTGGCGCGGTGGTTGGAAGCGAAGGGAAATTTTGCTTCTCACCCACGATGACACACGTGCAGGTGAGCGCTGTTGCATGAAGATCTCCGAGCCTAGGGCACGACGTGCCTTGCAACGCTCCTCGGAAGCCGACGAGTGTAAACGCTGATGAGCGCATGCGGAGCGCAAGTCAGTGACAGCGTGCAAAACTCCTCACATGAAACCCGCCTTGCCGCAGCCATTGAGCCGCATTCCGCTCGCCGATTTGCGCGCTGTGGCGGGTGTGTTGACCGACATCGATGACACCTTGACCGCCGACGGGGCCATCACACCCGACGCGCTTCAAGCGCTGGCCGACTTGCGCGCAGCTGGCCTTCCGGTCATCGCCATCACCGGCCGCCCCATGGGCTGGAGCACAGGCTTTGCCATGGACTGGCCCATCGACGCCATCGTGGCCGAAAACGGTGCGGTCGCCTTGTTCCGCGACGCAGACATGTTGCGCGTCGAGTACGAACAAGCCGTTGAGGTTCGCGCCGCCAACACGCTGCGCTTGCAGGCAGTCGCCGCGCAAGTTTTGCGCGAAGTTCCTGAGGCCACATTGGCGCAAGACAGCGCCGGACGCGTCACCGACATCGCCGTAGATCACAGTGAATTCGCACACCTGAACACCAATCAAATTGAGCATGTGCTCGGCGTGATGCGCGCCGCTGGGATGACTGCCACGGTCAGCTCCATCCACATCAACGCCTGGTACGGCGAGCACAACAAGCTGAGCGGCGCGCGCTGGATGGCGCGGCGTTTGCACGGCATCAACATCGACGAAGAAGTGTCGCGCTGGGTTTACGTGGGCGACTCGACCAACGACCAATTGATGTTCAGTCACTTCCCCCTCAGCGTGGGCGTGGCCAACTTGATGCACTTCAAAAATCAGCTCACGGTGTGGCCTGCGTACATCACACAAGCCGAGCGCGGCGCTGGCTTTGCCGAAGTGGCGCGCGCCATGTTGGCGGCCCGCGCATGAAGACCGCGATCAAACCTGCGGCAGTGTTTTGGGTGGCCGCTGGTTTGGCCCTGGGAGCCGCCGTTTCCTTGGGCTTGGCGCGCTTTTCTTACGCTTTGCTCTTGCCGCCCATGCGTGCCGATTTGGGTTGGAACTACTTCACCGCAGGGGCCATGAACACCGCCAATGCCGCGGGTTATCTTTTGGGTGCGCTCATGACGCCGCGCTTGTTGCGAAGCTGGGGCGCGCGTCGGCTGTTGTGGTTCGGCAGCGCCGC
>JANYJJ010000050.1 GCA_025358485.1 Burkholderiales bacterium | reverse complement strand
CACGTCGCCGATCTGCTCACAAATTGCCACCGCTTCGCCCAACTTGATGAGCTTGGCCAGGTAGTTGTCCAGCGAATGCACCGGCACCCCTGCCATCGCAATCGGCTCACCGCCGCTGTTGCCGCGACTTGTCAGCGTGATGTCGAGCAGCCGATTCGCCTTGCGCGCATCGTCAAAAAACACCTCGTAAAAATCGCCCATGCGATAAAAGACCAGGGTGTCTGGGAAGTCGGCTTTGATGCGCAGGTACTGCTGCATCATGGGCGTGTGAGCGGCCGTGGGGGTGGGGAAACCGGTCGAGGCAGTGAGTGAGGTTGAGAGCTCGGCGGTCATGGTTGCTTGGGGACGATTGGGGTTTTGGTGACGACGAGCGCGCGCCTGATCGGCGTTGCTGCGGGCAAGGCAATGACTTGATTGTCACCATGCGCATCGAGAAGGGCGCAGCCTGCGATGCTTGGCTGGTTCAGGACGTTGAGTCTGGTCTTTAACAGTTGAATAATCGACTCTCTCGTCACCATTCGTCAGGAGTCACCATGGCAGAGGCATTCATCGTCGCCGCAGCGCGCACCGCAGGCGGAAAAAAGGGGGGGCGCTTGTCGGGCTGGCACCCGGTTGATTTGGCGGCGCAGGTTTTGAATGCGCTGGTGGACAGAACCGGCATGGACCCGGCCTTGGTTGAAGACGTGATCATGGGCTGCGTGGACCAGGCCGGAGAGCAGGGCGTGAACGTGGCGCGCAACGCGGTGTTGGCGTCGAAGTTGCCTGAATCGGTACCGGGCACGTCGATAGACCGGCAGTGCGGGTCGTCGCAGCAAGCACTCCACTTCGCGGCGCAAGCGGTGATGTCGGGAAGCATGGACATCGTGATTGCTGCCGGTGTGGAAAGCATGACGCGCGTGCCCATAGGCATGCCCGCCACGCTGCCGCAAAAGCATGGTTTTGGTTTTTACATGAGCCCTGAAATCACCGCGCGCTACCCAGGCGGCGCGTTCAGTCAATTCATCGGGGCCGAGATGATGGCCAAGAAATACGGCCTGAGCAAAGATGCACTTGATGCTTACGCTTTTGCCAGCCACCAACGCGCCATGGCTGCCACTTCAAGCGGGGCGTTCAAAGACGAGGTGGTGGCGATAGAAGCCATCTTGGCCGACGGCACCCGCACCGGCGAGCTGCACAGCATCGACGAAGGCATACGTTTCAACGCCACGCTGGAAGGCATCAGCTCGGTGAAATTGCTGCAAGAAGGCGGCTGCATCAGTGCGGCGAACGCCAGCCAAATTTGCGACGGTGCCAGCGGCGTGATGGTGGTGAACGAACGTGGATTGAAGGCGCTGGGCGTGCAACCACTGGCGCGCATTCATCACATGTCGGTGCTGGGTCATGACCCGGTCATCATGTTGGAGGCACCACTTCCGGCGACTGAACGCGCGCTGAAAAAATCGGGCATGCACATCAACGACATCGACCTTTTTGAAGTCAACGAGGCTTTTGCCTCGGTGCCTTTGGCGTGGCTGCAAGCCAGCGGTGCCGACCCAGCGCGCATGAACGTCCGTGGCGGGGCCATTGCGCTGGGCCACCCGCTGGGCGCGTCGGGCACCAAGTTGATGACCACGCTGGTGTACGCACTCAAACAGCAGAACAAACGCTACGGCCTGCAAACCATGTGCGAAGGCGGCGGCATGGCCAACGTGACCATCATCGAGCGCTTGTAGACGCCGACCGCTGTCGTCAAGCTGTTTGCAGCGCAATAGTTTTTGGCAATGAAGAACATCATGCCAAGCAATCCCGCACCCGCGCTGCGCCGACTAAAGTCATCAGGCTTGAATTTTTTATCTTTTGCTATCAACACCGTTTCATCAACCCAGTTCAGGAGCACCAACATGTCCATCATCAACACCGCCGTTCAGCCGTTCAAAGCCCAAGCTTTTCACAACGGCAAGTTCGTCGAAGTTTCTGACCAAAGCATCAACGGCAAATGGTCGGCCTTCATCTTCATGCCAGCTGCTTTCACCTTCAATTGCCCGACCGAAGTGGAAGACGCCGCTGAAAACTACGCCGAGTTTCAAAAGCTCGGTGCCGAGGTCTACATCGTCACCACCGACTCGCACTTTGCACACAAGGTGTGGCACGAAACGTCACCTGCTGTCGGCAAAGCCAAGTTCCCACTCATCGGTGACCCAACGCACGCACTGACCCGCGCGTTTGACGTGCACATCGACGCCGACGGCATGGCGCTGCGCGGCACCTTTGTCATCAACCCAGACGGCGTCATCAAAACCGCCGAAGTGCACGACAACGCCATCGCGCGTGATGTGAAAGAAACGCTGCGCAAGCTGAAGGCCGCGCAGTACGTGGCCAAAAACCCAGGCCAGGTTTGCCCTGCCAAGTGGAACGACGGTGCGGCCACGATCACGCCGTCGCTTGACTTGGTTGGCAAGATCTAAATCTGTCAGTAGGAAAGTCACATTAAGGACCCCGTCATGTTGGACAGCACCCTCAAAACTCAGCTCAGGGCTTACCTTGAACGCGTCACCCAGCCCATCGCGCTGGTGGCGTCGCTGGACGACCGACCTGCGTCGGCCGAGATGAAAGCTTTGCTCGAAGACGTGGCGGCCCTGTGCGACAAGATCACTTTGCGATTTGACGGCAGCGATGCGCGACGCCCGTCGTTCAACGTTTGCAGAGTCGGCACCGACATGGCCGTGCGCTTTGCTGCCATTCCCATGGGCCACGAATTCACGTCATTGGTGCTTGCCTTGTTGCAGGCCGGTGGTCATCCGCCGAAAGTTGAAGCGGACGTGGTTGAGCAAATCAAATCGCTTCAAAGTCATGACGGCGCAGACATGGTGTTTGAGACCTACATGTCGCTGACCTGTCACAACTGCCCCGACGTGGTTCAAGCGTTCAATTTGATGGCGGTGCTGAACCCGCGCATCAAAGCCGTGGCGATCGACGGCGGTTTGTTTGAGGCCGAGGTCGCTGAGCGCGACATCATGGGCGTGCCCAGCGTGTATTTGAACGGCAAATTTTTTGGGTCGGGCCGCATGGAGCTGGGCGAGATTTTGGCCAAGCTCGACACCGGCACCGATGCCCGCGAAGCCGCGAAGCTGGGCACCAAAGAACCCTTCGACGTGCTCATCGTCGGCGGTGGCCCGGCTGGCGCTGCAGCCGCCATTTACGCCGCACGCAAAGGCATACGCACGGGCGTGGTGGCCGAGCGCTTTGGCGGCCAAACGCTGGACACCTTGGGCATAGAAAACTTCATCTCTGTGATGGAAACCGAAGGCCCTAAATTTGCGTCGGCGCTTGAAGCGCACGTGCGCGCCTACGACGTTGACATCATGAACGGCCAGCGCGTGGCCTCACTTCAAGGTGAAGACCGCCCCGGCGGCTTGGCGACCATCACCTTGGCCAATGGCGCGGTGCTGAAAAGCCGCAGCGTGATTTTGGCCACCGGCGCGCGCTGGAAAAACGTCAACGTGCCCGGCGAAGCCGAGTACCGAACCAAGGGCGTGGCCTACTGCCCGCACTGCGACGGCCCGTTGTTCAAGGGCAAAAAAGTGGCGGTGATTGGTGGCGGCAATTCGGGCGTGGAAGCGGCCATCGACTTGGCCGGTGTGGTCGGCCACGTCACCCTGATTGAATTTGCCGATCAACTGAAGGCCGACGCGGTGCTGGTGAACAAGCTGAAGAGTTTGGCCAACGTCACCATTCACACCAGCGCGCAAACGCTGGAGATCACCGGCGATGGTCAGCGCGTGAACGGCCTGCGCTACAAAGACCGCACCCACAACACCGAGCATGCGGTGGAACTGGCTGGCGTGTTTGTGCAAATTGGCCTGGTGCCCAACACCGAGTTTTTGAAAGGCACGCTGGAGTTGTCGAAGTACGGCGAGATCGTCATCGACGCCAAATGCGCCACCAGCTTGCCTGGTGTTTACGCGGCGGGCGACGTAACCACGGTGCCGTTCAAGCAAATCATCATCGCCACGGGCGAAGGATCAAAAGCCGCGTTGTCAGCCTTTGATCATTTGATTCGCGCGCCATTGATGCCTGCCGGTGCGGCTTCGGCTGCGCCAGCAGCGGAGTTGGCAGTGGCCTGAGCGTTTTTCAAGTAACGCCAAGCTTCAACGCTGTAGACCGCCAGTGCCGCCCAAATCAGCCCAAAGCCGACGGCCCGCTCGCCTGAAAACGGTTCTTTGAACAGCCACAGCCCCAGCACGAACTGAATGCTGGGGCCAAGGTATTGAAGCAGGCCCAGCGTGCTCATGCTGATGCGCCTTGCGCCTGCGGCAAACAGCAGCAGCGGGATGGCGGTGACGGGGCCAATACCGATGAGCATGGCGTTGGTCAGCGTGCTGGCAGTGGGGAAGCCGCCCACGCCTTTCCACAAACCCCAAGCGCCCAGCGCCAGGGCAAACGGCGTGAGCAACATCGTCTCCAAGGTCAAGCCTTCCAGCGGCCCCAGCGGCGCGGTTTTGCGCATCAAGCCGTAGCCGCCAAAGGTGCAAGCCAGCACCAAAGCGATCCACGGAAAGCGCCCGCCTTGCAGCGCCAGCCACAGCACTCCCAGCGTGGCCAGTGCCAAAGCGGCCCACTGCGCCTTGCGCAGCCGCTCGTGCAGCACGGTGTAGCCCAACAGCACATTCACCAGCGGCGTGATGAAGTAGCCCAGGCTGGCCTCAATCACGTGGCCATTCGTCACCGACCAGATGTAGGTCAGCCAATTGGCTGAGAGCAAGGTCGCGCTGATGGCGCTGACGCCCAGCAAACGTGGCTGACTGCGCGCCTGCTTGAACCAGTCCCACTGCCGCCGAACCGCCAACACGCCCAGCAAAAACAGCAGCGACCACAGCACCCGATGCACCAACACGTCGAGCGGCGCAACGTCTGACAGCAGTTTGAAATACAGCGGAAACAAGCCCCAAATGACGTAAGCCAGGGCGGCGCTGAGGATGCCTTTGTTCATGGGTGTTGGGAGACGGCCGCGTTGGGCATCAAACAGTGAACAGGCATTGTCGAGCAGCTTGGGGTACGACCTTGCCGCAGCAGCGACAAGCCCGAATCTCACATTCACGTTCACATTCACTTTCAGCTTGTGGCGTGCAGTTCACACAAACATCCCCAAGTCGTGGGGGGAGTGTGGATAAGTTGCATTTTGGGGGTATGAATTGTCATGAAGTGCTGCGCAAAATACTTTCACTAAAGCCGATAAGTAGTTGTCGCGCGCGTTGTTTTGGTTCATTCACCCGCCAGCCCACCCAGGAGCCCTCATGACCCACACCATCAATGTCGGAGCACGTTCTTTGTTCGTCACCGTCACGGCATGGGCCTTCATTGCGCTGGGCTTGATCGCAGCCGCATCGGCCGTGGTGCAAAGTGCCACCACGGCCAGCCTGATGCCAGGGTTGACCGTGGCTGGTGTGGTGCAGCCGCTGCCGCTGGTGACCGGGTTTTTGGTGGGCTATTTGCCTTGGGTGGTGGGCATGGGCCTGTTGATGTCACTGGCCACCACAGCGTCGGCGATTGGTTTGTTGATGCGTTTGGATTGGGCTCGTCGCGTTTTCATTGGCATGTTGGTGGTAGCCATCGTGGCCAACTTGTTCGGCTTGTGGTTGCAGCAAGAGGTGGTGCAGTCTGTGGTCACCAGCACTTTGACCAGCGCCCCCGTGCCACAGCGTTTTCTGGGCGTGTTTGGCGGTTTCGTCACCGCTGCGCGCGTGATGGCGGTGCTGATGACGTTGGCCACCTGCGGCGCGCTGGCGTTGATCATTCGCTCGCTGATGACGCCGTCGGTGCGTCAGGAATTTGCTTGAACTTTTTAGCAAAATTTTCTGGCGAAATTTTTCAGCCTGGGGTCACGTCCCCGTCCACATAAAACCAAAAGCCGCTTGTGCCTGTTGACTCAAACAGGAAGCGGCTTTTTTCTTGCATGCGCGCAGCGCGGCCCCCTTGTTTGCTGCGCGCCACGAAGTCAACGGTGGCGTGGACTGCGTGGGTGGCGCGGACTGCGTGTGTGTCGTGGACTGCGTGGATGACGTGGACTGCGTCGTGCACCTCGACGCTGCGCACTTGCAGCCCCAGCCACGTCAAACCTGGCACGTCAGCGTCTATCGACGTGGGCCGCGTGCTGGGGTGCCACGTGGCCAACAAATAGTCGGTCAAGCCCAACACATAAGCGCTGTAGCGCGAGCGCATCAAAGCTTCTGCGGTGGGTGCTCGCAAGTGTTCAGAGCCTGAGTGATAGCGACCGCAGCATTCGCTGAGTGCCAGCGTGATGCCGGTTGGGCCACGGCAGGGGCAGGTTGCGGACAGAGGTGGTTTTTTCACCTCGATATTTTCTAGTCATGTGCCGTCGAACGAGAAATCCACCACTTTCACGGGCTTTTGAAATCGGCTGACTTGTGCCAAGATACTGTACAAATATACAGCTATTGAGTCTTGTCTTGCCACCCGCTTTCGCCACCTTTGTTGCCCCTTCAGCCGCTGAGCCAACGGGCGGGCACACGCCTGTTGAATGGGTGCCGCAGGTAGCAGAGCAGCCGCAGGCAGCAGAACCGCCGCTTCAGTTGCTGTCACCGCAGGCTTCGGTGGCTTTTGTGTCACCCCAGCCAGGTGATGTCAGGGCCCCTGAAACCCTGCACCCGGCGCTGTGGTTGGGGCATCAGTTGGGTCGCCATGTGGACGCGGCCGTGCCCAGCGAATTCGCGGTGCTTGACGCCCAACTGCCCGGTGGCGGTTGGCCGCGTCGGGTGCTGACTGAACTGCTGTTGCCGCACCCGGGTGTGGGTGAAATTCGCCTGTTGGCACCGAGCTTGGCAGCCACCCAGCGCAGCGGGCGCTTGGTGATGGTGTTTGACCCGCCGGCTCAGTTGTCGGCCCAGGCTTTGGCGGCTTTGGGCTTTGATGTGAGCGCTTTGTTGGTCATCAACACCCGCTCGCGCGTGATTCCCGGCACCGACAGTTTGTGGGCGCTGGAGCAGGCCTTGAAAAGCGGCCATGTGGGT
This sequence comes from Burkholderiales bacterium, assembly GCA_025358485.1. Taxonomy (GTDB): domain Bacteria; phylum Pseudomonadota; class Gammaproteobacteria; order Burkholderiales; family Burkholderiaceae_C; genus JANYJJ01. The sequence continues at coordinate 2,850 of JANYJJ010000050.1, read as the reverse complement.
GCGGTGTTGGCGTGGCTGCCACCTCGGTTGGGGGCTGAACGCTTGCGACGTTTGCAAATTGCGGCGCAGGCGCACGACGGGCCTGCCTTTGTGATGCGCGAGGTCGAGGCGCAGCAGCGCCCCACGGCCGCGCCGCTGCGCTTGGGTTTGCGCCCGGGCGGTGCCGATGTGTTGAGCGTCAGCGTGCTCAAGCGCCGCGGCCCGCCGCTGCCCATGCCGTTGCGCTTGGACTTGCCGCCGGTGCTCTCAGTGGCGGCGCGGGGCAGGGCGGGGCGCGGGCTGGTTGAGCGGCCTGACCCGATGAATGGTGACGGGATGGGCAGTGGCGGAGTGAACAGTGACGGGATAAGCAGTGAGCTGGTGAACAGCAAGCCGCTTTACGCGGCCACCTTCGTCAACCTCGCGTCCAGCTGAATTGAAGCGTGAGCCTGCGCCATGCTTTGGATTGCCCTTCACCTGCCGCTGCTGTCGCTGGAATCTTTCACGGCCACCTTGGCACCCGAGCAGGGCGATCAACCCGTGGCCTTGATGGACGCGCAGCGCGTGCTTCACGCTAACGCAGCGGCCTTGACTTTGGGCGTGAAGCCCCATTTGAAACGCGCCACGGCCTTGGCGCTGGCACCCCAACTCACGCTCGGTCAGGCCGATGAAGCGCGCGATGCGCAAGCCTTGACCAGCGCGGCGCATGCGGCATTGGCCTTCACGCCGTCGGTGGTGTGTGGTGGTGGTGGTGATGCCCACACCGTGCTGCTGGAAGTGCAAGCCAGCCTGCGCTATTTCGACGGCTTTGAGCGCTTGTTGCAACACCTTCAAGCGGCGCTGCTGCCTTTGGGCCACACGGTGCAAATCGCCAGTGCACCGACGGCACAAGGCGCGGCGCTGGTGTCACGCACGGCGGTGTCCAAAGCCATTCACTGTGCTGATTTGGCCACGCTCACACGCAGGCTCGACGCTGCGCCAGTGTGGCTGCTTGGCCCTGGCCGCGAACACTGGGAGGCGCTGCAAAGCATGGGCCTGCGCACCCTGGGCGACCTGCGCCGCCTGCCGCGCGCGGGCTTGGCACGGCGCTTTGGTGAGGGCTTGCTGGACGAGCTGGACCGCGCCTTGGGTCAGCGCCCCGACCCGCGCGTGTGGCTCACCTTGCCCGAAGTTTTCAGCAGCAATTTGGAACTTTTTGCGCGCGCCGACACCACCGAACAAGTGCTGCACGGCGCGTCGATGTTGTTGGCGCGTTTGGTGGCGTGGGCTGCGGCGCGACAAGTGCAAGTGCGCCGCTTCACCTTGCGCATGCTGCACGAACCGCGTCACCGCAGTCGTGTTGAAACTCCGTCTGTGAGCGAGCTGGAAATCGCACTCGGTGAACCCTCACGCGATGCGGCGCATTTATTGGTGCTGCTGCGCGAGCGTTTGGCGAATGTGCAGCTGGCGGCCCCCACGCTCGACTTGCAACTGCACTGTTTTGACGTGGCGCACCGCGCCGCGCCAAACGCTGAACTGTTCCCCACGGCGGGCAGTGAGCAAGAAGGCATCACGCGGTTGATAGAGCGCCTGCAAGCACGTTTGGGGGCGCAGCACATCCAGCGTTTGGTGGCCGTGCAAGATCATCGACCCGAGCGGGGTGGGGTGATGCAAGCGGCGGGTTGGTCAGCACGCGGTGCATCTTTTTCACGCGCTGTGGGCACGCCCGCAAATTCAACCGCGAACCCAAACCCAAACCCAAATCCAAACACGCAGCGCCCCGTGTGGCTGCTGCCCACGCCACAAGCCTTGGCCGAGCGCCAAGCCCGCCCGCTGCTTGACGGCCGTCCACTGCAACTGCTGTGCGGGCCCGAGCGCATCGAAGCTGGTTGGTGGGACGCCGCCTTGGCCGAGCGCGATTACTTCATTGCGCAAACAAACGACGGTGCACTGGTGTGGGTGTACCGCGCGCGCTTGCCGCTGTCGGTGGCGGCGGATGCGCAGGGGTGGTTTTTGCAAGGGCGCTTCGCATAAAGCGCTTCACATCAGCGCGCCGCTTGGCATTCCAACCTACTCCCTTGCCGTGGGAAAGAGCCAAGCAAATGCGGCAACCCTCCATGCAGAGGGTTGCAAAAAATCAAGCGTTGCTGGTGGCCCTGACTTCCTCAATCGTCGTGACGCCCGCCCACACTTTGTCAATGCCATCTTGACGCAAGGTGCGCATGCCTTCGCTCATGGCCAGGCTTTGAAGTTGCTCAGCGCGGGCACTGTTTTGAATCATCAAGCGCAAATCGCGTGACACCGTCATCAGCTCGTGCAAACCAGCGCGGCCTTTGAAGCCGGTTTTTTCGCAGGTGGCGCAACCGGCACTGCGATGCGACATCAGGCGGCCATCTTTGCCTGAATTTTTGACCCATCGCGCCAGTGTCGCTTCGCGGCTGGGCTTGGTGGCTTCGTCTCTGAAGCCGTGCAAGTAGTCACCCAACAGCTCTTCGATTTCTTCTTCAGTGGCAGGTTGCGATTCTTTGCACTCGCTGCACAAGCGGCGCACCAAACGCTGCGCTAAAACCGCCAGCAACGAGTCGGCAAAGTTGAACGGATCCATGCCCATGTCCAGCAAACGCGTCACGGTCTCAGGCGCGCTGTTGGTGTGCAGGGTGCTCATCACCAAGTGACCGGTGAGTGAAGCTTCCACGGCGGTGTGGGCGGTCTCAGCGTCACGAATTTCACCGACCATGATGACGTCGGGGTCGGCGCGCAAAAACGCGCGCAAGGCCTTGGCAAACGTCCAATCAATTTTCGGGTTCACCTGCACTTGGCGCAGGCCCTGCTGGGTGATCTCAATCGGGTCTTCGGCCGTCCAAATCTTGCGCTCGGGGCGGTTGATGTGGC
>JANYJJ010000203.1 GCA_025358485.1 Burkholderiales bacterium | reverse complement strand
TCAACGCGCCCGCATCCGGCCGCATGGCGGTGGGCGAGGCCATCACCAACCTGTTGGCCGCGCCCATGGAATTGGCGCGCGTCAAGCTCAGTTGCAACTGGATGGCAGCTTGCGGCGAGCCCGGTGAAGACGCTGATTTGTACGACACCGTGCGCGCCGTGGGCATGGAGTTGTGCCCCGCGCTGGGCATCAGCGTGCCGGTGGGCAAAGACAGTTTGTCGATGCGCACGCGCTGGTCAGACAACGGCGAGGCCCAACAAGTGACCGCGCCGGTGTCGCTCGTCGTGTCGGCCTTCGTGACGCTGGACGATGTGCGCAACACGCTGACGCCGCAGCTTCAGCCCGGCGACAACACTCTTATCTTGATTGACCTGGGCAACGGCAAAAAGCGCATGGCCGGGTCGATGTTGGCGCAGGTGTTGAATCAAATGGGGCAGACCGTGCCCGACTTGGACGAGCCTGCGCAACTGGTGGCGCTGGTGGCGGCCATCAACCAATTGCGCGCTGAAGGCAAGCTGCTGGCTTACCACGACCGCAGCGACGGCGGGCTGTGGGCCACCGTCTGTGAAATGGCCTTTGCAGGGCATGTGGGCCTGAGCTTGAACGTGGACATGCTGGTGGTGGAAGGCGACGGCATCACCGACAGCCGCGCCGATGTGGGCGACTCCAAAAACTGGGCCGGGCAGGTGGGCGCGCGCCGCGAAGAACTGACGTTGCGCGCGTTGTTCAACGAAGAACTCGGTGTCGTGATCCAAGTGCCCACCGCCGTTCGCAATGAGGTGATGCAAGTGCTGCGCGCACATGGCCTGAGCACCCACAGCCACTTCATCGGCAAGCCGAATGATCGCGGCGTGATGGAGGTGTGGCGCGACACCAAATGCGTGTTCAACGCCGGCTTGCGCGATCTGCATCAAAGCTGGGACCAAGTGAGCTGGCGCATTGCGCAACTGCGCGACAACCCGGCGTGTGCCGATGCTGAACATGAAGCCGCAGGACACGAGGCCGACCCCGGCTTGCATGTGCACTTGACTTTCAAACCCACTGCGCCTGCCGTGCTGAGCACCCGCCCCCAACTCGCCATCCTGCGTGAGCAAGGCGTCAACAGCCACGTCGAGATGAGCTACGCCATGCACACCGCAGGCTTTGACACCTTTGATGTCCACATGAGCGATCTGCAGACGGGCAGGGCACGTTTGGATCAGTTCCAGGGCTTTGTGGCTTGCGGCGGTTTCAGTTACGGCGACACCTTGGGCGCGGGCGAAGGTTGGGCGCGCAGCATCATGTTCAACCCTGCCTTGGCCGAGCAATTTGCCGCCTTCTTCAGCCGCCCCGACGCGTTGGCGCTGGGCGTGTGCAACGGCTGCCAAATGATGGCCGCGCTGTCGCCCATCATCCCTGGCGCTCAAGCCTGGCCTAAGTTCACCCGCAACCGCAGCGAGCAGTTTGAAGCGCGCTTGAGCATGGTCGAAGTGATGGACAGCCCGTCGCTGTTTTTCACCGGCATGGCGGGCAGCCGTCTGCCGATTGCGGTGGCGCACGGTGAAGGCTTTGCCGACTTCTCGAAGCAGGGTGATGCGGCCCAAGTGCAACGCGCCATGCGCTTCGTGGACAACTCAGGCGCGCCCACCGAAGCCTATCCATTCAACCCCAACGGCAGCCCCGACGGCCTCACCTCAGTGACCACCCCCGACGGCCGCTTCACGGTGCTGATGCCTCACCCCGAGCGTGTTTTTCGCAACGTGTTGATGAGCTGGACGAGCGGCGGTGTGAGTGAGCTGAGTCCGTGGATGCAAATGTTCCGCAATGCGAGGAACTCGCTGAAGTAGCGGGAGGTCGCAAGATCGATTCTTTTGGAAGAACACAAATAAAAAATCCGTTCGGGGTGAGGTGGCTGTTCCGATCATCCTGAGGTATCGAAGGAAGTCCTGCGCTGGCCTTCCTTCGATAACTCAGTCCGAACGGGAATGGGGTGGTGGGAAAAAAATCAAAATAAAACAAAGGCCCTCGATGCTTGCGCACCGAGGGCCTTCTGACTGACCGCAAACTCAATCAGCCTGAATCACATCAACGAACCTTGCCTGCTTTCCAAGCATTCAGCAGCGTTTCGTAGGCAATGGTCTCGCCCTTGGGCTTTTCGTTGGCCAGCTTTTTCCACGGCGCGGCTGTGTCGCTGAGGTACTTGTTGGGGTCGCCTTTCGGGTTCATTTTTGGCGCGCAGCGGGCCATGCCTGCGCGCTCCAAACGGATCATCACCTGGTCCATTTCTTCAGCCAAGTTGTCCATCGCAGCCTGCGGTGTTTTTTCACCGGTCACCGCCACAGCCACGTTCTTCCACCACAACTGCGCCAGCTTGGGGTAGTCGGGCACGTTGGTGCCTGTGGGTGTCCACGCCACCCGTGCCGGACTGCGATAGAACTCGATCAGGCCGCCGTACTTGTTCGCGTTCTGCGTGAAGTAGTCATGGCGAATGTCGCTGTCACGGATGAAAGTCAAACCGGTGATCGACTTTTTCAGCGACGTGGTCTTGGCCGTCACGAACTGCGCATACAACCAAGCCGCTGCCACTTTGTCAGGGTTGTGGTCTTTGAAAAACGTCCATGAGCCCACGTCTTGGTAGCCGTTTTGCATGCCCTGTTTCCAGTATGGGCCGTTGGGGCCAGGAGCCATGCGCCACTTCGGTGTGCCGTCAGCATTTACCACTGGCAAACCGGGCTTGACCATGTCGGCGGTGAAGGCGGTGTACCAAAAAATCTGCTGGGCAATTTGGCCCTGCGCAGGCACGGGGCCGGCTTCGCCAAAGGTCATGCCGATGGCCTCTTTCGGTGAGTATTTTTTCATCCAGTCGATGTACTTCGTCAGCGCATAGACCGCCGCTGGCGAGTTG
>JANYJJ010000201.1 GCA_025358485.1 Burkholderiales bacterium | reverse complement strand
GTTTGCCTTCCGTTTGGGCTGGTTCCCGGTGCAAGGCTGGAGCGACAATTTCTGGACCAACCTGGGCGTCTACACGCCGCTGCCGGTGATGCTGGCGGTGATGGTGGGCTTGGCACCGCAAATGCGTTTGTACCGAAGCTTTTTCCTCGATGAGATCGGCCAAGACTACGTGCGCACCGCACGCGCCAAAGGCCTGACCGAGCGCACCATCTTGCTCAAACATGTGCTGCGCAACGCCTTGATTCCCATACTCACCAACGTGGCGGTGGCACTGCCCGGCATTTTTGTAGGCTCGTTTTTGATCGAGACGTTTTTCTCCATTCCGGGCCTGGGCCGCGAGGTGTTGTTGGCGGTGAACCGCAGCGACTACCCTGTGATTCAAGCGGTGACGATCTACATAGCCTGCATCACGATGTTGGTGAATTTGCTGACCGATGTTTTGTACAAACTGGCCGACCCCAGGGTGGTGCTCAAATGAAAAGCTTGAAATGAGCGCAGTGCTTCCCGTGCCATCGGCCCAAGCTGCATCAGGCAATTCTGGCGGTGGCGTCTGGGGTGCCGCCTGGACGCGCTTCAAAACCGACAAAGTGGGCCTGGTGTCGCTCGCCATCGTGGCGGCGTTTTTGCTGTTGGTGCTGGCCGCCAGCCTGGGGTTGGTGGCCAAAAATTGGCAGGCTGAAATTGGCCTGCCAGATGCCCCACCGACGTTTGTGGGCCCGGCCGCCAAGCTGGCCAGCACCGCCATCGCTGTGCCCACCGGGCCGAATGTGGACATCTCGGACATCGACCCCTTGGCCCCGCGCTACAAAGAATGGGACGCCGGTGTGGCCAAGTACAAAACGGCGGCCGTGGTGCGCAGCGACACGCTGCCGTTCGGGGCCGACCGTTTGGGCCGCGACGTGGTGAGCAAGGCCATCAAAGGCGCGCAAATTTCCATCATGGTGGGCCTGCTGGCTGCCGTGGTGGCCACGCTGATTGGCACCGTACTGGGCGCCTTGGGCGGCTTTTTCGGCGGCAAGCTGGGCGACCTGCTGGAGTGGGTTTACAACGTGTTCACGTCCATCCCCGGCATCTTGCTGATCTTCACGTTTGCAGCCGTGCTGAACCGCGCCGACGCCGTGGTGCCCAAAGGCATTTGGACCATCGTCATCATCTTGGGCTTGACCGGATGGACTGGCATTTACCGCTTGGTGCGCGCCGAGTTCATCAAGCATGCGGTGCGTGATTACGTGCGCTCGGCGCAGGCCATAGGTGCCAGCACGTTTTCGCGCATGTTCAAACACATCTTGCCCAACGTGAGTCATGTGGCGCTGGTGCAGTTGTCCATCCACGTGGTGGGCTTCATCAAGGCCGAAGTGATCTTGAGCTACCTCGGTTTGGGCGTGGCGGTGGACCAAGTGAGCTGGGGCACGATGCTGGCCGAAGCGCAGAGTGAGTTGATCCTCGGGCATTGGTGGCAATTGGTGGCGGCGACGGTGTTGATGGCGGTGTTTGTGACGGCGTTTTCGCTGTTCACCGACGCGCTGCGCGATGCGCTGGACCCGAAGCTGCGGGGGCTGGAATGAGTTCTGGAACAAACCCGTTGCTCAGCATCAAAGACCTGCGCGTGGCCTTTCGTTTGGGCAAGACGAACGGCGTGGTGCAACGCGCGCAGGCGGTGGGACGTGAACACGTGGGCGTGAGCTTCGAGATTCCTGAGAACACCACGGTAGCGTTGGTTGGCGAGTCGGGCTCCGGCAAAAGCGTCACGGCCATGTCGATACTGAACTTGCTGCCCAGCAACGCCGAACGCCAAGGCAGCATTCACTTCCAGGGCCGCGATTTGTTGGCCGCCTCGCTATTGGATTTGCAAAAATTACGCGGCCGCGAAATCGCCTGCGTGTTTCAAGACCCGATGACCTCGCTGAACCCGGTGTTCACCGTGGGCCAGCAAATTTGCGAGCCGCTCATCAAGCACTTGGGGCTCTCGCGCCGACAGGCCATGACGCGCGCCGAAGCGGCCTTGCATGAGGTCGGCATGCCCGAGCCCAAACGCCGCTTGTCGGCTCACCCGCACGAGTTGTCGGGCGGCCAACAACAGCGCGTGATGATTGCGATGGCGCTGGCCTGCGAGCCCAAGCTGCTGATTGCCGACGAGCCGACCACCGCCCTGGACGTGACCATCCAGCGCCAAATCATGGAACTGTTGGCCACTTTGAAAGCCAAGCACCGCATGAGCATGCTGTTCATCAGCCACGACCTCGGCGTGGTCGGTGAAATTGCCGACCACGTGGTGGTGATGCGCGGCGGCACGGTGCGCGAACAGGGTCCGGTGGCCGGCATTTTTGCCAGCCCGCAAGACGCCTACACCCGCGCCCTGCTGGCCTGCCGCCCGACACTGGCGCAGCGCAGCGCGCGCTTGATGGTGATCGACGACCACATCTCGGGCAAAGCCAACGGGGCCGTGGGCAAAGCCAAAGACCCCAAATCGGCGGTGCTGATTGAAGCCACGGCGCTGACCAAGAGTTTTTGGATGCGCAGCGGGGTTTTTGGCCGCAAAGAATTCAAGGCCGTCAAAGGCGCCAGCTTCACATTGCGACGCGGTCACACGCTGGGCGTGGTGGGCGAATCGGGCTCGGGCAAAACCACCATGGGTTTGACGCTGCTGCGCTTGCACGAAGTCAGCGGCGGGCCGGTGGGCGGCAGCGTGCGCTTTGACGGGCAAGACTTGCTGGCGCTCAGCGCCGGTGAATTGCTGCCCATGCGCAAGCGCATTCAGGTGGTGTTTCAAAACCCGTATGCATCGCTGAACCCGCGCTTCACGATAGGCCAAACTTTGGTTGAGCCCATGCTCATCCACCGCATCGGCAGCAGCGACGCTGACCGCGAAGCGCGTGCCCGCGCGCTGTTGTCCAAAGTGGGACTGAGTGACGACGCCATGCACAAGTACCCGCATGAGTTCTCGGGCGGACAACGCCAGCGCGTGGCGATTGCGCGCTGCTTGACCTTGAGCCCCGAGTTGCTGGTGCTGGACGAGGCCGTGAGCGCGCTGGACGTGAGCGTGCAAGCCCAGGTGCTGAACCTGCTGAAAGACCTGCAAGACGAGCTGGGCCTGGCCTACATCTTCATCAGCCACGACCTGGCCGTGGTGCGCTTCATGGCCGACGAAGTGATGGTGATGAAAGACGGCGAAGTGGTCGAGCAAGCCAGCGTGGCGGAAATCTTGGACTCACCGAAACAAGACTACACGCGGCGCTTGATGGGGGCCATCCCACGGGGGTACGTGGCCGCCTGATCCTCCACGGGGGTACGTGGCCGCTTGAGTCGCCACCCAGCCATCGCTGTTCACTCCCCCCGTCCCGTTCGGACTGAGGTATCGAAGGCCCCCCTTCAACATTTCAAAACGGTCGCAACAGACACCTCAGTCCCACCGAGACCGCTTTGTATTTGGCACAAAGCAAACGCCGTCCACTCAGCCGTCGCTGATCAGCGACGGATCACCAGCTCAGTCCGCCCCAGCCTGGTCGCAGCCTGTTACGAACAAGCCCTCAAAGACCTCACACTCTCGCCGATACACCCATCACGGAAGCGGTGACAGTTCTGGCTTGCGTGACAACATGAAGGCGAACAGATGGGCACAACCTCCGAGCTTGAGACCGTTGAAACCGCAGCGCGACAGCGCCACCGCGCGCGTCAGGTTTTGCAGTCACGACCCATGTCTTTGAACGAGCCACCGCAGCCGCTGCGCTTGAACACAGTTGACCGTGTGTTGCCGGTGCTGCAATCGCGGCGCAGTGGGGTGCAGCGCTCGCTGTTTTAGCCGGGTTGACCTCGTTGACCGCGCTTCAACTTGGCTTGGCCAAGCCCAACTTGTCGACCAACGCCTTCTCGCGGCGGAAGGTTTCTTCTGCAAACTTGCTGTATTCCTGCGGGTTCATGTGCATAAGTTGTTGGTCGTATTTGGCCAGCACATCGACGTGGTTGGGCATTTCCATGGCCTGCTGAAAGGCGTCGTGGATGCGTTTGACAAGGCCCGGGTCCATGCCCTTGGGCGCACCAATGCCGTAGGGCGAGGCTTGCACCATGTTCAGGCCCAGCTCTTTCAAAGTGGGCGCATCAGGGAACTTGGGCAAGCGCTTTTCGCCCCAGGTGTTGAGCACGCGCAGCTTGCCGCTTTGCACATGCGGCAAGAAGCCAGTCGAGTCAGCCGCCGCCATGATTTGGCCGCCCAAAATCGACTGCATCAGGTCGGCACTGCCTTTGTAGGGAATGTGGTTCAGCTCCATGCCCAGACGCAGCGAAATGTCTTCCATGGTCAGGTGCGGGCTGGTGAGCACACCGGTGGAGCCGTAGCTGAGCTTGCCTGGATTGGCCTTGGCGTAGGCCACAAAGTCAGCCCAGGTTTTGATGGGTGAATCGCTCGGCACGACCAAGCCAAACGCGTAGCCAGTGACGCCGACGATGTAGCTGATGTCTTTGACCGGGTCCCAACTGATTTTTTGGGTGTAAGGCAAGCGAAACACACCGAGCGGAATTTGCGCCAGCGTGTAGCCGTCGGGCTTGCTTTGTTGCAGCTGCACCGCAGGCAAGGTGCCGCCTGCGCCGGGTTTGTTCTCGATCACCACGCTTTGGCCCAGCACCTTGCTGGCGTTTTCGGCCAGCACGCGCATGGTGATGTCGGTGGGCCCGCCCGGCGGGAAGGCGATCATCAATTTGATCGGCTGTTGGGTGGGCCAGCTGGCCTGCGCTTGCGCGCTGGTGCGCCAGCTTGCGGTGGCGCCGAGCGCGGCGGCCGCGCCCAAGTTTTTCAACATTTTTCTGCGTTGCATGGTTTGACCTGATGCGTCGATGAGGGGGCCTAGCATGGCAGGCCGCAAGCGCACCGAACAATCGGTGTGAACGCGGGTGGCATGTCCCCGAGCAGACAGGCCGGGCAATTCCGATGTGTGCGTGGCGGCGAGATGCGAGACACTTTGCGCCGCACGCCGCCACCTCAGAAAGCCCCACCATGCCCTTGATTCAACGCCGCCGTTTCATCACCACTTTGGCATGTATTTCAGCCAGTTTGCCAAGCGCTCTGCTGGCCCAAACCAGCGCCGCGAACACGTGGCCCACCAAGCCCGTGCGCATCGTGGTGCCCTTTGCCCCAGGCGGCACCACCGACATCTTGGCGCGCGCTTTGGCACCCGAATTGGGCAAGGCGTTTGGGCAAACTTTCATCATTGACAACAAACCCGGCGCGGGCGGCAACTTGGGTGCCGACATGGTGGCGAAATCGCCGGCCGACGGCTACACGCTGCTGATGGGCACGGTGGGCACGCACGGCATCAACCAGTCGCTCTACCCCAAGCTGCCGTTCGATCCGATCAAAGACTTCGCACCCATCACCTTGGTGGCGGGCGTGCCGAATGTGCTGGTGATGAACCCGGCCAAAGCACAGGCGTTGAACATCAACAGCACGGCCGACCTGATCCGCTACGCCCGCGCCAATCCCGGCAAATTGAACATGGCGTCCAGCGGCAACGGCACGTCGATACACCTCAGCGGCGAGCTTTTTAAAAGCATGACCGGCACCTTCATGGTTCACTTTCCTTACCGAGGCTCGGGCCCGGCGCTTCTCGATCTGATAGGCGGCACCATGGACTTGATGTTCGACAACTTGCCGTCAGCGTTGCCGCAAATCAAGGCCGGAAAACTGAAGGCGTTTGCGGTGACCAGTGCGCAGCGCAGCGCGGCCATTCCCGAGCTGCCCAGCATCGCCGAAGCAGGGCCGGTGAAGGGCTTTGATGCGAGCTCGTGGTTTGGTTTGCTGGCCCCCGCGGGCACGCCTGCCGACATCGTCAACCGCCTGCAACAAGAAAGTGCCAAAGCCATGAGCGCACCGGCGCTGAAAGAACGGCTGCAATCGCAAGGCGCGATTCCAAGCGGCATGCCCCCGGCCGAATTTGCGGCCTACATCGCAGCCGAAACCAAGAAGTGGGCGGTGGTGGTGAAGAACTCTGGCGCGAAGGTGGATTGAGGCGCGGTGGCATTGACAGCTGCGATGCTGTAATCGCAGCCGTGATGAACCTGCCTACTTCGGAGTCCGCGTGGGCTCGACCTCGCACCGTCTTGCTGCTGTTGGCGTTGTGGCTGATGGCCACCATGGGAGCGCGCCCTTTGCTGCTGCCGGACGAAGGCCGCTACGCCAACGTCGCGCGCAGCATGTTGGCAAGCAACGGTGGCGACGGCCTGGTGCCTTTGCTCAACGGCTTGCCGTTTTTTCACAAGCCGCCGCTGTTGTATTGGCTGGACATGCTGACCATGAGCGTGGTGGGCGTGCACCAGTTCAGCGCCCGCTTCGCGCCCTTTGTGGGCGCATGGGTGATGGGCGCGGCGTTGTTCATGGCCGTGCGGCGCTGGCACGGCGCAGCAGCGGCACGTGCCACGCTGATGGTGCTGGCCACCTGCCCTTTCTTTTTCATTGGCGGCCAATACGCCAACCTCGACATGCTGGTGGGCGGCCTGATCACCGCCACCGTGTTGGCATTTGCGCGGGCGGTGGACGACAGCGCGCGCAGCCTGCGCTGGATGTTGGCGGCGTGGGCTTTGGCAGCGACCTCGGTGCTGGCAAAGGGCCTGATCGGCTTCGTGCTGCCCGCCTTGGTGATCGCGCCGTGGCTGTTGGCGCAGCGCCGCTGGCGTGATCTGCTGTGGCTGTTGCATCCGCTGGGCTTGCTGTTTTTTTTGGCCCTGGCGCTGCCGTGGTTTGCCTTGATGCAACTGCGCTATCCGGGCTTTTTTGACTACTTCATCATGGAGCAGCACTTCCGCCGCTTCGCCCAGGCCAGCTTCAACAATGTCCATCCGGCTTGGTTTTATGTGGCGGTGCTGCCGCTGTTGACCTTGCCGTGGAGTGGCTGGTTGCCTGCCTCAGTGATGAAGCTCACAAGCACTTGGAGGACTTTCAGCGCGAGTGATCGCTCACGTTGGGGCTTGTGGGCGTGGTGGTGGGTGGCGGTGATTGGTTTTTTCAGCCTGCCGAGTTCCAAGCTTGTGGGCTACGCGCTGCCCGCCTTGGCACCGTGGTGCGCGGTGTTGGGCGTGGCCGTGGCGGCCTCCCGATCCAAGTTGAAGAACGCTTGGGCATCGGCTTGGGCTTGGACTCTGGCGTTTGCCGTTTTTGCTTGCTTAGGCCTGGTGTTTTTGCTGACCAGCGCGGCCACGACGGCGGCGTTGAAGATAAAACCGCCGACCTCATCGAAAGCTGTGGCTGCGGTCTTAGCGGCTCAAATCAAACCGGGTGACCGCGTGGTTTTTGTCGACGAGATGTTCTACGACCTGCCGTTTTACGCCGGTTTGAAACAGCCGCCCATCGTCGCCAGCAATTGGGCCGACCCCAACGTGCCGCTGCGCGACAACTGGCGCAAAGAGCTGTTCGACGCAGCTCGATTCGATCCGGCACGCGGGCGAGAGTTGTTGTGGCCGCTCGGTCAATTGAATACATTGACCTGCGCAGAGGCGGCGGTTTGGTTCGTGTTGAAGGACGCCAGCGCGACGCAGATGTCGCAGGTGCCAAACGCGGTGGGCGTGGTCACGCAAGGTGACGTGCGCCTGATGCGTGCGCCAGGCCGGGCTTGCTTGGGTTCTGCTCCTTCCCCCTCTCAGGGGAAAGGTCGGGATGGGGGTCAGAGCGCCAAATACAAACCGACGCTTCCAAACGATTTCACCCCCCCTTGCAGGGCGCGTCTGGGCTGGCAAGCCCAGACCGCTTCGCAGGCTCGCCGCACGCGGCTCGAAAGCCCCGCTAAGCCCCCAGCCCTCTCCCTTCAAGGGGAGGGGGCCATTCAGCCGGTACGCCCATGACCCGCTTCGCTCGCTACGCCGCCATCGGCGCCTGCGCCACAGCCGCGCATTACTTGGCCATGACGGCACTGGTCGAATGGGCGCACTTCGCCGCCTGGATTGCCTCGGGTATTGGTGCCGCCATCGGCGCGCAGCTCGCGTTTTTTGGCAACCGGCAATTCACTTTTGAGCACGCCGGTGAAGGCCTGCCGGCTTGGTTCAAGTTCATGGCCACGGCGTTGTTGGGCGCGCTGCTCGGCATGGCCGTGGTGGCCATCGGCGTGGCTTGGGGCTGGCATTACTTGGCGGCGCAGGTGCTGGCGACGCTGTGCAGTTTGGTGTTGACCTACGCGGTCAACCGGCGTTGGACGTTCGCTTGAAAAATCAGCTGAACACTGAACCCAAAGTGACGTTGGCCGCCGCCATGTCATCTTCAAACGCCGCACTTGAGAGATAAGCCAGCTCGCGTGCTCTCGCGGGCGCGATCGCATCGGGCTGAGGGTCGGCCGCACCGGGATGGCAAAACAGCAGGCCGCCTTCAAACTGCAAATTCGCCAACCAACCTTGCATGAGGCCGCGGTAGTCGAGCACTTCAAAGTCATAAACGCCCGTCAACCAGCGGTTGTGCCGAATGGTGTGACGCTGCAACAAACTCTCCAACGTCATGCCGCCAGTGCGCGCAATCAAGGCGCGCTTGATCTCAGACCGTGGGCCCAGGGGGCGCGCCGTGCTGCGCACTGCCACGTCAACTTTCATGTCGAGCACAGCGCGAATAAAAACATCGCGCACCACCGGCAAGTGATGCACATGTTGGTGACCGTCAATGTGGTCGGGCCACTGTCCTGCGCCGTCGGTGAAGGCATGAAGCTGAGCCGCAAATTCAGCGGCCAGCGCCTTCTTGGGCAATCGACGCGAGTGCGCACTCACCATCAGCTGCAACAGGCTGGGGAACTGCGGCCAGACCTTGCGCAGCTCCGGGCTCATCGGCACGCCCTCGGTGAGGTTGAAATGCAGCCCGCGCAACACCTCGCTCGGCAAAGCGCGCAGCGTCGCAGCCAACACCGGCCACTGCGGGCTGCTGCTGAGGACGGAAGTGGCCGACAAACGCCCGGCGTGGGCCAAACTGGCGATGCCCTGGGAGATACCGGGCGACTGCCCAAAATCGTCGGCATTCAGCATCAAAGTGCGCGGCGGGCCGCGTGTGGGTTCGTCTGGTGCTGCCATGTTCAAAGTTCCACCGGCACGTGGATGGCACCGACGCCAGTCTCTTTGCCAACGATGTAGACAGGGCGCTGTTTGACCTCGTCAAAAATGCGGCCGACGTACTCGCCCAAGATGCCGATGGACAGCAACTGAACGCCACTGAAAAACATCACGCTGCACACCAAAGTGGCCCAACCAGGCACGTTGTTGTCGTAAACGAAATACTCAACCACAAACCAAAAAGCCAAGGCAATGGCAACGAAGGCCACCACCGCACCGGCACCACTCCACAAGCGCAGCGGCGCGTTGGTGAAGGCGGTGACGCCGGTGAAAGCCAAGCGCGACAGGTTGCGCATGGAAAACGTGCTGTGGCCCGCGTGGCGCTCTGCGGGCACGTAAGGAATGATCACGTTCTTGAAGCCGACCCAAGCGTACAAGCCCTTCATGAAGCGATTGCGCTCGGGCAGCGACTTCAAGGCCTCGACCACGCGGCGGTCCATCAAGCGGAAGTCGCCTGCGTCGACAGGGATGGGCACGCTGGAGTTGTGGTTCACGAGGTGATAAAAAATGGCGGTGCCGAAACGCTTGGCCCAGCTCTCATCCGAGCGCGACGCGCGCGCCGCGCAGACCATGTCTGCACCTTGCTGCCAGGCCTTGAGCATCTCGGGCACCAAGGAAGCGGGGTGCTGCATGTCGGCGTCCATCAACAGCACGACATCGCCTTCGGCCCGGTCTATGCCGGCTGTCAGTGCGGCTTCTTTGCCGAAGTTGCGCGACAAACCTACGTAGCGCACACCCGGTTGATGTGTCCAGCGCAACATTTCCAGGGCCGTGGCGTCGCGGCTGCCGTCGTCCACCACGATGATTTCCCAGCGCGGCGTGAGCGCCGCCAACTGCGCGGTCAAAGCCGTCAGCAGCGGGTGCAAATTGTCGGCTTCGTTGAAGGCCGGCACCACGCAGCTCATGCTGGGCTGCGCAGGTCGCGCGGGGGAAAAGTGTGGATCGGTCATGACAAGGAATGTGTGCAGGGCTGAACTGTACGGGGTGAACAGGGCAGTTACTTTATAAAAAACCGACCTTGCCCGTGCCCGCCGCAGCGCCCACAACAGCGCCTAACACCGCGCAGCACGCGATCAGTTTGATGACACTGATTTGGTAGCGGATCAAACCCACCGCAGCAGCCACAGCGATCAGTGCAGCCGCCGCGTCAAACGGCCTGCCCCAGCCCGCGGGCCACAAGGCGTGCAGTGCAAAAAACAAAGCCAAATTCACGATGACACCGACCACCGCCGCGGTGATGGCTGTCAAAGGCGCGGTGAATTTCAGCTCGCCGTGCGTGGCCTCGATCAACGGGCCACCGATCAAGATGAACAAGAACGACGGCAAGAAGGTGAAGAAGGTGACCACGCAGGCGGCCACGGAACCCGCCATCAAGAGGTGATCGCGGCCGAACATGGGCAACTTCCAGCCACCCAGAAAAGCCACAAAAGCCACCACCATGATGAGCGGGCCGGGCGTGCTTTCGCCCAGCGCCAAGCCGTCCATCATTTGCGGCGCGGTGAGCCAGCCGAAATCGGTGACCGCGCCTTGAAAAACGTAAGGCAGCACGGCGTAAGCACCACCAAAAGTCAACAACGCCGCCTTGGTGAAAAACCACGCCATTTGCGTGAGCACGCCCTGCCAACCAAACGCTGCCGCCAGGGCCGCAAACACCGCCAGCCACAGCAAAAAACCGACCGCTGTGAAACGCAACAAACGTCCGCGTGAAAACAGTGCATGCGCTGGGGTAGGCGTGTTGTCGTCAATGACCGCAGGCGCTGCGGCGCTGACCGACTTGCTCGCATGCCCAGCGCTGGGGCGAAACCACTGCGGTGCCCAGCGATGGCCCCAAACACCCATGCAGCCCGCGCACCCCGCGACCAACACAATCAACGGGAAAGGCACTTTGAAAAAGAATATGGCCACGAAGGACGCAGCCGCTATGCCCCACAAGGCCGAATTTTTCAGTGCCTTCGAGCCGATGCGCCAGGCCGCAAACAAGACGATGGCCACCACCGCCGGTTTGACAGCCCACAGCATGCCCGCCACCACTGGCGTGTTGCCGTAGCTCACGTAGATCATCGACAGCGCGATGAGGATGCCCAGCGAAGGCAGCACAAACAAAGCACCCGCCGCGATGCCGCCGCGCACGCCGTGCAGCAACCAGCCGATGTAGGTGGCGAGTTGCTGCGCTTCGGGGCCGGGCAAGAGCATGCAGTAGTTGAGCGCGTGCAGATAGCGCTTTTCAGAAATCCAGCGTCGGCGCTCGACCAACTCTTGGTGCATCAGTGCAATTTGTCCGGCCGGGCCACCGAAGCTGACGAAGCCCAGTTGCAGCCAAAAGCGCAAGGCTTGCGTGAAGCTGGGGGCCGCGGGTGTCTGAACGATCGGGTCGTGCATCATGCCCATTTTGAGGGCTGGCCCGCTTCAATCGATGTGCAGCACCTGGCCCGCCGTCAAGGCATGAATGCGGTGCGCGGTTTGCAGCATGCCGATCTGACGCATCACAGCGTCTACCTCGCCAGGTTTGATGTGGGTGATGTGCACATCGACGCTGCCTTCGATTTGGCGCAGCTCGGCTTCCAACGCAGCAGGGTGCAAATGGCTGCTGATGCGGGCCAGGGTAGATTCTTCGTCGCTGAAGGCGGTTTCTATCACCACATGCGCCAAGCGGCGGCCTTGCAGGCGCTGCCACAGTGCTGGGTTGGGGCCGGTGTCGCCAGTGAACACCCACCAAGCGCCAGCCGCTTGGCCGCGCACGGCAAACCCCACCGCCGGCACGGTGTGCACAGCTTCGAGCACGTCGATGGTCAGGCCAGCCAAACTCAAACGGTCGCCAATCTCGAAAGCGTGCAGAGCCAAGATGGGTGCCGCGGCGCTTGGCAAGCGAGTGAAGTCGGGCCAGATCACGCCGTTGAAGATGTGGGTTCGCAAGGCAGCCAAGGTGGCAGGCAAGGCATGCACGCCGATGGGCGGGCGACCTTGCGCGCTGCGCAGCCGCATGACGCTGTCGGCCAGCAGGCCGATGGACAGAATGTGATCCAGGTGAGAGTGGCTGACCACGATGTGGTCGATGCGCGCCAACTCAATCAAGCTCAAATCACCAACGCCGGTGCCTGCGTCTACCAGCACCGACTCATTCAGCAAAAACGAAGTGGTTTTGCTGCCCGCAGCAATCGCACCAGAGCAACCGAGAACGCGAACTTTCATGCCTTGATGGTGAAGCCAGTCGCCGATGCGCGCAAGCGGCCTAGTTCTCGTTTGCCGGTCACTTGCCCCTTATCTTGCAGAGCCAGCGACGCCGAGAGCCTCAGTTCTGAATGAACTGCATTTGCGTGCCCGCGAGTTCGATCACGTCGCCGCTCTTCAGGCTCACGGTTTCACCCATCAGCGGGTTGCCGTTGACGGTGGGGCGCAAGGTGCCTTCGACGTGGGCCAGCACATAGCCGCTCGGGCGTTTGGTGATTGACGCCACCTGCACACCGGGTTTGCCCACCGTGGTGACGACCTTCGACAACTGCACTTCGCGACCCGCCGCCGCGCCGTTCAACACCTTGATGATGCCGGGCAAATTGGACGCACCCAGTGAGCCAAATCCCGATGCCGAGCCCATGCCCTGTGCCACAGCACCGGGCTGAGCCGCAATAGAACCAGGCTTCAGAACCATGGTTTTCTCGTAATCAACGCCGTCGTCGACGATGTACTTGATCTTGTATTTTCCGATCTCCACGGTGTCGTTGTGGGCCAGCAGCTGCTTCTTCACGGCCTTGCCGTTGATGTACGTGCCGTTGGTGCTGTTGAGATCTTCGATGAACACGTCTGCGCCCACCATTTGCAGCACCGCGTGCTCGCCGCTGACGGCCAAGTTGTCGATGACGATGTCGTTGTACGGACGGCGACCGAGCGTTGTTTTGTCCTTGGTGATTTGGACTTCCTTGATCACCACACCGTCCAACGACACCACCAGTTTGCCCATGCTCAACACCCCAAAGTCTCAGTCAGAAATTTGCCTTGTCGGCAGGTTTTGCCGCTTTTGATCTCGCCCCAAAATCACGTTCTACAGCGTCATTTTGAGCCTGCCTGCGACCGCTTTCAGTCACGTGCTGTCATTTGCGGAAGGGCCACCACGACCGGCTGGCCGTGCTGCTGCTGCGACCGCGCGCCAGTATCACCGAAATATTGTCTTTGCCGCCCGCGTCATTGGCTGCATCGATCAACGCACCCGCCGCTTCGTCCAAAGAGTCACACGCTTGCAAGAGTTGCGAGATGCTCTCGTCGTCCAACATGTCAGACAAACCGTCTGAGCACAGCAGATACAGGTCGCCCGGCATGACTTCGTGCACATGAGTTTCAAGCAGCACGGTGTCTTCAACGCCCACGGCGCGCGTGACCAAATTTTTGTTCGCGGAGAAGGCCGCTTGCTCGACCGTGATCAACCCGGCGTCGATTTGTTCTTGCAGCAAAGAATGGTCGTGCGTGATTTGCACCAAGCGCCCGGCCCGCAGCCGGTAGCCGCGCGAATCACCCACATGGCCGAGCAGCAAACGGCTGTCGCGGAAGACGGCCACCACCAAGGTCGTGCCCATGCCAGCGTACTGCGGGTTGGAATTGGCTGCGTTGAAGATGGCTCGGTTGCCGTTGTCAACGCAGATGTCCATGGCGCGCTTGACATCAGTGTCCAGCGCAGTGCTTGAGGCCTCGCGCAACCAGCGGCCCAGCTCGGTGGTGAGGAAAGAGGTGGCCATGCCACTGGCCACTTCGCCAGCGTTGTAGCCGCCCATGCCGTCTGCCAATACGATCAAGGATGCAGCCTCGTCCATCGAGACCGAGTCTTCGTTGTTGTTGCGGGCGCGACCGGTGTCGGTGGCGCAAAAAAACTCAAAACTCATGGCGTGTGCTTCTTGCGAATTCCATACGGGGCAGGCAGTCCCGTCGTGAATTCTGACGCTGTGGTGACAGCCGCGATTGTGCCTCGACGGGCCTCAACGAAGGCGAACCGTGGCTTCCAAATCTGGGCTGGGCTGGCTGACTTGCAGACCGTCTGCCACCTCCACAGGCACAACGCGGCGCGTGCGCGACGCTGACGGCGGGTTCAGCAAAAGCAGGACGGCTTGCAAGTCGTCGGCCATTTGCAGGCCGTCGGCGTAACGGTAGGCGGCGCGCTTTTGCAGCGCAAGGGCCACCACGTCGGCCAAAGCGGCGGGCAATTCCGGCCGGATGGAGCGCACGTCGGGCGCAGCGTCTTGCGCAATTTGGCGCAACAAGGTGCCCATGGACGGCGATTCGTGCGGCAAGCGCCCGGTCAGCAATTGGTAAAGCATCACACCCAGCGAGTAGAGGTCAGACCGACCGTCCAAGCGTTCGCCCGACAACTGCTCGGGCGACATGTACAGCGGCGACCCCATCACGATGCCGGTGCGCGTGCGCACTGCATCGCAAACCTGGGCGATGCCGAAGTCGGTGACTTTGACCACGTGGGTGGCCACGTCGATCATCACGTTGGCGGGCTTGATGTCACGGTGCACCACGCCCAGGCTGTGTGCGTGGGCCAAGGCTTGCGCCACCCGCGCCACCAGCATCAACACCTGCGGCACCGGCAACAGTTTGCTTGCATGGGTGTAGGGCACAAGGTCGGCCCCGGTCAAGAACTCCATCGCAATGAAGGCCAAACCTTGGTCTTCGTCGGCATCAAAAATAGTGACGATGTCGGGGTGCTTCAAGCGGCCCGCCAGCTCGGCTTCGCGAAAAAAGCGGGCGCGAGCGTTGGTCAGTTCTTCGCCTTCAAAGTCACGGCTCAGGGCGAGTGTTTTGATGGCCACAGGGCGGCCAATTTTGGGGTCGTGCGCCAAATAAACCGCGCCCATGGCACCTTTGCCGATTTGACGTTCGATGCGGTAGCGGCCGAGTGTTGGGCCCACCTTGGGCACCTCATCAGACGAAGGCGGGAGGTTCGCTTCGGGCAGTGGCGCGGCGGCAGCGCCGCTTGCCTGCGCAGGCGCGACAGCCCGCCGTGCCGTCCATCGCCCCAAGTGCCCAAAAGCCAGGGCCAGCGGAAAAGTGAATGCCAACAAGGAGCCTGTGGGCCACGACCAAGCCAGCGCGAGCGCGCCAGCACACATCGCCATCAGCCCACCGCGCTGTGCCTGCGGCGACAAACGCGGCACCAAAAAAACGAAGTAGGCGGCAAGTGCACACAAGCCGGCCAACAGAGCTGTGTTTTGAGGGGTGAACAGCCCGTACAGCCCATACAACGCGTCCATCTGTGATCGCAGCGCCTCAATACTGTGTGGAGGCAGCAGATTAGCTGCCGGGGCGTTCGAGCGATCGATGGATCAGGCGGACTTTTCCGGTTTTGCGGCCTGACCTCGGCGCTGCAGCCACATCCCCAAGCCCACAACGAAGACCGCGCCAAGCCCACCGAAAATAAAGTCTGCCTCGGGCATGTTGGTGTGAAACCAGGCGCTAGTAACCGGATCGCTGACGAACATTTGGCCCGCCAAAAAACCCAACAGCGCCGCGCCCATGGTGATGATGACGGGGAAGCGGTCCATGACTTTCATCAGCAGCGTGCTGCCCGCGATGATCAGCGGAATGGACAGCGCCAGGCCGACGATGAGCAAGGGAAGGCGATAGGCCTCGGGCGCGCGATCTGCGGCACCTGCAACGGCCAAAACGTTGTCAACGCTCATCACTAGGTCAGCCACCAAGATGGTTCGTATGGCAGCGCCCATGGTGCCGGCAGATTTAATGTCGGAATGATCGTCGCCACTGGACAGCAACTGAACGCCTATCCACAGCAGCGCAACGCCGCCAATGATCTTCAAATACGGCACTTGCAGCAACTGCACTGCGACGATGGTCAACACCACGCGCATGACTATGGCAGCAGCGCTGCCCCAAAAGATGGCCTTGCCTTGCTGCTCCTTGGGCAGCGAGCGCGCGGCCATCGCAATGACCACTGCGTTGTCGCCAGACAGCAAGATGTTGGCAAAAACGATGGCGCCGAATGCGCCCCACAGCGCGCCTGAACTCAAGTCCATGGTGATGACTTTCTAAAGTGAATTTTGAATGGATTGTGGGCGACGTGTTCGCCGCCAGCGTCTGTAGTTTCCACAGCCGCCCCTGCAAAACAAAAAGCCGCCGAGCGGCGGCTTCTGCACCAAAGGCGAGCGGATTACTTCAACAGCGCCTTCAACAATTTGCCCATCTCTGACGGGTTGCGCGTGACGGTGAAGCCGCATGCCTCCATCACCTCCAACTTGGCGCCGGCCGTGTCAGCACCGCCCGAGATCAGCGCGCCCGCGTGACCCATGCGCTTGCCAGCGGGTGCGGTCACGCCAGCAATGAAACCGACGATGGGCTTTTTCATGTTTGCCTTGCACCACATGGCCGCCTCGGCCTCATCGGGGCCGCCGATTTCGCCAATCATGATGACGGCGTCGGTGTGGGGGTCGTCGTTGAACAAACGCATGATGTCGATGTGCTTGAGGCCGTTGATGGGGTCACCGCCGATGCCCACAGCGCTCGATTGGCCGATGCCCAACTCGGTGAGTTGCGCCACCGCTTCATACGTGAGCGTGCCCGAGCGCGACACCACGCCGATGCGGCCGGGGCGGTGAATGTGGCCCGGCATGATGCCGATTTTGATTTGGTCGGGCGTGATGAGGCCGGGGCAATTGGGGCCAAGCAGCAGCGTCTTTTTGCCGCCCGCGGCTTCCTTGGCGCGCATGCGATTGCGAACTTCCAGCATGTCTTTAACGGGAATGCCTTCGGTGATGCAGATGGCCAGATCGAGATTGGCTTCAACAGCTTCCCAAATGGCAGCGGCTGCGCCTGCGGGGGGCACGTAAATCACGCTCACCTTGGCGCCGGTGTTTTTGGCGGCTTCGGTGACGTTGGCAAAAATCGGAATGCCTTCGAAGTTTTCGCCAGCCTTTTTCGGGTTCACGCCCGCGACAAAACAGTCTTTGCCGTTCGCGTAGTCGCGGCAGCCACGGGTGTGGAACTGGCCGGTTTTGCCGGTGATGCCTTGCGTGATGACGCGGGTGTTTTTATCGATCAGGATGCTCATGGTGTTTTCTCTTTTGGTTCCGTCGGTTCCTGGTCTTTTATTTCTTCAAAGCGGTCATGACGGCCTTGGCAGCGTCGGCCATGGACTCGGCGGTGATGATGGGCAAGCCCGAATCCTTGAGCATTTTCTTGCCCAGGTCTTCGTTGGTGCCCTTCATGCGCACGACGAGAGGCACGTTGAGGTTGACGGCTTTGCAGGCCGCAATCACGCCTTCGGCAATGGTGTCGCAGCGCATGATGCCGCCGAAGATGTTGACCAAAATGGCCTCGACCTTGGGGTTGCCCAACATGATTTTGAAAGCTTCGGTCACCTTTTCGGCCGTGGCACCGCCGCCCACGTCCAGGAAGTTGGCGGGCTCACCGCCGAACAACTTGATGGTGTCCATGGTGGCCATGGCCAGACCGGCACCATTGACCAAGCAGCCGATGTTGCCGTCAAGCTGGATGTAGGCCAGGTCGAATTTGCTGGCTTCAATTTCGGCCGGGTCTTCTTCGTCGAGATCGCGGTAGGCGACGATTTCAGGGTGGCGGAACAGGGCGTTGGCGTCGAAGTTGAACTTGGCGTCCAGCGCTTTGATGTTGCCGTTGCCTTCCAAGATCAGCGGGTTGATCTCGGCCAGCGAGCAGTCGGTGGCCATGTAGCAGGCGTAGAGCTTTTTCAGCACATCGACGGCTTGCGCTTGTGACGCGGCGGGCACGCCAATGCCGTTGGCGAGTTCCATGCCTTGTGCGTCGGTCAGGCCCAGTGCCGGGTCGACAAACACCTTGAGGATTTTCTCGGGTGTGGCGTGTGCTACTTCTTCAATGTCCATGCCGCCTTCGGAGCTGGCCATCATGGCCACGCGCTGGGTGGCGCGGTCGGTCACGGCGGCAACGTAGTACTCCTTCTTGATGTCGGCACCTTCTTCGATAAGTAAGCGGCGCACTTTTTGGCCGACCAGTCCGGTTTGGTGGGTGACCAGTTGCATGCCGAGGATTTCAGTGGACAGCGCTTTGACTTGGTCCATCGAGCGCGCCAGCTTGACGCCACCGCCTTTGCCGCGGCCGCCGGCGTGAATTTGCGCTTTGACCACCCACACGGGGCCGCCGAGTTTTTGAGCCGCCTCAGAAGCTTCGAGGATGCTGAACGCGGGGTAGCCGCGCGGCACGGGCACACCGAATTGGCGCAAGATTTCCTTGCCTTGGTATTCGTGGATCTTCATGGAGGGTTCTTTCGCTGAGGAAGCAAGGGAGAAAGAGAGAGAAGGCTGAGGGTGAAAACTGCGGAGGAGGGCGATGCGCGGGGTCAGCTCGCAGACTGGGGCGCACGATACCAGCGCGGGTAATTCAACCGCACCGCCTCGCCGTCACAGCGCAAGGCATGGCAAGCGTCGATTTGAAACGGGCGTTTGCCCGACTCGGGATTTTCCCGCGAATCGCGCACTTCGCCAACGAAAGCTTGAAGCACCGCAGTCGGCAGCACTTGGCACAGCTCGGTGATGTGGGTGCAGCCTTTCACACCGCCCAGAACTTCTTTGGCCGCCGCCCGAAAGCCCTTCAACAAGTTGAGACCGACCAAGCCCGAATACGCGTCGCCGTGCTGGTCGCAGAGGTCGGGATAAGGCATCTTCAGCGTCTGCGCGCCGGATTCGAGCACATTGAATTGCTCGTCCACCACCAAGCGCAGCAGCATTTCATGGATGGGATCGCCCGCTTTGCGCAGGCCGCCCGCGAGCTTGGCATCGCGCGTCTTCACGTCGGTGATGTGGGCGTCAACCTCCCACAAGCCGTTGCCGCGCGAAAACACCTGAACGTCGATGTTTCGGCGGTGTTTGAGCAAACGCTCGGGTGCAGCGGGGGGCAAGGCCATCAGTTTGAACGCAGACGCAAACGCGCGGTGGAGTTTGTAGATAAAGAGCAAAAGTCGGGGGCGAGAACCGCTGGGTTCAGCAAGGCAGCTGAGGACAGCGCAGCCGGGTCAGTGCACCCAAAACGGCCCAAGAATGTAGCATGCTGCGCCGCAGCAAAAGCTGCAAATTTGGGTCGCAGCAAGTAGGAAGCGACTGCGTCTTGACCGATTCGCGTGTGCGTGTGCGTGTGCGTGTGCGTGTGCGGCTGCCTTAGGCTCAATTCAGCGGAATCGTTACGCCTCGCCTTCGTCCAGTTCAATCACCGGGGCCCGGCCCACCAGCCTCATGACTTGACGGATGGCATCGGACGAAAAACCGCGCCCGGCCAAAAAGCGTGACTGCTTGGCGTGCTCGTGGGCGTTGGCGGGCGGGCGGCCAAACTTGCGTGATTGCAGCTCCTTGGCGCGTTCGAACTCGCTGTCTTTCAGGCGCTGAGCAGATTCGGGTGTCAGCGTGACGCCATGCTGCGACAGCTCATGGCGAATGCGCATGTTGCCAAACTTCGCGCTGCGCGCATGGGTACGGCTTTCAGCAAAACGCGCATCGCTGAGGTAGTCACGCGCTTGCAGCCAGTCGAGCACTTCGTCGACGCGAGCGGCAGCGCTGGGTGGCTCCACGTTGTCGCGAGCGGCAGCGCTGGGTGGGTCCACGTTGTCGCGGTCGACAGCGCTGGATGCTTTCACGTTGTCGAGGGTGGCAGCGCCGAGCGCGCCCGCGTAGTCGCGGGGGGCAGGGCTAGGCGGAACCGCGTGGTCATGCTCGCGGTCGCGGTTGCGGGCGGACGCCGGTTCAGTTGTCGGCTCAGTTGTCGGTTCAGGTGGAGGTTCAAGCGTAGTTTCAGATCGGCCTGATTGCGTCTGCGCTCGCTGTTCTGACTCTGCCTCGGCAGCCATTTCCGCCAGCACCATGGCCCGCGCGTGCGGCATCAGCTTGCGCTTGAGCTCGACGCGGCTGTGGTCGCGTTGGGCCAACAGAGCCAAGCCTCGGCCTTTGAGCGACAAGGCAGTGCGATTGCCGCGGCCAGCGCTGGGTTGGATATTTGATCGCGTGGCCATTCGCTTCCTGCGCCGAGCTCAGATTCGCAGTCCGACCCGCGCTATCGCACCGCGGCTCAGACCTGCGCTTTCGGCTGGTTCCTTGGGCTGGCTCCTTCGCCTCGCTCTATTTCCAATGCTGTTGCCTATGCTGTTGCCTATGCTTTTGAATATACGTTTGCCTATTCTTTTGCCTGCTCTTTGGCCAAGCGCGCCTTCGCGGACTTGCTCTCTGTGGCATCGGCCGCAGGCGCGCCCGGCACTGGGATCAGACGGATGCCCATGGCCTCGCGCACTTTGTTTTCAATTTCCACCGACAACGCCGGGTTCTCGCGCAAAAACTCGCGCGAGTTGTCTTTGCCCTGGCCGATTTTTTCGCCGTTGTAGGCATACCAAGACCCGCTCTTTTCCAGCACCTTGGCTTCCACGCCCATGTCGATGATTTCGCCTTCGCGGCTGATGCCCTCGCCGTACAAGATATCGAACTCGGCGGTTTTGAAAGGCGGCGCCACCTTGTTCTTCACCACCTTGACTTTGGTCTCGTTGCCGATGACTTCTTCGCCCTTTTTGATGCTGCCTATGCGGCGGATGTCCAAGCGCACCGAGGCGTAGAACTTCAGCGCGTTGCCGCCGGTGGTGGTTTCGGGCGAGCCGAACATCACACCAATCTTCATGCGAATTTGGTTGATGAAGATGACCATGGTGTTGGTCTTTTTGATCACACCGGTGAGCTTGCGCAGGGCCTGGCTCATCAAGCGGGCTTGCAAACCGGGCAGGCTGTCGCCCATTTCGCCCTCAATCTCAGCTTTCGGGGTGAGCGCGGCCACCGAGTCGATGACGATCAAATCCACCGAGGCCGAGCGCACCAGGGCGTCGACGATTTCCAGCGCTTGCTCGCCGGTGTCAGGCTGGCTGATCAGCAATTCTTGCAAGTTGACGCCCAGCTTTTGCGCGTAACCGGTGTCCAGGGCGTGCTCGGCGTCTATGAAGGCGCAGGTGCCACCGACCTTTTGCATCTCGGCAATCACTTGCAAAGTCAGCGTGGTTTTTCCGCTGGATTCAGGGCCGTAAATTTCAACCACCCGACCGCGTGGGAGGCCGCCGACGCCGAGAGCAGCGTCCAAGCCGAGTGAGCCGGTGGAGACAACTTCAATGTCGTCTATCACTTCGCCTTCGCCCAAGCGCATGATGGTGCCCTTGCCAAATTGTTTTTCAATTTGCGCGAGTGCGGCTTGCAGGGCTTTGGCTTTTTCTGTGTTCAGCGCTTTGACAGGTGCGTCCATGAGACTCTCCGATGAATGTGCCGCATTATGGCAAGTGCTGGATGTTTGTACAGTACTTTGTGTTTTGATTTTCAAAAATATCTGCGCTTTTGCGCGCGGGCCCCGGAGACACCACCATGCGCGTTTTGATCGCCGAAGACGACCAAGTTTTGGCCGACGGCCTGCTGCGTTCGCTGCGCAACGGCGGCTATGCGGTGGACCAGGTCAGCAGTGGCACCGAGGCCGACGCGGCTTTGGCCTCCCACGAATTTGACCTTGTCATCCTCGATTTGGGCCTGCCCAAAATGCACGGTTTGGACGTGCTGAAACGCTTGCGGGCGCGCGGCTCCAGCATGCCTGTGCTCATCTTGACGGCGGCCGACAGCGTCGAGCAGCGCGTCAAAGGCTTGGACCTGGGGGCCGACGACTACATGGCCAAACCGTTTTCGCTTCAGGAATTGGAGGCGCGCGTTCGGGCCCTGACGCGACGTGGTTTGGGCTCGGCCTCGACCGTCATCAAACACGGCCCGCTGAGCTTTGATGCAACCGGCCGCGTGGCCTACATCAACGACCAAATGATCGAGCTGTCGGCGCGCGAAATCAGCTTGCTGGAGGTGTTGTTGCAGCGCTCAGGCCGTTTGGTCAGCAAAGACCAATTGGTCGAGCGGCTGTGCGAATGGGGCGAAGAAGTGAGCAACAACGCGATTGAGGTCTACATCCATCGCCTGCGCAAAAAGATAGAGCAAGGCCCCGTGCGCATCGCCACCGTGCGCGGTTTGGGTTACTGCCTTGAGAAAATTCAAGCCAGCTGATGCCTGTCAACACCGCGCCACGCGAACAGCGCTCGTTGTTCGGCGAGATTCTGGATTGGATGCTGGCCCCGCTGTTGCTGCTGTGGCCGATGAGCGTAATCTTGACGTGGCTGGTGGCGCAGGGAATTGCCAATAAGCCGTTTGACCGCGAACTGGGCGAAATGGTGCGGGTGCTGTCCAAACAGGTGGTCATTCAGCCCGCCAAGGCTTCAGGGTCGCCCATTGAGGCGGTGGCCACCTTCAGCTTGCCCAGCGGTGCGTCGGAAATTTTGCACACCGACGAGGCCGACACAATTTACTACCAAGTGCTGGGCCTGCGCGGCGAATTCCTCAGCGGTGACCGCGCCGTGCCAGTGCCTGCCGATGAAGACCGTGGCCCGCCGGGTGAGGTGAAATTTCGCGACGACGTGGTGAACAACGACAACGTGCGCGTCGCGTATTTGTGGCTGGACACGTCGAATCGCAATGGCGCAACTGCGAACGGCAGTGCAAATGGGAGCGGAAGTGCCGCGGGAAGCGCCGGCGCACCCCTGCTGCAAGTGGCCGAAACCCTGGGCAAACGCTCGCGCCTGGTCAGCGAAATCATCAAGGGCGTGATCATTCCGCAGTTCGTGATCTTGCCTTTGGCGGTGCTGTTGGTGTGGCTGGCTTTGGCACGCGGCATCGCGCCGTTGAATGAACTGCAACAGCGCATACGCGGGCGCGACAGCAGCGACCTCAGTCCGATTGATGAGCGTGAAGCCCCCGAAGAAGTCTCGCCCCTGGTGCGCGCCATCAATGATTTGCTGGGCCGTTTGGATCAGTCGATGAAGTCGCAAAAACACTTTTTGGCCGACGCGGCGCACCAGCTCAAAACGCCGCTGGCTGGCCTGCGCACGCAGGCTGAACTGGCCGAACGCGAAATCGATTCGGGCACCAGCGACCCGCAGGCCATGAAGCGGTCGTTGCAGCAAATATCGCTGGCCAGCCAGCGCGCAGCGCACGTGGTGAATCAATTGTTGGCGATGGCGCGGGCCGAAGATCAACAACAAGCCACGCAAAAGCAAGCGGTCAACTTGTCGCGCTTGGCACTTGAGGCGGTGCAAGACTTTGTGCCGCGCGCTTTGGACAAACGCATCGACTTGGGCTTCGAAGGCCCGGAAGGCATTGCGCCGCTGCGGGTGAACGGCAACCCGACCTTGCTGCGCGAGTTGATACGCAACTTGGTTGACAACGCCTTGCTCTACACGCCCGCAGGCGGCACGGTGACGGTGCGCGTGATGGACGACCCCTTTGGACAGGTGGTGGTCTTGCAGGTCGAAGACTCAGGGCCGGGCATTGCGCAGGCCGAACGTGAGCAAGTGTTTTTGCCTTTCTACCGCGTGCTGGGCACCAATGTGGACGGCTCGGGTTTGGGCTTGGCCATCGTGCGCGAAATTGCCCAGCAGCATGGCGCAGAAGTTGCCGTCGAAGAAGCCGGTTTGCGCAACAAAGGTGGGCCGTCCGATGGGCGGCAGGCCGACTTCGGGCCGGGTGCCCGTTTCACTTTGAGATTTACTGCCACATTGATCGCGTAGTCTGCGGCCCATGACCACACCCAACTCCACCACACGAAGGCCCATCGACCTGGCATTGCAAGGCGGCGGCTCGCACGGCGCGTTCACTTGGGGCGTGTTGGACGCGCTGCTGGAAGACGAGTCTTTCGACTTCAGCGCCATCTCCGGCACCAGCGCGGGCGCGTTGAATGCGGCCGTGATGGTCAGCGGGTTTGAAAAAGACGGCCGCGCTGGTGCGCGTCAAGCCCTCACCGATTTTTGGCGCGCCATCAGCCGTTCCGGTGGCACCTTCAGCCCGTTTTCGGGCTCGCAAGGCACCGCTGCCGACAACCCTTACGGCGTGGACAAATTACCGGGCTACCAGTGGATGAGTTCCTTCTTCCGCTCGTTCAGCCCGTATGAGTTCAACCCGCTCAACCTCAACCCGCTGCGCAAAGTGCTGAAAGAGCACGTGAACTTGAGCGCGCTGCACCGCAGCCACATCAGCTTGTTCGTCACCGCCACCAGCGTGCGCACCGGCCAGGCGCGGGTGTTCACCGGGGCTGAGATTTCAATCGACGCGCTGTTGGCATCGGCCTGCCTGCCCTTCATTTTTCAAGCGGTTGAAATTGACGGCGAGCCGTATTGGGACGGCGGCTACACCGGCAACCCGGCGCTCTTTCCGCTGATCTACGACAGCAAGGCATTGGACTTGTTGCTCATCAAAATCAACCCGCTGTCGCGCCCCGGCGTGCCCACGCGCAGCATGGACATCATCGACCGCGTGAGCGAAATCACCTTCAACGCCAGCCTGATCGGGGAGATGCGCGCGATTGCTTTTGTGACGCGCCTGCTCAAAGAAAACAAGCTCGACCCAGCCCAGTACAAAAATCTGCGCTTGCACATGGTGGCCGACGACGAAGGCCTGAGCGCCTTCAACGCCAACAGCAAATTCAACACCGACCGCGCGTTTTTAGAGCAGTTGTTTGATCTGGGCCGCGCTGCGGCGGGGCGTTGGTTGACGGCGCATGGCAAGCACGTGGGGGTGAAGTCCACGTTGAATATCGAGGAGGCGTTTTTGGGGAAGGCCTGAGCGCAGCAAGGCTAAGTGAACTGGGTCGAGGCTGTGCTTTTGGCGGGTTTTCACGGGTCTGATTGAGCCTTCGATTTATCGCCGACCTTCCCATCGCGGAAGAGAACAACTCGGATGAGATCAATCAATTAGCATCTCCGAAGTAGATAACGGCGAGAGCCAATTCTCACTTCCTGAACAGCCTTCAGCCGGGTGCGGCGTCCGCGGTTGCACCAGAAGATCGCCAGCCGTAGAAGGAAAAACTCTTCCTGTTGTGCGGGCCCCACAGCGTGTCGATCCACATTCCGCTTTGCGGATCGGCTGTGAATCTACCGGTCTCAAAAGACTTGGACACGAACTCAATCCATTCGTTGAGGCTCGGTGCGAGCAGCAATGCGTCACCCTCGATTGAGACTTGTATTAGTTGGCCGGATGTGCCCCGAAGGCAAGGTGCCAAGTCAATGAACTGCTCCGGGTTTGATTGCGCCGCGCCAACAGGTATCCAGCCTTTGCACCACCGTTCAGGTCGCACCGCCAATTCGTCCCACCATTTCGCAGGTGCTGGAAACAAAATTTCCTCTTCTCCGTCCGCTTTCAAATCCGCCGCCAGTTCTGACATCATTCTCCAAGCAGGTGCAACTTCTTCGATTGCGTACCACCGATCACCACCGTCAAAGAAGCCGCCGCTAGTAGCACCGTCAGGCCCCAATCTGTGCATGCCGTTGTGCCGACGATAAGCACTGCGTAGTTGCTCCGGAAATTTCAAGCCAATTTCCTTTTCGCACTGCGCTATGGCTTCCTCACTGGCTGGCGGTAGAAGTGCCTCGTAATCTC
Source organism: Burkholderiales bacterium (assembly GCA_025358485.1). GTDB lineage: Bacteria > Pseudomonadota > Gammaproteobacteria > Burkholderiales > Burkholderiaceae_C > JANYJJ01. The sequence continues at coordinate 12,510 of JANYJJ010000201.1, read as the reverse complement.
GTGGAGAAAATTTTTGTAGAACGCCTTCTAGGCGCTCCCACAGGTTGATCGTCAGCATGTAAGCCTCCACGAATTACTTGTGTCGCGCCGCGCCTGCTGCTTCCTGAGCAGCGAACGGCGCATCGAATATTTCGGTTGGGTGATGCGCGAATTTATCGTACGAAAACCCAAAAGTTGTCGCCGGCAACGTAGGGAGGAAACGTCGAGCGGTCAGCTGGATACGGGCTCAAATCGAGCACCCGCTCTTTAGTGAAAAACCCAGTTAGTCTTCCTCCTCCGGCTTTGTTGTTTTGCAAGCCGTTTATCCACTTGACCGATGTTCTATTTGGGTCAAACGCCGCTCCTTGCCAAGTCGCGTTGAACGGATACTCATCGCACTCACATCCCGCTTGGTTTGGTGAGCAGGTGCTTGACGATCGAACTGGAGGAATTTTGATCAGGGAGGTTGTTCGGTCACGGCTGCATGCAGCGAGGTTATTCGGCTTCCCGTAATCATCAGAGTTCTTAAACCGCTGTAAAGCATTTCCGGAACGTTCTCCTTCAGCGAATCCCCGCGAACCTTCCTTGAGCAAGAACTTGCCCAAGGAGCGTTTATCAGGGTCTGGATTGTTCAGCGCCTCAAAAATATGCTCGGCCGCTTCTTTAACTTCCGGATTCGCGCGCTCCAACAGGTAGACAGCCGCAGCGTCGGCGAACACACAACCTTCTGTTCCAGCTTTCGCCAAGCCCCTGTCGCAGCGCAGAAGCGGCAAGTAGCCCATGGCACCGTAAACCTGTTCTGGGTACCCCCCTCCAGCAGTCAAGAAGGACGGATCGGCCCCCTCAATGCGGGCTTGGAAGGTATCGAGCACCACGTAGAACGACGCTACGTCGAGCATGGTGGACAGGTCTTGCGGATCCATTTTTTGTCTCCATTCGAACTGGATCGCGGTCTCAGCCCACTCACTCCACTCTCCGGACATACGCACTTGCACCGCAGCCGGCGTGCCGAATTTACATGCCGACGTGATCGGCTGAGAGATGCCGTCTGTGGCAGTCGAGTAGCAGAAGGTACCTTCGAGCGATGGCCTCAGAAAAATATCTGGTCGCTTTTTTGGGCCGGTATAGAGAGCTTCTTCTTCAAACTTAGTGACGCGGGCTCGATACCGCATAGTTTTGCTGAGCACATTGCTGGGGCCAAACATTGACAACTGATATTCAATGTCTGCGCGACCCACCTGCGACCAGTTTGTCTCTCCAGGCAGGGCAGAAGCCGGTGCGATGCGCGTGGCGGTACCGTCGGCATTTTTGTAGAGATCGACATAGATGTATTGCTGAACAGACCGCCCTTTTCGGCAGTTCACATGGCGGTTGATGGTGGAGCTTTCGTCCTCGCTGATACCAGGAGGCGCGAGACCCCTGACGCCGCCGAACTGACTGTCCCGACTGCACGCTTCCACCGTGTCCAGTGGCACAGGCGAATCTGCGGGAACGGCTATCGCTGTGCACGTCGATTCAGGCACCGCAACCAGCACTGTGCGAACCGCAGCGCCTATGGCAGACAGCTTGAAGTTGCGTCCTGAGTCGACAAACTGTCGGTCAAGACACGACAAGCTCGGCGGAAGGTTGAACGCATTTGCGACGACCCGACCACTTGCCTGCGGTGCAGCTTGCACAGGCTTGTACGACAAGGCCGTGCGCCGTATTTCACTCAACACGTTGTTGCTGGCATCGAGCTTCAAAACGGCCAGTGCGCTGTTGGCGGGCACGTTTTGCTTCACCTGAATGGTGAGCGAAGCTGGCTTCAGGAATATCAACCCGGCAGGCTTGATCTCCACGATGTCGCTCATGGCGGTCACGCCTTGGGGCAGGCTGCTGGGGGCCAGAGGCTCGGTGGTGAGCACGATGGTGGCGTCGGCGCTGAGTGCGCCGGGGGCCAGGTACAAGCTGGCTTCTTCGCCAGTGCTGCCGCCTGCAACTTCACCGCCTTCGGCTGCTTTGATGAGGGTGCCGCCTGCGTTGGGCGGGGCCAATGCAATGGACATCACTGCGGCTGCGCTGGTCACGCTGCCCGCGCTGTTGCTGACTTGCACGGTGATTTGGTAGGTGCCGCCTGCGTCTGCTGCGTTGGCGGGCACCAGCACGTCGCTGCCGGTGGCACCGGCGATGGGGGCGCCATTTTTGAACCACTGGTAGGTCAAGGGGTCACTGCCGGTGGCGGCCACCACGAACAAACCGTTGCTGCCAGCCGCGACCGTTTGACTCAAAGGAGCGGTGGTGATGGTGGGCGCAACGGGCGCAACCGGTGTCACGCCGGTGCTGCCGCGCAGTTCGCATCGCTTGACTACGCCGTAGATCGGGTCGATGCCGAAGAAGGCCAAGCTGCATTGGCCTGAGCCAGTGACGAGCTTTTCTATCCAGTTGCTACCTAAACCGAAGCGAACGGTTTGGGTGCCTGTGACGGTGAAGGCGGCGTTTTCAACAGCGATTTGCGTCCAAGTGACCACGGGCGGTGCGGTGACGTTGAAGACTTCGCACAGTTTGACCACGCCGTACAGCGGATCGCGCCCGAAGAATGCGCTGGTGCATTGGCCTGCACCGTCAACCGCCAGTTCAATCCACGTGCTGCCCGCACCGTAGCGAACGGTTTGGGCGCCGGTGGTGACGAATGACCCGCCTTCAACCGCAATCTGAGTCCATGTGCCTGCAGGCGGTGGCGCGGCGCTGTTCTCTTTTTCGCAGGTTTTGGCCACGCCGTAGAGCGGATCAAAACCAAAAAAGGCGTTGGTGCACTGGCCGGAGCCAGTGACGTACTTGTAAATCCAGGTGTCGCCCGAGCCATATCGAACGAAGCCTGGGCTGGCAACCGCGAACGACCCGCCCTCTGAAGCAATAAACGTGTAAGTGAAATTTCCCGGGCGAGCTATCAACGCACGGGCACGCCCGTCTTCGGCGGCGGCGCTCACGCCATCGGTTGCATCACCACCGCCACATGCGCTGAGCACCACGCCAACGGCGCAAGCACTGAGCGCTCGGATTAACGAGGCGGCGAATCTGTGACGACGCGGGCGATCAAAATTTACGGGGGGGGGAGGTTAAGAGCTCAACGGCTTGCATGGTGTGGGTGCTTCCTGTGGATAGGTAACTTCAAAACACCTTGAAAGTCTGCCAACTGAATGTGACAAAACACATCGCCACTTTGGGGGGCTTGCCCAGAAACAGGAAAGCTGTTGCAGGTAGTGGGTTCAGTTCTCTCATTTCTCTTGCGAACACCCAACGTGTGCAGTTGACAAGCCTGATTGAGTTGCCAGCTTCGTCATTGAGATTCCACGTTCCCAATAAGCTGGGCGCAGTACCGGGTTACCCTTGCCCTCGCATTGTTTGAAGCAATCGTGCAAGTTCAGTGGACGCAAGGGCTGCTCTCTAGCATGGGCTGAGAGCTAATTCTTGACAAAAAGGCCGCAAGGCCGCGTGACCAACCCAACCGCTCAGCCGCGCGCCCCGAATATCGCCGTGCCGACGCGCACGATGGTCGCGCCTTCCTGAATGGCGGCGTTCATGTCGGCGGTCATGCCCATGGACAGGGTGTCGAGCGCGAAGCCGCGTTGGTTCAAATCGTTGAACAAACCACGCAACGCCGCGTGCGGCCGGCGTTGCGCGGCCTCGGTGTCGGCAGGCTCGGGAATGGACATCAAGCCGCGCAGTTGAAGGCGAGACAATTGTTGAACCGCCAAGGCCACGTCGGCCAGTTCGCTTGGCATCAAGCCGCTTTTGCTGGCTTCGCCGCTGATGTTGACCTGCAAGCAAATTTGCAAAGGCGGCAGGTGCGCGGGCCGCTGTTCGCTGAGGCGCTGCGCGACTTTGAGGCGGTCGACCGAATGCACCCAATCGAAGTGCTCGGCCACCACCCGCGTTTTGTTGCTTTGCAATGGGCCGATCAAGTGCCAGGTGATTTGGCTGCGCAGGTCGGCAAGCACGGCAATTTTGTCGACGCCTTCTTGCACGTAGTTTTCGCCGAAGTGGCGTTCACCGGCGGCAAAAGCCTCGCGCGCCGCTTCTGCCGGATGGGTTTTGCTAACGCACAGCAGCGTGACAGCCGTGACAGCGCGCTGCGCGTCGGCGCAAGCCTGCGCGATGCTGGTGTGCACTTGTTGGAGCCGAGCCGCTATCGTTGCCATAATGGATTCGAAGTATCGGTCAAGGCTGACGGCGCAGCGCCGAAAACCAGGGCAGCGCGCAATTCGCAGGCAACCGCTGCGCTCTCAGCAACCCCTCAAAAAAGAAGCCCATGGACATCACCCAACTGCTGGCGTTTTCGGTCAAAAACAAAGCGTCTGACTTGCACTTGTCGTCGGGTCTGCCGCCGATGATTCGGGTGCACGGCGACGTGCGGCGCATCAACGTGGATCCGCTGGAGCACAAGCAAGTTCACGAGATGGTCTACGACATCATGAACGACGCGCAGCGCAAAAATTACGAGGAAACGCTGGAGTGCGACTTCTCGTTTGAGATTCAAGGCCTGGCGCGTTTCCGCGTCAACGCCTACAACCAGAACCGTGGCGCGGCGGCGGTGTTCCGCACCATTCCGTCAAAAATCCTGACGCTGGAGCAACTGAACACACCGAAGATTTTTGCTGAGTTGGCGCTCAAGCCGCGCGGCATGGTGCTGTGCACTGGGCCCACCGGCTCGGGCAAATCGACCACGCTGGCGGCCATGGTGAACCACCTGAACGAGAACGAATACGGCCACGTGCTGACGGTGGAAGACCCGATTGAATTCGTGCACGAATCAAAAAAATGCCTGATCAACCAACGTGAAGTGGGCCCGCACACGCTGAGCTTTTCTAACGCGTTGCGCTCGGCTTTGCGCGAAGACCCGGACGCAATTTTGGTGGGCGAGATGCGCGACCTGGAAACCATACGCTTGGCGTTGACGGCCGCTGAAACCGGCCACTTGGTGTTTGGCACGCTGCACACATCAAGCGCGGCCAAAACGGTAGACCGCATTGTTGACGTGTTCCCAGCGGCTGAGAAAGAAATGGTGCGCTCGATGTTGTCGGAGTCGCTGGTTGGTGTGATTTCGCAGACGCTGTGCAAAACCAAAGACGGCAGCGGCCGGGTGGCGGCGCACGAAATCATGTTGGGCAGCGCGGCCATTCGCAACTTGATTCGCGAGAACAAAGTGGCACAGATGTACTCGGCCATCCAAACCGGCAACAGCATGGGCATGCAGACGCTGGACCAGAACTTGGCGGACTTGGTGCGGCGCAATTTGGTGTCGCCGGCTGAGGCAAGGGCGAAGGCCAAGTTTCCGGAAAATTTCCCTGGCTAGATGACGGCCCCAAGGTCGGCGAGTACGCCGCCCGCCCCCCGAGGGGAGCAAATCTTGCTTGGGGCGGCCCTGCGCTCGATTTGACGCCGACCCTCGAAGTACTTAGCGGCCCCGTGGCCAGAAAGAATTCAAATGGAACGCGACCAGGCATCGAAATTTATCAACGACTTGCTGCGCCTGATGGTGTCGCGCAATGGGTCTGACTTGTTCCTCACGGCCGACTTTCCGCCGGCCATCAAGGTCGACGGCAAGGTGACCAAGGTGTCGCCGCAGCCGCTGACTGGTCAGCACACCATGGCGCTGACGCGCGCGGTAATGAATGACAAGCAAGCGGCTGAATTTGAGCGCACCAAAGAGTGCAACTTTGCGGTGTCGCCGCAGGGCATCGGCCGCTTTCGGGTGAACGCTTTTGTGCAGCAGGGTCACGTGGGTTTGGTGCTGCGAACCATTCCGGCCACGCTGCCCAGCATAAAGAGTTTGAACCTGCCCAAGGTGCTGGAAGAAGTGGCGATGACCAAGCGCGGCTTGGTGATTTTTGTGGGGGCCACTGGCTCAGGCAAAAGCACGTCTTTGGCGGCCATGGTGGACCACCGCAATGAAAATTCTTACGGCCACATCATCACCATTGAAGACCCGGTGGAGTTTGTGCACCCGCACAAAAATTGCATCGTCACCCAGCGCGAGGTGGGCCTGGACACCGACGGCTGGGCCGCAGCGCTGAAGAACACCTTGCGTCAAGCACCCGACGTGATTTTGATGGGCGAAATTCGCGACCGCGAGACCATGGAACACGCCGTGGCCTTTGCTGAAACGGGCCACTTGTGCATGGCCACCTTGCACGCCAACAGCGCCAACCAGGCGCTCGACCGCATCATCAACTTCTTCCCGGAAGAGCGGCGCCAGCAACTGCTGATGGACCTGTCGCTCAACCTGAAAGGCTTGGTGTCGCAGCGCTTGTTGCCGCGCGAGCAAGGCACCGGTCGCGTCGCGGCGGTTGAGGTGTTGCTGAACACGCCGCTCATTTCTGATTTGATCTTCAAGGGCGAGGTCTCGGAGATCAAAGAAATCATGAAGCGCAGCCGCGAACTGGGCATGCAAACCTTTGACCAAGCGCTGTTCGATTTGTTTGAAAGTCACAGCGTGACGTTTGAAGATGCGCTGCGCAACGCCGATTCGGTGAACGACTTGCGCTTGCAGATCAAGCTGCACAGCAAGCGGGCGCGCAGTGCTGATTTGTCGGCAGGCACCGAGCACATGAGCATCGTGTAGGGCAAGGGCACCCACACGCGACAGACGCAGTCCGAGCGCACCTCAGTCCGAACTGGTTTCCTTTTGTGTTCGCGGCAAAACTTTCATCACTTGAACTCAATATGACAGCTCGAAACTACGACAGCATCGCGCCGCGCAAGCTGGCTTTCCTGGGCCTGGGCGTCATGGGCTTTCCGATGGCCGGGCATTTGCAGCGCGCTGGGCACAGCGTGACGGTTTACAACCGCACGGCCGCAAAGGCAGCGCAGTGGGTGGCCGAATATGGCGGCCAACATGCCGACACACCGCGCGCCGCGTCGGCCGATGCTGACATCGTATTTGCTTGCGTGGGGAATGACGACGACCTCCGGTCGGTCACTTTGGGCGACGCGGGCGCGCTGGCAGGCATGAAGGCTGGTGCGATTTTTTGCGACCACACCACCGCGTCGGTCAGCGTTGCGCGCGAACTCAGCGCAGCGGCGACTGCCCAAGGTTTGCACTTCATCGACGCGCCCGTGTCAGGCGGCAACTTGGGTGCAATCAACGGCGCGCTCACTGTCATGTGCGGCGGCAATGCTGCTGCGTTTGCGCCGGTGCAACCGGTGGCGATGGCGTTTTCCAAAGCGGTGACTTTGCTGGGCGACAGCGGTGCCGGACAGCTTGCCAAAATGGTCAATCAAATTGCCATCGCGGGCCTGGTGCAGGGCTTGTCTGAGGCGATTGCCTTCGGCGAAAAAGCCGGGCTGGACATGAAGGCGGTGCTGGGCGTGATTGGCAAAGGCGCAGCGCAAAGCTGGCAAATGGACAACCGCGGGCCGACCATGGTGGACGGCAAATTTGACTTCGGCTTTGCGGTGGACTGGATGCGCAAGGACTTGGGCCTGGTGCTGGACGAGGCCAAACACAATGGCGCGCGCCTGCCCGTGACGGCGCTGGTCGATCAGTTTTACGCCGACCTGCAAGCCCAAGGCGGCAACCGCCAAGACACATCGAGTTTGATAAAGCGTTTGCGCTGAACGCGCAAATCGAGTTTGACGACACGTTTGCGCCAAGCGCAACCGTCGGCCGCCGCCAGATTTACTTGGCGGCTGCCTCTTTGCCCGATTTCGGCGTGATCTCGGCCAGCTCGGCTTCACTGACGATTTCGAACACTCGCACCACTTTTTGCACGCCCGACACCGAGCGGGCCAACTCGGCGGCGCGCGTGGCTTCGCGTTCGGTCACGCGGCCTAACAAGTAAACCGTGCCGCGCTCGGTCACCACTTTGAAGGCGTTTGACAACACATCGCGCGCGTCGACAAAGGAGGCCTTCACTTTGCTGGTGAGCAAGGTGTCGTTGGAGCGGCTGGTCAGCGACGCTGACCCAGCCACCGCCAACTCATTGACTGTGGAGCGCACGCCTTCGATGCGAGCCACGGCCTGTTCAACCGTCGCCTTGTCGGCTTCGGTCGGCACCTCGCCGGTGATGAGCACCATGCGGTTGTAGCTGACGGTGGTGACGTGGCCGCGGTCAGCGACCACGTCTTTGACGCGGCCCAGGGCCTTCAACTCAATGGCCTGGTCTTCGACTTGCGCGCCCGAGGTGCGGCGGTCGGTGGCCATCAAGGTGCCGCCCACCATGGCACCACCAATCAGCAGCGGGGCGCAAGCTGACAAGCTACTTAGCGCCGCGGCGATGGCCACGCTGCTGAGCAACAAACGGGCAGCGGCGGGGAGGGATTTTTTGGTCATGTGAACGTCCAGTTTCAGTTGTGATTGCTGATGCGTCTTCACTGTGCTTCAGAGCCCAGCAACTGCAAATCCACCGCGTCGCACAAGCAGTGCACCACCAGCAGATGAACTTCTTGAATGCGCGCAGTGCGTTCGTGCGGCACGCAGATGTGAACATCAGTTTCCAGCAGCAGCTTGCGCATCTTGCCGCCGTCACGCCCGGTCAGCGCTATCACCGACATCTCTTTGGCATGCGCCGCGTCCACCGCCGCCAACACATTGGCCGAGTTGCCGCTGGTGGTGATGGCCAACAGCACATCGCCCGGTGAGCCGATGGCTTGCACTTGTTTGGAGAAGATGGCGTTGAAGTCGTAGTCGTTGCCGACCGCCGTGAGGATGGAGCTGTCGGTGGTGAGTGCGATGGCCGCCAAACCGGGCCGCTCGCGCTCAAAGCGGCCAACAAATTCAGCAGCGAAGTGCTGCGCGTCGCCGGCCGAGCCGCCGTTGCCGCAAACCAGCACCTTGCCCCCGGCAGTGATGCAACCCATCAAAGTGCCGACGGCATCAGCAATCGGCTTGGCCAAGACCTCAGCGGCCGCGTATTTCAGATCGGCGCTGTCGAAAAAGTGTTGTTGAATACGTTGTTCAAGCATGGTCTGTAGATGATAAGTCAGGGGTGGACACGGTAGCGCCCGCTTCAGTTCCTTAAGGCCCTTGGTGATCGTCTTCAGACAGGGGTTCGCGCAGAGAGGAATACCGTTCGCCCTAAGGTATCGAAGGGGTCGCGCAGGACCCCTTCGCTGCCTCAGAGCAGTCGGAAGAACGACCTCAGCCCGAACAGCTCTGTCGAGCCGCAAGGCAGTTTTTTATCGCCCGGCCGGTCAGTTCTCAGAGCGCATCAAAAGCCGCTTTGAGCCACTCGATGTTCTCGCCTTCGATTGCCACCACATCAAACCGACACGCAGGCGGTGTCGGAAAATTGCGCAAGTAATGACGCGCGGCCAATATCAAGCTGCGTTGCTTGGCCAGCGTGACGCTGGCTGCCGCGCCGCCAAAGCCCGAGGTTTTGCGCGCTTTGACTTCCACAAACACCAAGGTGCCATCGCGGTCCCGGCAGATCAAATCAACTTCTGCGCCGCGTGCGTTCGGCCCCGCAGCGACCCGATAATTGCGCGCTACCAGCGTCAGGCCGTGACGCTGCAAATGGGCCCAAGCCTTGGCTTCGCCGCCGTCTCCCACCTGCTTTGTTGTGACCTGCCTTTTTGTGACCTGAGTTCTCGTGACCACTCTCATCGCCCCATTGTTGCTGCAAGCCGCTGCCGCTGCGGCAGGCTCGCAGCAGTATCCGACAGGCGCTTTGTACGTGGTGGCCACGCCCATTGGAAATTTGGCTGACCTGACTCTGCGCGCCGTCCATGTGCTGAGTTTGGTTGACGCAGTGGGCTGCGAAGACACGCGACACAGTGCGCCGCTGCTGCGTCACTTGGGCTTGGACAAACCACTGATCGCGCTGCATCAACACAACGAACGCGAAGCTTCGGCGGTCGTGCTTGCGCGACTGGCTGCAGGCGAACGCGTGGCCTACGTGAGCGACGCGGGCACGCCCGCCATCAGCGACCCCGGCGCGGCGTTGGTGGCGGCAGTGCAAGCGGCGGGCTACACGACGGTGGCCATTCCAGGTGCCAGCAGCGCGATTGCGGCGGTCAGCGTTTCGGGCGATGCGGTGGGCGCGGGTTTCACCTTCACAGGCTTTTTGCCCAGCAAAGGCGGCGAGCGAGCAAGCGCCTTGCAAGCGCTCGCCAACTCACCGTTGACGCAAGTTTTGTTTGAAGCGCCGCATCGCATCGAAGCGCTGATCACCTCGCTGGCAAACGCCTGCGGGCCTCGCCCCGTCACGCTGTGCCGCGAATTGACCAAGCAATTTGAGACCGTGGCCACGATGCCCGCCGATTCCTTGCCCACGTGGTTGGCCTCCGACCCCAACCGCGTGCGCGGTGAGTTTGTGGTGGTGGTGCATGCCAAGGCCGCACCTGTCAACACCGACGAAGTCGCGCAGCACGACCACACCTTGAAAACCTTGTTGGCTGAGCTACCCCTCAAACAAGCCGTGGCTTTGGCCGCAGAGCTGACGGGCGCGCCGCGCAACGCTTTGTATGCGCGGGCGCTGTCACTCAAACAGGCGGCCGAGAGCTGAACTCGCTCAAGGCTTGACGGCTGTTTGCGCGTCGTGCTTTTGATGGTAGATGTTCTTGCTGGCTTTGTTTTGCAGGTGGTTCAGGTGCTTGCGCTCGCCCTGAGTGACCTTGCCGTCGGCCTTGGCGTTGGCTTCGGCGCGGTTGATGTTGGCTTGTTGTTTTTCCAGGCGGTAAGTTTCTTTGGCGTTGAGCTGACCCGATGCCACGCCTTGCTGAATGCGCGCGTCTTGCTTGACCTCACGGGCATCGACGCGAGGAGTCGCGGGTGCGGCGGTTTGAGCAAAGCTGGTGACTGAAACTAAGGCGATGGCGGCACCCGCAACGAGTGATTTGAAGTGGTTCATGACAAGTCCTTTGAAGTGATTGGTGGGTCGGGATGGAGAGCCAAAGATTATTTTTGGCCCGCCCCTTCACAACGAAACGCGCGGCCCTTCAGCCGACGCATAAATAGGTAAAGAACGGTCAAGCCGCGTGCAACAAATCGCAAAAAGTGCGCACACCGGGCATCAGTCACCTGACTCAGAGCAGGGAGGGGCGTGTCACGAGCGCCCCCTCCTACAATCCTTTGATGATCAGTCGCGAACCTACCCTCGAACGCTTGGCCATCGCCAGGTCCTTGCTGCTTGAACCCTTTGGCTTGACCGATGCATCGTTAACCAAAGCCTTGCAGACCATTGCCACCCACCGCATTGACGACGCCGACCTGTACTTTCAGTACACGCGCAGCGAAGGTTGGAGCCTGGAGGAAGGCATCGTGAAAAGCGGCAGCTTTGGCATCGACCAAGGCGTTGGCGTGCGCGCCGTGGCCGGTGAAAAAACCGCCTTTGCTTATTCAGACGACATCTCTGAGGCCGCACTGCTCGACGCCGCGCGCACGGTGCGCACGATTGCGGCGGCAGGTCAAAGCCGCACGGTGAAGATCAGCGGCAAACACAAAATTGCGAACAGCCGAGTGCTGTATGCGCCGATGGACCCCATCGCCACGTTGGACAGCACGCAAAAGGTGGCGTTGCTTGAGCGCATAGAAAAAATGGCGCGCGCCAAAGACCCGCGCATCAAGCAAGTGATGGCGGGTTTGGCCGGTGAATACGACGTGGTGCTGGTGGCCCGCGCCGACGGCACCTTGGCGGCCGATGTGCGTCCGCTGGTGCGTTTGTCTGTCACTGTGATTGCCGAGCAAACCATAGGCGGCGAAGTGCGCCGCGAAACCGGCAGCGGCGGCGGTGGCGGCCGTTTCGGCTTTGGCTACTTCCAAGACGACGTGCTGGAAAGCTATGTGCAAGACGCGGTGAGCGCCGCCCTGACGAATTTGCAAGCGCGCCCTGCCAAAGCGGGCGAAACCAGCATTGTGCTGGGGCCGGGCTGGCCCGGCGTGTTGCTGCACGAAGCCATCGGCCACGGTTTGGAGGGCGACTTCAACCGCAAAGGCAGCAGTGCGTTTGCAGGCCGCATCGGTCAGCGCGTGGCCGCCAAGGGCGTGACGGTGCTCGACGACGGCACCTTGCCCGACCGCCGTGGCTCGCTGAACGTGGACGACGAAGGCAACGCGTCGCAGCGCAATGTGCTGATTGAAGACGGCATCTTGAAGGGCTACATCCAAGACGCCGTGAACGCACGTTTGATGGGCGTGAAACCCACAGGCAATGGCCGCCGCGAAAGCTACGCCGCCGTGCCCATGCCGCGCATGACCAACACCTACATGCTCAACGGCGACAAGAGCAAGGAAGAAATCATCGCTGGGCTGAAGCGCGGCCTGTACGCCACCAATTTTGGTGGCGGTCAGGTGGACATCACCAGCGGCAAATTTGTGTTCTCGGCCAGCGAAGCGTTTTGGGTGGAGAACGGAAAAATCCAGTACCCGGTGAAGGGCGCCACCATCATCGGCAACGGGCCCGACGCACTCACCCGCGTCAGCATGATCGGCAATGACATGAGCCTGGACACCGGCGTCGGCGTGTGCGGCAATGACCGAACGAAGCGAGTCCTCATTCTCGGGGATGTCGGTGTCGAGCAGCAGAAGGCGGATGCGACCAACCGCGACCTGCC
>JANYJJ010000173.1 GCA_025358485.1 Burkholderiales bacterium | reverse complement strand
GCGCGGCGCGTGCGCAGGTGGTCGAACTGCACCTCGGCGGTGGCCAGCGATGTCAAGGCATCGGCGATGCTGGTGCGCTCGTCGTCGGTGAGAGCGCGGTCCATCAGGCCGTCGACCGAGCGGCGGATCAAGTGAAACGCTTCGCGAAGGATATTCAAAGCTACCAAAATCGCGAGCAGCGGGTCGAGCCACAACCACCCGGTGACGGGCACCAACAAAATGCCACCCGCCACGCCCACCGATGTCCACACGTCGGTCATGAGATGCCGCGCATCGGCATCAAGCACCACCGATTCGTGTTGCTTGGCCGCGCGCATCATGGCGACAGCCAGCACGCCGTTGATGACGGAGCTGCCCATCGACAGCGCCACGCCCCAGCCGAGTTGCTCCAAAGGCTGCGGCGTTTGCCAGCGCACGACGGCGGTGTAAATGATGGCCAAGGCCGCGCCCAGGATCAAGAAACCTTCGAAGCCGCTCGAAAAGTACTCGGCCTTGTTGTGGCCATACGGGTGGTCGTCGTCGGCCGGGGCCTGCGCGATGGTGACCATGGCCAACGCGAAAACAGCAGCGGCCAAATTGACAAATGACTCCATCGCGTCAGACAGCAAGCCCACCGATCCGGTGAGCCACCACGCCGCTGTTTTGAGCGCGATGGTGGCCAGCGCGGCCGCCACCGACAACTTCAAAAATGCTTGAACGGAGAGGTTGCTGAACATGCTGATTACAACGCTTCAAGACAGCGTGACGCGCGCAAATTTACGCTTGCCCACTTGCAGCACGTAGGTGCCCACGTTCAGTTTCAAAGCCCGGTCTGCCACCACGCTGCCGTCCACGCGCACGCCGTGGCCATCGACCAAGCGCAGCGCTTCACTCGTGGATGCCGCCAAATTGGCAGCCTTCAGCAACTGGCCTATGCCCATGGGTGCGCCACTGATCGCAAGCTCATCAATCACATCGGGCACGCCGCCTTGGGCGCGGTGGTTGAAGTCGGCCTCGGCGGCATCGGCCAGCGCGGCGGTGTGAAAACGGTTGGTGATTTCTTTGGCGAGCAGCACCTTGACTTCTTTAGGGTTGCGGCCGCCTGCGATGTCGGTTTTGAAGGCTGCAATTTCACTCTCAGCGCGAAAACTCAGCAGCGTGAAATAGCGCCACATCATGGTGTCGCTGATGGACAGCAGCTTGGCAAACATGTCGTTGGGCGCATCGGTCAAGGCGATGAAATTGCCCTTGCTTTTGGACATTTTTTCAACGCCGTCCAACCCCTCCAGCAGCGGCATGGTCAAGATGCACTGCGGCTCTTGGCCGTATTCGGCTTGCAGCGTGCGGCCCACCAGCAGGTTGAATTTTTGGTCGGTGCCGCCGAGTTCCAAATCACTTTTCAAGGCCACCGAGTCATAGCCCTGCATCAGCGGGTACAAAAACTCATGCACGCTGATGGGCGTACCCGCTTTGAAGCGGTCGTGAAAGTCGTTGCGCTCCATCATGCGGGCCACGGTGTAGCGGCTGGCTAGTTGGATCATGCCGCGCGCGCCCAGCGGGTCGCTCCATTCGGAGTTGTAGCGAATTTCGGTTTTGCTGGGGTCGAGAACCAGGCTGGCCTGTTTGTAATAGGTTTGCGCGTTGGCTTCAATTTGCTCGCGCGTCAGCGGCGGGCGGGTGGTGTTGCGGCCAGACGGGTCACCAATCATCGAAGTGAAGTCGCCAATCAGGAAGATCACGGTGTGACCCAAATCCTGCAGCTGGCGCATTTTGTTGAGCACCACCGTGTGGCCGATGTGGATGTCGGGCGCGGTCGGGTCCAGGCCCAACTTGATGCGCAGCGGCACGCCGGTGGCTTCTGACTTCGCGAGTTTGGCGAGCCAATCAGCTTCTGGCAGCAGCTCGTCGCAGCCGCGCTTGGACACGGCCATGGCGTGAAGCACGCGGTCGGTGATGGGGAAGGCGGGAGTGGCTGTCATGGCGAAAAAAGATGATGTCAAGGTCTGGCGACGACAGGCAAGCAGCGCTGAACGAGCAAACAAGGATTGAAAATGGAGCTTGCCGCAGGGATCGCGCCCGCGAAGTAAAGCTGGATTTCTGCGCGTTTTAGCCGATTCAATGGCAACGGGTGATCGGTATACTTGAAGTCCAAGTTTTTTCAGCGGTAGGCAGCCTGCCCCACCGACCAGTACCGATGCGCTGCGGCCCAAGCTTTCCAGTTTAGGCGAAGTCCCGCAGTCCTTGAATCAATCGAGCTCACGTCTTTTGTTTGACGCGGTCTTGTCAACGGAGCCGATGCTCCCGTCAAAAATTGATCTCCTTAGCCTCCATTGACAACGGCTTGGAACAAGCCACGAAGCGCACTGGCGCTTTCCTTACTCGGCATCCGCGCAGTGTTTCAGCCGCTGTGGTGGTTGGGTTGGCAGGCTTCGCCGCCACCGCGTTTGGCTTGGCACCGCTGGCGCTCGACGATGCGGCGCTGATGCAGCGCACCGTCACGCAAAGCGTCGCTCCGGTTGGCCTGGAAGCTCAGCTCGAAGCTTTGGCGGTTCACGACATTTCTTTGTTCCGCAGCGACGTGACGCGCAGCAACGACACCGCCAACAGCCTGTTGCGACGCCTGAATGTGAGCGACCCTGCCGCAGCCACCTTCCTGCGCTCGAACGTGATGGCCAAGACCTTGATCAACGGTCAAGGCGGCAAAATGGTGCGTGTCAGCGCGAGCGCGTCAGGCAAATTGGAAGAGCTGACTGCGCGGTACCCTTCTGAGAACCCCGAAATGCGCAACACGCACTTCACGCGCCTGACGGTGTCTAAAGTGGCGGGGCAGTTGAGTGCCAGCGTCGAAACCGTTGCGCTGGCAGCCCAGGTGCGCTTGGGCAGCGGCACGATCAGAAATTCCCTGTTCGCCGCGACGGATGCGTCACGCATCCCTGACCCGGTGGCCGTGCAAATGGCCGAAATTTTCGCGAACGACATCGATTTTCACCGCGAGCTGCGCCGCGGCGACACCTTCAGCGTGGTTTACGAAGCACTGACAGCCGACGGCGAGCCGGTCACCTGGAACCAGTCTTCGGGCAAAGTTTTGGCGGCTGAATTCATCAGCAACGGCAAGGCGTACTCGGCCGTGTGGTTCAAAGAAACGGTCAGCGGCAAAGGCGCTTACTTCGACATGGCAGGCCTGAGCAAAATCCGCTCTTTCTTGGCCAGCCCCATGGAGTTTTCCCGCGTGACTTCAGGTTTCGCCATGCGCCTGCACCCGATTTTGAACACTTGGAAGCAGCACAAAGGCGTCGACTTTGGCGCGCCTGCTGGCACCGATGTGCGCAGCGTGGGTGACGGAGTGGTCGATTTCGCTGGCGCGCAAAAAGGTTACGGCAATGTGGTGGAGATCAAGCACACGCACGAGCGGTCCACGCTTTACGCGCACCTCAGCCGCATCGATGTGCGCCAAGGTCAGCGCATAGAACAAGGCTCGGTCATTGGTGCGGTGGGCTCCACCGGCTGGGCCACCGGGCCACATTTGCACTTCGAGTTCAAGCGCGCAGGCATGCAGGTGGATCCGACTGACATTGCCAAGTCATCTGAGACCATCGCCGTGTCACCGGCTGCCAAAACGCGGTTTGCAGAAATGGCCATGGCTGTGAAAGCTCAGCTGAACGCGGCCGAAACGACTGCATCAGCCAGCGCATCGGCGTACGCCGAATGACCGGTTGCCTGACGGGTTTCTTGAGCGGTTTCTTGACCGGTCTCTTGACCAGCTACCCGACGGGCTGCGTCCGAGCGCAACAGGCTCGCCGCAAGTCGCGATGCCCAATTCGCTCTGTATAGGCTTGATGTCCGGCACATCGCTGGACGGTGTTGACGGCGTGTTGGTTCGCTTTGACGACCCTCCCAGGTTAGCCATACGCGCCCATGCGCACCGCGGCTTCAGCGATGCAGAAAAGCAAGAATTGCTGGCGCTGAACAGCCCCGGCGCCAACGAATTGCACCGGGCCGCATTGGCTGCCAATGCCCTGGCGCGACGATCGGCCGAGGTGGTTGCAGATTTGCTGACGCGCGCCGATGTGCCTGCCAGCGACGTGGCCGCCATCGCCTCGCACGGACAAACCGTGCGCCACCGACCTGGAGAATTCGACGGCAGCGGCTACACAACGCAGCTCAACAACCCTGCCTTGCTGGCCGAGTTGACCGGTATCGACGTGATTGCTGATTTTCGCTCGCGTGACGTGGCCGCGGGCGGACAAGGCGCGCCCTTGGTGCCAGCGTTTCATCGCGCTGTTTTCGGTCAGGATGCCGCGCAATGTTTGGCGGTCATCAATATTGGCGGCATCAGCAACATCAGCGTGCTGAATGCCGACGGCACAACGCTGGGCTTCGATTGCGGCCCGGGCAACGCGCTGATGGACCACTGGTGCCAACAGCAAACAGGCGCTGCATTTGACCGCGACGGCGCGTGGGCTGCGGGCGCTTCAGTCGATGCGACGCTCTTGGCAGCGCTGCAAGCTGAGCCTTACTTTTCACGTCAACCACCCAAAAGTACAGGCCGCGACTTGTTCAACCCGGCTTGGTTGGATCAACGCATGAACGCCACGCCGCAGCACCGAAAAATCAGCGCGCAAGGCGTGCAAGCCACGCTCACCGAGTTGACCGCGTGGGTCTGCGCGCAAGACTTGCTGCGCTTTGCGTCAAGCGCTGCCCGCGTGGTGGTTTGTGGCGGCGGGGCCTTGAACCGCTCGCTCATGCAGCGCTTGGCCGCCCGACTGCCCGGCGTTCAGGTTGCGACCAGCGAGGCCTTCGGCTTGCCTGTCGATCAAGTGGAAGCAGCGGCATTCGCGTGGTTGGGACGCGCATTCATGATGCGGCAGCCGGGCAATTTGGCGTCAGTGACGGGGGCGCGCGGGCCGCGAGTTTTGGGGGCGTTGTACCCGGCGCGCTGAAGCCAACTCAAAAAGAAAAAAAGGCACCCGCGGGCACCTTTTTCAGTTCGGGAAACGGAAGCTCAAATCATGTTGAAAAGCTTGAACCGCAACCGCAGGTCGTGGTCGCATTCGGATTCTTGATAACGAACTGGGCACCTTGCAAATCGTCTTTGTAGTCGATCTCGGCACCGGCCAAATACTGCAAGCTCATGGCGTCGATCAACAAGGTGACGCCGTTTTTGCTCATTTGGGTGTCGTCTTCGTTGACGATTTCATCGAAGGTGAAACCGTATTGGAAGCCCGAGCAACCGCCGCCCTGCACGAAGACGCGCAGCTTCAAATCGGGGTTGCCTTCTTCGTCGACCAACTCTTTGACCTTCAGCGAGGCGCTGTCGGTAAAGATGAGCGGCACGGGCGGCATGTCGCTTGTAATTTCAGGGGCAGCGTGAGCGTGTGCAACAGCATTCATGTCAATTCCTTGGGCGGATCTTGGGTAAACAGGCGGGGAACTTCAATACTTGGGACGCAGCATCATGCCGCGTTGGACGCAGCCAGCTTCAGCGATGGTCTTTCGACCGCTTTCAGTGGCTTCAGTTCACCATCGATGGTGGCACCGCGGTGCATTTCAAGAGATTCGTATTCCACATCGCCCACCACGTGCGCTTTGGGCTGCAATTCGAGCAATTCGTCGGAGTGAATGGGGCCCGTGACCTCGCCGCTGACGATGATGTGCCCGGCCTTGACCTTGCCGGTGATGCGTGCTTTTTCGCTGATGACCAAGATGCTGCGGTCGGTGTTGGCAGCGATGACGTCGCCGATCACTTCACCGTCAATTCGCAGGCCGCCGGAAAAACGAATCTCGCCTTTGAAAACCGTGCCTTCGCCGATCAAGGTTTGGATAGCAGGTGATTTCTTTTTGTTGAACATGATGCGGGCCCAAGGAATTTCGATTACCGACGCTTCAAGATCAAAGCTTGACTGAGGCCGTGGCTTTGACCGCCCCACTGCCATCAGTCACTTTGACCGAAACGCTTTTTACCACGGCCGCGGCCGGGTGTTCGGCCACGCCTTCAAGGCGCAGACTTTGTTTCAGCAAGATGTTTTGCGCCGCACCACCGACCACGGCCGACCAAGCCTTGCCGTCAAGCGTGCCCAACATCGTGACTTCACAGCGGCCCTGAAACTCGGGCTGCGTTTTACCGGCCTGCATCAAAAGCAACAGGTACTTGATGCGACCCGGGCCTTCGACCTCTGCTTGCAAGCCGCGCACCGCCAAGCCCAACGAGGTGCTGGTGGGCAACAGGCGCTCAAAAAAGCCAAGGTCATTTTTGAGAGATAGGTTTTCGGTTTCGGTCAGCCGCAACTGCTGCGCCAACTTTTCTTGCGCTACTTTTTCGGCTTTCAGCAAGCCTTCGGCAGTGTTGGCCACTGACACGGATTTTTCACGTTCGCTTTTCAGCGCCGCCACATCGATGCGCAACTGCGCCAATTCAGCTTTGTCGTCGCGGTCCAAACCAGCAATGCTCTTGCCGAACTCGAAGGCCCACAAGCCGACGGCCGCCGACAGCCCCAACATCAAAGCCACCGCCACCCACCGCAGCGGCCACGCCAGATGGCTGCGCACAATCATGCGCGGTGCGGTCACAGACAAACGGCGTCGCAGCAGTTTCCAACGCATGCGGAGTTCCTGAAAAAGCGGATTGCGATAAAAGAAAAAGCCGCTAGAGAGCGGCTTTTCCAAATCGCAGCCGAGATCAGCGTTTGCTGAACTGCTTGCGGCGACGAGCGCCGTGGAAGCCGACCTTCTTACGCTCGACTTCACGCGCATCACGCGTCACAAAGCCGGCGTGCTTCAGCGCTGGCTTCAGCGCCTCGTCATAGTCGATCAACGCGCGGGTGATCCCATGGCGAACCGCACCGGCTTGACCCGACTCGCCGCCACCGTGCACGTTGACTTTGATGTCAAACGCAGCGTCGTTGGCGGTCAACATCAGCGGCTGCTTCACGACCATGATGGAGGTTTGACGGCCGAAGTACTGCTCGACCGACTTGCCGTTCACGAGGATTTGGCCCGTGCCCTTTTTCATAAACACACGAGCCACCGAAGATTTGCGGCGGCCGGTTCCGTAATTCCAATTTCCGATCATCGCGTTTCCTTAGATGTCCAGCACTTTGGGCTGCTGGGCAGTGTGCGGATGCGTGGCACCGGCGTACACCTTCAGCTTCTTGATCATCGCGTAGCCCAGAGGACCTTTGGGCAGCATGCCTTTGACGGCTTTCTCAAGCGCGCGTGTGGGGTGCTTGGCCTGCATGTCTTTGAACTTCGTGGCATGAATGCCGCCGGGGTAGCCGGAATGACGGTAGTACACCTTGTCATTGGCTTTATTTCCGGTCACACGAATTTTGTCGGAGTTGACGATGACGATGAAGTCACCGGTGTCGACGTGAGGCGTGTAGATGGCCTTGTGTTTGCCGCGCAAGCGGAGGGCGACTTCACTGGCCACCCGTCCGAGAACCTTATCGGTTGCGTCAATCACAAACCACTCATGCGTCACTTCGGCCGGTTTGGCGCTGAAGGTTTTCATGTTGAACTTTGAGTAGGTTGATCGAGCTCTGAATCAATAGCCAGCCGTTTTCGACCAAGACCCAAGATACGGTACCGCTTCTTTAGTTGGCGGCCGCGTGTCTTGTGTACCTTATGTGTCTTAGCGTCGAAGGACTGATCAAGTCGCAAAAATTTTTAAGTCATTGCAACCCACCCCGCAGAGCTATTTTCGGGGCAGCCCTCGAATATATCAGATCTTCATGCGAGCGCGACGAGCGGCTGCCTGCCTGGGAATGGGGCGCACGCCCTAGAGCAAAGCAATAGACTCGGGTTTACCCCGACTCCTGGAGCAGCGCCATGGGATTACCTGCTGAATTTGTCACGGCCCAAATGTCAAACGAAAAAGACCTCGACCTCACACCAGCCGTGCCTGCCAGCCCGCCTGAGCGCTCGCAGAAGTGGGCCTGGGTGCCGATACGCTCGTTGGGGGCGCGCCAGCGGTCACGAATCGCCGCGCATTTGCTGGCGTTGAATGAGACCGACCGCTACTTGCGCTTTGGCTACCCAGCAACCGACGCGCAACTGAACAAGTACGTTGATTTGCTCGACTTCGATCGCGACGAGATTTTTGGCATCTTCAACCGTCGCCTGGAGCTGATCGCGATGGCGCATTTGGCTTACGCTGCGTCCAACGCGACCCAAGACAAACCCGCGATGGCGGAGTTTGGGGTCTCGGTATTGTCGAAAGCGCGCGGGCGCGGCTACGGTGCTCGCATGTTTGATCACGCCACGTTGCATGCGCGCAATCGCAACGTCGAAACGATGTTCATTCACGCCCTGAGCGAAAACGTGGCCATGCTGCGAATTGCCCGCCAAGCTGGTGCTTTGGTCGAACGAGACGGCTCTGAATCGGAAGCCTGGTTGAAACTGCCGCCCGACACCATCGCCACGCAAATTGAAGCGGCCGTTGAAGAACAGGCGGCCGAGCTGGACTACCAATTCAAAGTTCAAGCCCACCGGGTGCACGAGTTGTTTGATGTGATGGCTGATTTGAAGTCGCACCTCACTGGGAAAGCGCCCGCCGAAAGGCCCTGAAAATCCGTTCGGATCAGGTCACAACACCCCAACTCGGGGATGTAACAACAGGGGCGACCTGGCTATGATCAATTCATCGTTTGCTGATACACCACGTTGCATCTGCCCCAAGCTCTTTGCGGCGCGAACTGCCGAAAGCCCTTGTCTTGAACATGCAAACCCTGCCCTGGATCATCGTGCTGGCCGTCTTGGCCGTTGTCCTGCCGGTGCTCACGTATTTGGCCCTGATGCGGCCCCGAAAACCGAAACTCAAGCCACTGCCTACTGACTGGGCTTTGTCGGCGAGGCCGGTTTTCAGCGCCGATGAGCGACGCGTTTACCGTCTGTTGCGCGAGGCGCTGCCGCACCACATCGTGTTGTCGAAACTGCCTTTGGTGCGCTTTTGCCAGCCGACCGATTCGGCCGAGGTCAGATATTGGTATGAGTTGCTCGGCAGCAGCCACGTCTCCTTCGCCATTTGCAGCGCCAATGGCCGCGTGCTGGCGGCCATTGACTTAGACACCGACCGAGGCGCTTCACGCCGTGCAATGCAAATCAAACAATCGGTGCTGGCCGCTTGCCGCGTTCGCTATTTGCGTTGCCCGGTAGATCGCTTGCCGTCGGCTGCTGAGGTGCAATTGCTCGTGCCGCAAAGTGGTGCCGCGCCGCGTGGGCCACAGGCCGCACCGATCTTGAGCAAAGCGCGCGACAACCTGTCCAGCGCCGTGGCCAGCCGCCGCGCCGAGCGCACCGCGTTGTGGCAAGACTCTGCTTTTTTCCAAGACTCTTTTTTCGGCCCCGACAGCCGCTTGGACGGCTTTGGCAGCACCGAGTTTGGGTCTTTGACGTCGCTGACGGGGCGGCCCATTTCAGGTTCAGCGGGTTCAGCGGGTTCAGTGGGATCGGCGGGATCGGCTAGTTCCGCCAACGCAGCTGCAAACTCAGCCGCCCATGCAGCCGCAAACGCAGCCGCAAGCGCCAACGCCGCTCGCGCTGCGAATCAACGCGTGGTCATCCCTGACGAAGCGCCCAGCGCCTTGACACCCGATCTGGCCAACCCACCCCCGGCCAGCCCGCCTTCAGCCACCCGGCATTGAAGGCACAGCCACACGCCTACCATGCGGGATGAGCACACCGCCCGCCGAGACGCCTGACTTCGGCGCAGCGCCGACATCGACAGACATTCCTTACCGCGGCTTGACGCCTGACGTGGTCCTGGACGCGCTGGACAGCGTTTCGCTGCGAGGCGACGGCCGCTTGATTCAACTCAACTCTTACGAGAACCGCGTCTTCCAAGTTTTTTTGGAAGACGGCACGGTGGTGGTGGCCAAGTTCTACCGACCCGCGCGTTGGACTGACGCACAAATTTTAGAAGAACACGCCTTCAGCTTGGAGTTGGCAGCGCAAGAGATTCCTGTGGTCGCACCCATGGCGTTGACGCCGTCTGCTGACTTTGGCAGCGACGTGAAACTCGGCGCCAGCCACGCCGGTGTCCACACGCTTGCGACTTGGCCAACACCCGAGGGCGTGTTGCGTTTTGCGGTGATGCCGCGCTGCTCAGGCCAAGCGCCCGAGTTGGACAGCGACGACACGCTGCGCCGCATCGGGCGCTTCATGGGCCGCTTGCATGCGGTGGGCAAACAGCGGCCGTTTTTGCATCGCCGCACGCTGAGTGTCAACACCGTGGGCGCGGCGGCGCGCGATTGGTTGGTGGCGCATGACAGCGTGCCGATGGAGGTGTCGAGCACGTGGCTGAGCACGGTGAACCAGGTGCTCATTGAATCGCAGCGCAGCTTCGATGAAGCCGCGCCCACCGCATCGATACGCCTGCACGGTGACTGCCATTCCGGCAACACGCTGTGGACGCGCGCAGGCCCGCATTTCGTTGACATGGACGACGCGGTTCAAGGCCCGGCAATTCAAGATTTGTGGATGCTGCTGTCCGGTGACGCGGCCGCGATGTCGCGTCAAATGAGCGTGGTGTTGTCGGGCTACACCGACTTCATGGACTTCGATGCGCGCGAGCTGAAACTGATTGAAGCGCTGCGCAGCCTGCGCATGATTCACCACAGCGCGTGGCTCGCGCAGCGTTGGAACGACCCGGCCTTTCCCATCGCGTTCCCGTGGTTTGGCGGCGTCTCGTATTGGCAGCAACAGGTCACGCAATTGCGTGAGCAGTTGGCGCTGATGTGAAGTCGGAAGCGGGGATAAAAAAAGCCGACTCACGTCGGCTTTTTCGTTTCAGGCTGCGTCGATCAGCGTTGCCGCGAATTCAATCGGCCTGCTTGCGCAAAAACGCCGGGATCTCGATCTCGTCCATGCCGTTGCTGGCCAGTGCATCCACCTTGGCTGCGGCCGTGCGGGTGCGCCACACGCTCGGGGTGCTCAGCGCGGTGTAGTCGTGCGCGGGCTGTGAACCCATCTGTCCACCCATCTGTCCACCTTGATTCGCATTGCCCACTTGGTTGAGGATGGGCAAGTTGTCGGTGCCGGTGCGCAGCATCGGGGCGCTGTGCACAACGCTGATCGGTGTTTGCTGACGGCGCGCAGGGCTCAAGCCCGTGGCAATCACGGTGACGCGCAGCTTGTCGCCCAACGCGTCGTCGTAGACGGTGCCAAAGATCACGTGCGCATCATCGGCCGCATAGCGGCGGATGGTGTTCATCGCGTTCTTGCTTTCGCTCAATTTCAAGGTGCTGCGATTGGCGGCAATCAACACCAACACACCGCGCGCGCCTGAGAGGTCAATGCCCTCCAACAGTGGGCAAGCCACTGCCGCATCGGCGGCCTTGGTGGCGCGGTCTGGGCCAGTGGCTTGCGCCGTGCCCATCATGGCCTTGCCCGGCTCGCTCATCACTGTCTTGACGTCTTCAAAGTCGACGTTGACCATGCCGTGCATGTGAATGATGTCGCTGATGCCGCCGACCGCGTTTTTCAACACGTCGTTGGCTTCAGCGAAGGCTTGGTCTTGTGTCACGTCGTCGCCCAACACTTCGAGCAGCTTTTCGTTCAACACCACGATCAGCGAGTCCACATTGGCCTCAAGTTCAGCCAGTCCGGCGTCGGCCGCTTTCATGCGGCGGTTGCCTTCAAACTCGAATGGCTTGGTGACCACACCGACCGTCAAGATGCCCATTTCTTTGGCGATGCGCGCAATCACTGGTGCTGCGCCAGTGCCCGTACCGCCGCCCATGCCTGCTGTGATGAACAGCATGTTGGCACCGGTGATGGCTTGGCGAATTTGCGCATCAGCGTCTTCGGCTGACAAGCGTCCCGCCTCAGGCTTGGCACCCGCGCCGAGACCGGTTTTACCCAGTTGCAGCAGTTGGTGTGCAGACGAGCGATTCAACGCTTGCGCGTCGGTGTTGGCGACGATGAATTCCACACCTTGCACGCCTTGCGCAATCATGTGATCGACCGCGTTGCCGCCGCCGCCGCCCACGCCTATCACCTTGATTTGCGTGCCCAAGTCAAATTCTTCAATCATTTCGATGGCCATGTTGTTCTCCAAGTTTCAGTCAGCAGTTGCCGTTTTGTGAATTAAAAATTTCTTACTTTTCTTGTTGTTCTTGCTTGCTTGCGGTTCTAAGTGGCCGGTGGGTCGCGGCTTCTTCGGGGGTTCTTGATATTCATGTAGCGGTCACTCAAATTTGATGGTTAAAAATTGCCAAGGAACCAGTCCTTGGCGCTGGTGAACCAGTTCTTCACCGACCCGGCTTGTTGCGCGGCGCGCATGCCGCGGCTGCGCGCCAAGCGGGCTTCTTCCAGCAAGCCCATCACGGTGGCCGAGCGCGGGTTGGCCACCATGTCGTGCAACGCGCCTTTGTAGGTCGGGACGCCTTTGCGCACGGGCTTCAAAAAGATGTCTTCGCCAAGCTCGACCATGCCGGGCATCACCGCCGCACCGCCCGTGATGACGATGCCGCTGGACAGCAGTTCTTCGTAGCCGCTCTCGCGGATGACCTGATGCACCAGCGAATAAATCTCTTCGATGCGCGGCTCGATCACACCGGCCAGCGCTTGGCGGCTGAGCATGCGCGGGGTGCGGTCACCCAAGCCCGGCACCTCCAATTGCTCGCTCGGGTCGGCCAGCAATTGCTTGGCCACGCCGTACTCGATCTTGATTTCTTCAGCGTCCTTCGTGGGCGTGCGCAGCGCCATGGCGATGTCGCTGGTGATCAAGTCACCCGCGATGGGAATGACTGCGGTGTGCCGGATTGCACCGGCCGTGAAGATGGCCACGTCGGTGGTGCCAGCGCCGATGTCCACCAGCGCCACGCCCAAATCTTTTTCGTCTTCGGTGAGCACAGCGTGGCTGGATGCGCTGGGGTTGAGCACCAACAAATCCACTTCCAAACCGCAGCGGCGCACGCACTTGATGATGTTCTCGGCCGCGCTTTGCGCACCGGTGACGATGTGCACCTTCACCTCCAAGCGGCCACCGCTCATGCCGATGGGTTCTTTCACTTCGTGGCCGTCAATCACGAATTCCTGCGGCTCGACCAACAGCAAACGCTGGTCGTTCGGAATGTTGATGGCCTTGGCCGTTTCGACCACGCGGCTCACGTCCACCGGTGTGACTTCTTTGTCGCGCACGATCACCATGCCGGTGCTGTTTTGGCCGCGTATGTGGCTGCCGGTGATGCCGGTGTAGACACGCGTGATCTTGCAGTCGGCCATCATCTCGGCCTCTTTCAGCGCTTGCTGAATGCTTTGCACCGTGGCGTCGATGTTCACCACCACACCGCGCTTCAAACCGTGCGTGGGCGCAAAACCCAAGCCTGCCAAACGCAGCTCACCGCCCGGCATGACCTCGGCCACCACAGCCATGACTTTGGCGGTGCCAATGTCCAAGCCAACGACGATGTCTTTGATTTCTTTGGCCATGGTTGTCCTAGTTTTTCTTTTCTTTGGCGATTGCTGCTGCGACCACAGCGCCCGTGGTCACGCCGCGCAGCTTCAGCGCATAGCCGTCGTGGTGGCGCAGGTCGGCGTATTCGAGCGGGCGTTGGTACTGCGCCAACAAGGGCAGCACCGTGCCCACAAAGCGCTGCGTGCTGGCGACCAGCTCATCGTGTGTGCCGCGACCCAAAGCCACCTCGGCACCGTTGTCCAATTCGGCATGCCACGAGCCGCGGCCGGTCAGGCGCAAGGTGTCGATGTGGGTGTCGAGTTTGGCGAACAGCGGTTGCAGGCTTTGCAGCAGTTGCAGCATCAAAGCCGAGGTGCCGGGTGGGCCGCTGAGGGTGGGCAACTTGTCGTCTTCCACATCGCCCAAGTTGGCTTCGAACACTTCGCCGTGGCTGTTCACCAATTTGTCGTCGGCGTCCTCAAAACCCCACAAGGCCACAGCGCGGTGCTCTTCCAAACGCACAACCAACTTGCCCGGCCATTCGCGCCGCACTTCGGCTTTGCGCACCCAAGGCACGGCTTCAAACGCAGACTTGTCAGACGTCAATTGGGTGGTGAAAAAGTTGCCTGCCAATTTGGGCGCGGCGTTCGCGCGGATGGTGGCCACGCTGTTGCGCGTCACGTCACCTTCCACGCGAATGGCGCGAATGGCAAACAGCGGATGGCGCGCTGCCCACAGCACAGCTGCGACCACCAAGGCCACCGCCACCAAGCTGAACAAAACCACCGCGGTGATGTTCATCAGGCGCACGTCACCCGGCAACGCTGCGGGCGCGGCGTTGTAGGTGGGGCGTGGGGTGGGGTTGCGCTTCATGTGATTTGATGCAGCCTGAATCAGGCTTTTGCTGCCAGCGGTGCAGGCGAGTCCAAGCTCGCACCCGCGATCAAATGCAAACACAGCGCCTCGTAGCTCATGCCTGCGGCCTTGGCCGAGATGGGCACCAATGAGTGCGAGGTCATGCCGGGTGACGTGTTGATCTCCAGCAAATAAGGCTTGCGGTCGGTGGCGCGAATCATCACGTCGGCGCGGCCCCAACCACGGCAACCCAGAGTGCGGTAGCACTGCAAAACGATGCGCTGAATTTCCCGTTCTTCGGCTTCGGGCAAACCGCTGGGGCATTGGTAGCGAACCACGTCGGTGAAGTATTTGTTCTGGTAGTCGTAGGCACCTTCGGGTGCGGTGATGCGCACCACGGGCAGCGCCACAGCGCTGTCGCCCGCACCCAGAACGGCGCAGGTGACTTCGTCGCCAGCGATGAATTCTTCGCACAACACATCGGGGTCGTACTTCGCGGCCAGCGCCACGGCAGCTTGCATTTGCGAATAGCCCTCGACCTTGGTCACACCGATGGACGAGCCCTCGCGCGGCGGCTTGACGATCAGCGGCAGCCCCAAGTGATCGGGCACCTCACGCACGCGCTCACGGGTTTGCTCAGTGGGCGGCAACCACACGTGGTGCGGTGTGGGCAAGCCTTCAGCGATCCACACGCGTTTGGTCATGACCTTGTCCATGGCAATGCTCGACGCCATGACGCCGCTGCCGGTGTAGGGGATGCCCAGCAATTCGAGCGCGCCTTGCACCGTGCCGTCTTCGCCGTGGCGACCGTGCAGCGCGATGAAGCAGCGCGCGTAGCCGTCACGCTTGAGCTCAATCAAGTCGCGCTCGGCCGGGTCAAACGCGTGTGCGTCAACACCCTGCGATTGCAAGGCCGCGAGCACGCCGTGGCCCGACAACAAAGAGATTTCGCGCTCGGCCGAACTGCCGCCCATGAGCACGGCGACTTTGCCGAGAGTCTTCACATCGATGCTCATTTCGTTTCCTTCATGCTGTCCACCACTTGCTGCGCCACGCTGCCTATGGTTCCTGCGCCCATCACCAGCACCACGTCACCGGCGCGCACTTGCTCGGCTATCGCAGCCGCCATGGTTTTCACGTCGTCCACAAACACCGGATCGACCTTGCCCGCCACGCGCAGTGCACGCGTCAGCGCGCGCCCGTCAGCCGCCACGATGGGCGCTTCACCGGCCGAATAAACCTCGCTCAACAACACCAAATCTGCGGTGCCGATGACCTTCACAAAGTCTTCGAAACAATCGCGCGTGCGGGTGTAGCGGTGCGGCTGAAATGCCAACACCAAACGTCGGCCAGGGAAGGCACCGCGCGCCGCTGCCAAGGTGGCCGCCATCTCGACCGGGTGGTGGCCGTAGTCGTCGATGAGGGTGAAGCTGCCGCCGCTTGCGTCTTGCGCGGGCCAGTCACCGTAGCGTTGGAAGCGTCGGTCGACACCGCGAAATTCAGCCAGACCTTTGACCACAGCCGCGTCCTGCAACTCCAACTCGGTGGCCACCGCAATCGCGGCCAAAGCATTCAGTACGTTGTGGTTGCCAGGCAGGTTCAGGGTGACTTGCAAGTCGGGCATTTGCACACCGTTGCGGCGCTGCACGGTGAAGCTCATTTGACCGGCGTGGGCTTGCACATTCACGGCGCGCACCATGGCGTCTTCTGAAAAACCGTAGGTGACGACGGGGCGCGAAATCATCGGCATGACGGAGCGCACACCGGCGTCGTCGCTGCACAGAACGGCCGCGCCATAAAACGGCATGCGGTGGATGAACTCAACAAAGGCCTGCTTCAGTTTGGCGAAGTCGTGGCCGTAGGTGTCCATGTGATCGGCGTCGATGTTGGTGACCACCGCCATGATGGGCATGAGGTTCAAGAACGATGCGTCGGACTCATCGGCCTCGACCACGATGTAGTCGCCCTTGCCCAAACGCGAGTTGGCACCGGCCGCGTTCAAGCGCCCGCCGATCACAAACGTCGGGTCCACACCGGCTTCGGCCAACACACTGGTGACCAAGCTGGTGGTGGTGGTTTTGCCGTGCGTGCCCGCAATCGCAATGCCCTTTTTCAAGCGCATCAATTCGGCCAACATCACGGCGCGCGGCACGATGGGAATGCGCTTGCTGCGGGCGGCCATGACCTCGGGGTTGTCGGCTTTGACGGCACTGGACGTGACCACCGCTTCGGCAGCTTGGATGTTGGCGGCGTCGTGACCGATGGCCACTTGAATACCGAGCGACGCCAAGCGTTTTGAGGTGACGCTGTCGCTTTGGTCAGAGCCGGAGACGACATAGCCCAGGTTGTGCAAGATCTCGGCAATGCCGCTCATGCCCGCGCCGCCGATGCCAACGAAGTGAATGTGTTTGACAGCGTGTTTCATGGGCATGCTGGGTCGCGACGTGAGGCGCTGGTGTTACCCCTCCCTCCTTGACGGAGGGAGGTTGGGAGGGAGGTGGGCACTGTGAACACGCGCGGTGTGTGCTGGGAGTTTTGGCCGCCGC